>PLDT01000472.1:0-13618 GCA_003136255.1 Actinomycetota bacterium
CCCCCTTCACCCCCTTCACCCCCACCAGCCCCGACGGCCCCACTAACCCCGACGGCCCCGTCATCCCCCCCAGCTTCGGCGCCCGCGTTCTCCCTGGTGTTTCCCCTAGCTCCGGCGGCCCGGTCTTCCCTGTTGATCCCGCCAGCCTCGGTCCTGTCCTCCCCGTTGTCCGTCCTGACCCTGTTGTTCCTCCTGGCCTCGCCGCTCCCGCTGACCCGGTCAGCCCCAGTGGTCGCGTTGCACCCGGTGTACCGCGCCGGGCCCGGTCGGCCCGGCACGGGTCCGCGGGTTCGTCAGGCTCCGGCCGCCGGTCCGCGCCTGCGAGCCGGCAGGTCAAGCGCGCGCGGATCGCGGGGCTGGCCATCGTCGCCGTCGGGATACTAGTGATCGGCCTGGCCACGGGTTTCGGCACGGAGCTGTCCGCGGAGCCCACCGCGCAGGCGTTCCTGCTCGCCTGGCAGCAGCAGCACTACGCCGCCGCGGGCGCGCTGACCACGGCCTCGCCGGGTACCGCGGCCGCCGACCTGAAGGCCACCTTCGCGCAGCTCGACGCCACCCAGCTGTTCCTGACCATGGATTCGATTACCCAGCACGGCGGTACCGCGGAAGCGTCCTTCACCGCCTCGGTCGATCTGGCCGAGGAGGGGCGGGTCTGGACGTACCACGGCTCGTTCGGGCTGATCCGGACCGACGGCACCTGGACGGTGCGGTGGGCGCCGAGCGTGGTCTACCCGGGCCTCGGCCAGGGGCAACGGCTGGCTGTGGTGACGCAGTTCCCCGATCGCGCCGCCGTGCTCGACGCCGAGGGACAGCCGCTGCAGGTGCCGAGCCCGGTCTACGTGGTGGGCGTGATGCCCTCTGCCCTGACCGACCCGGCCGCGACGGCCGACCGCTTCGCCACCGCGACCGGGCTGGATTCCGGGCAGGTGCTCGGCCAGATCAGCGCGGCCCCGCCGAACCAGTTCCTCAAGCTCGCTTCGCTCGATCCCGCGACGTACTCGAGCCTGCGCCCCGAGCTCCGCGACGTGCCCGGCCTCGTGGTTCAGCGGCAACGAGCGCGGCTGTTTCAGGCCGAAGCCGGCGGACTGGTCGGTGCGGTGGGCAACGAAACCAGCCCGGTACTGCGCAATGAAGGCGCGTTCTACCTGCCCGGCACCACCGTCGGGCTGTCCGGCCTGGAAGAGAAGTATCAGCGTCAGCTCCTCGGCATGCCGACGACCGAGGTCGTCGCGGTGACCTCGACCGGCCGCCAGGTGGGCGTGCTCGCGCGGTGGCCGGGTGTGGCTGGCACTCCGGTGCGCACCACGATCAGCTCGAAGGTGCAGGGCGCAGCGCTGGCCGCGCTGGGCGGAGTATCCAGCTCAGGGGAGATCGTCGCTGTCCAAGCGTCCACCGGAGAGGTGCTTGCGGTGGCCCAGCGCCACGCGTCCGGCGCGCCCGCCGCGGACGCGCTCAACGCCAGGCTGACGCCGGGCACCGCGTTCACCATCGTGTCGGCCGCCGCGTTGCTGGGGACCGGGGTCAGGGCGGGGACCCAGATCTCCTGCGAGAACTCCTTCACCGTCGGCGGGCAGACCTTCACCAGCGACGCGACCGGCGCGACCAAGTCCTTCAGCGACGACTTCGCCGATGGCTGCGGCACGGCCTTCGCGGGACTCTCCGAACGCCTCACGACCGGCCAGTTCGACCAGGTGGTAAAGGGCTTCGGCATCGGATCCGACTGGTCCTCCCTGCCGGTTCCCGCCTTCTCCGGGTCGGTCCCGTCCGCGGCGGGCGTGGCCGCCCTGGCCGCCGAAACCATCGGCCAGGGCAACGTCCAGATGAGCCCGCTGTCCATGGCCATGGTCGCCGCCGCGGTGGACTCGGGCAGCTGGCATACCCCGCAGTTCGTCGAGGGTTCGCCAGACCCCTCGGGAACCGCCCTGAACCCCAGCGGCGTGTCCGAGCTGCACAGTCTCATGCGCAACGCGGTCCTCTCGGGTGACGCGCGAGCGGCCAGCCAGCCGGGGACGCCGGTCTACGGCCAGGTCGGCCTGGTCCACACCGGATCGACCTGGACTAGCTGGTTCGTCGGCTTCCGCCGCGACATCGCCTTCACCGTCATCGAGTCGGGCAAGACGTCGCAGCTTTCCGCCGCCGCGCTGGCCGGCGCGTTCCTGTCAGCCCTCGGCAACTGACCTCCGCTTCGAGTCCAGCCCAACACCAGCCAGAGTCGCAGCACAAGCCCTCACACGTGCACCCCGCCCGCACCACGTGCACCCCGCCCGCGCCACCCGCCGGGCCCGCACGCTCCGGCGCCAACCGGTCCGATGCTCCATCGTGCCGGTTATGACCGGCTCTATGCTCCATCGTGCCGGTTCGCCCTGACCGACAGGAGCCGGGCCGACAGCGGCCGGTCACTTTGCGTTATGAAAATGTGACCAAAAGTTGCGAAGAGTAAGCAACCGTGCCAGTGCTCACGAGCGTCCTCACGTGTGACTGGGATTCGCTCGGGGGTTGCGGCCCAGTCAACGTTAAGGTCCGGGCCTCATCTCGGGGGAGACCCGGCCATCAGACCGGCTCCGACCCTGCCGGTCGGCCCCTGCGGGCGCGTTTCGGCCACCGCCAGCGCTCGCAGGGGCCATTTCTCTTGAGCGCCCCACTCCTGCCCCAGACCGGCGCGCCACTCCGGACCGGCGCGCCACTCCGACCGGGCGCACCACCCCGGACCGGGCACGCCACGTCGGCCAGGCGCGCCACCCCCGGCCAGCCGCGCCACGCCGGCCGGGAATTCCGGTTGGCTGGCGTGAGTTGTAGGTAGACGGTCCAGTACGGCAGAATGTATCGCGCTGGCCGCACAACTAAATAGGGGGGTGAACGGTTTCGACTTTGGTGGTTGAACCAGGGGAAGCGGGCCGAGGGTTGCAGTTATGACCTCGTAAATCCTGTGACTGCAAACCAATAAGTGCCAACACATCGCGCACTGACCTCGCTCTCGCCGCTTAAGACGAGTTAGAGGTCTGTCAGCCCGGGGATGCCTTCGACCCGGTGCCTGGCATCAGCTAGGAGGATTACTACCTGACCCGGTCGCGGGGCCAGGCGGGACATCAAACAGCGGCTGAGCCTGTCGGCGCCTTGCTTGCGTGATCGCCGGGGCTGAGAAAAGCACAGCAAGCTGCGCCCGGAGAAGCCCTGGTGATGCACCGAAGGACGCGGGTTCGATTCCCGCCACCTCCAAGAGTGCTCGAGGTCCAGCCTTGAGCATTGTTGGAGGTGTCCGAGGCCCCCGATGACAAGTAACGAGCTTTCGTGTCCGGCCTGCGACGGCCGCTCAGGCGGATGCTCGGGTGGATGCTCCAGCATCCGCTGCTGACGGAAGCCCGGCAGCAGCCGGGCCAGCACCAGCGCGCCCGCGATACACGCCAGGCCGCCAGACACCACCGATACCGTGTTGCCGAAGGCGGTCGCGACCGCCCCGGACTCCACGTCCCCGATCCGGGGGCCGCCGGTCACCACCGCGGTCTGCAGCCCGGACAGCCGGCCCCGCAGGGCGTCCGGCACGGCCTGCTGGATGATCGTGTTGCGGAACACCGCCGAGATCACGTCGGCCCATCCGGCCACCGCCAGCAGCGCCAGTGCGCCGGGCAGCCAGGACACCAGCCCGAAGCAGGTGATGGCGACGCCCCAGATCAGGACCGCGACGATGACGGCCAGCCCCTGACGACGGACCCGGCTCACCCAGCCAGTGGTGAGCGCGCCGACCAGCGCGCCCGCGCCGGGAGCGGCGTACAAGAATCCGAGGGTCGACGCTCCGCCGCCGAACAAGGTCGTCGCGAGCGCCGGGAACAGCGCGCGCGGCATCCCGAACACCATGGCGTTGATGTCGATCAGGTACGCGCCCTGGATGGCCTGGCGACCCCGCACGAATCTGAGGCCCTCGACGATGGAGCGCAGACCGGGCCGGTGGTCCGCCGCTCCGGCGGGAGGCTGCGGGGAAAGCAGGAAGGCCGCCAGCAACGCCGCGCCGAAGCTGGCCACGTCCATCCAGTAAACAAACCTGACCCCGGCCCCGGCCAGCAGCAGCCCGGCCACGGCCGGGCCCACCACCAGACCGAACTGGAACAGGGACTGGAAGATCGCGTTCGCGGCCGACATCTCGGACCGCTGGACTAGGTTCGGGATGATCGCCCCGCGCCCGGAGCTGTCCAGCCCGGCGAACCCGGCCGTCAGGGCCGGGAGGACGAACAGCGGCCACAGCGCGGTACCCAGGTCGGCGTTGACCGCCAGGCCCGCGCTGCAGCAGGCCATCAGCACCTGCGCGAGCATCAGCAGGCGGCGGCGGTCCATGGCGTCGACTACTGATCCGCCCAAGAGCGCTCCGCCGATCAGCGGGAAGAGCTGGGCCAGCGACACCAGGCCTACGTCGAGGGACGAGTGGGTCAGCTGGTACACCTGGTACGGCACCGCCACCGTAGTCAGCTGGGTGCCGAGCACGGACACGAGCTCGCCGAGGACCAGCAGGCGCAGATCGCGTGACCGCCGCAGCGGGCTCAGGTCGATGAGCACACGCCGCACCGCCCGAGCCCGCCGCTCGGCGCTTTTCTCCAACTTCGCTTCCTCCCGTACCGCCCCGGAGCTCAAACCAGGCCGGCGGGCCCGCCCCACGGCTCAGACCAGGCTCCCGGGGCGCCGGCCCGCGCTCAGCAGATTTGATCACGCGCCGCGCCGGCGTAATCGCTCAACGGCCGGCGAAAAGCCTGCTGCGCGCCCCCGGACGGCAGCGAGCATGACCGATCATTACCATTCTGCTTCCGAACACGGGATAATAGGGCGACAGATAGGAACGGTTGTGACTGGCCGGTTCCGCCGCGGGCACCCGGGATTGCAGCGCGCAGCGCCTGAGGGCGTGGTGCTCGCCGAGGTGCAGCGCATGGAGCCGGGAGGAAGGGGATGGGAGAATGGCGGCGATGAAGCCGCGGACGGGCGACGGTCCGCTCGAGGTCACCAAGGAGGGGCGCGGCATCGTGATGCGGGTCCCGCTTGAAGGCGGCGGGCGCCTGGTTGTCGAACTGACGGCGGACGAGGCGGCTAAGCTTGGCGACGCCTTGAAGTCCGTGGTCGGGTGACCGGGCCTAGTCACCCCTCTTGACCGCGGCGAGCAGGCCATTGCCCAGCGGCACCAGCACCGGGACGAGCCGGTCATCCCCGCGTACCTGGTGAGCGAGGTCGGTGGTGCCGTCGAAGACCTCGGGGTCGTCCCGGAGCGTTGCCGTCGGCAGCGCGTTATTGAAGGCCACGACGCCGCCGGGCCGCAACAGCCGCAGCGCGGCGATCAGGTAATCCGGATAGTCTCGCACATCGGCGTCACAAAAGACCATGTCGTAGGTGCCATCGGAGAGCCGGGGAAGCACGTCCAGCGCCCGGCCCAGGATTAGGCGGCATTGGTTTTGCGCGAAGCCGGCCTGGGTGAACGCTTTCCGCGCCATTCGCTGGTATTCCGGCTCGATATCAACGCTGGTGAGCGTGGAGCCGGGGCGCATTCCGCGCAGCAGCCAGATGCCGGAACTGCCGCAGCCGGTACCGATCTCGACCGCGGTCCTGGCCCCGACCGAGCAGGCCATGAAGCGTAGCGTCGCGCCTACCGCCGGTTGCACCGGCTCGGTGCCGCCCAGGTCGGCCGCATACGCCCGGGCGGCCAGCAGTGGCTCGTCTTCGGGTATGTATTCAGCGGCATAGGCAAGTGGCGTCATCCGCAGCAGCCTAGCGCCAGATGCGCAGGTCCGGGAACTCTCCCGGGTCCCGGGCCGTTACCTAGGCGATATCGGCCGTCCTCTGCGGTCCTCATGGCCGCGCCGTCGGCCTCTCGGTCCCCAACTGGCGCAACGGAAGAATCCAGGGCACGATGGTAAGAGTCGTGGCAATCTGCGACCCGGAGGGCGGTTCGTTGGAGGAGGCCAGGGCTCTGGAACCCGCGCCGACACAGCCTGCTCAGCCCGAGTGGAACCTCCCGACGTGGGAGGACATCGTCCGGACGCATTCCGCTCGGGTCTACCGGCTCGCCTACCGGCTGACCGGCAATCCGCACGATGCCGAGGATCTCACCCAGGAGGTCTTCGTCAGGGTCTTCCGGTCGCTGTCCAGTTACACCCCCGGGACGTTCGAGGGCTGGCTGCACCGCATCACCACCAACCTGTTCCTGGACTGGGCCCGGCGCAAGCAGCGGATCAGGTTCGAGGGCCTGGCCGACGAAATGGCTCACCGGCTGCCCGGCTCCGAGCCCACGCCCGCGGAGGCCTTCGATGACAGTCACCTCGATGACGACGTCCAGGCGGCGCTGAAGGCCCTCCCGCCGGAGTACCGCGCCGCCGTGGTGCTCTGCGATATCGAAGGGTTCTCGTACGAAGAGATCGCCGCCACGCTGGGCGTCAAGCTGGGTACGGTGCGCAGCCGGATCCACCGCGGGCGAGCTCAGCTACGGGCCGCACTCGAGCACCGAAGGCCGGCCCCGGTCACGGCCACCGGAGCCGCCCACGGCAGGGCCACCGACGCTGGAGCCACTCACGGCAGGGCCACCGACAGCAAGGCAACCGAAGACAAAGGCACCGGAGCCCACGCCTGGGGCCAGGGACGCCGGCGTCAGAGCCTGGTACCCCGGCTGAAGCGGTCAGGTGGATCATGAGCCACCTCGGTGACCGCCTGTCGGCCTTGGTCGACGGCGAACTAGACGGAGCGGAACGCGATCGTGCGCACGCCCACCTGGCCAGCTGCCAGCAGTGCCGGACCGAGGCTGCCGAGCTCCGGGCGCTGAAGCAGAAACTCAGCATGCTCTTGTCCGGGGCCCCGGCCGAAGCGGCCATGACCCGGCGCCTGATCGCCATGACCGGTCCCGGCGGGCCGCTGCCACCGCGGCGGCGGCGGCTGCGCCTGGCGCCCGCTCCGCGGGCCGCGGGCCGGCGAGAGATTCTACGGCCGGGTTCCAGGGGACCGGTCCGCCGTCGCTACCTGGTGTTGGGCGCCCTGTCGCTCGTCGTCGGTCTGAGCACGGCCGCCTTCACCGCGGGCGGCGGCGGTGAGGCGGCGCCCGGGCCCAGGATCACGCCGCCGGTGGAGATGTACAGCGTCGAGCACGCGATCACCACCGGCGAGGTTCCGTTCACCGGCCCGTCGGGTCAGCCATCGCCAGGGGCATCGGTGGCCGACTCGGACGTGACCCAACCTTGAGGCCGCTGTGTTCGCCTTCAACTGCCCTGTAAACCACGGCCGCCCCGTAAACCACGGCCGCGGGCCAGCGCTGCTGCTAGCCGTGCTCGCGGTCGCCGTGCCTAGTTTCCTGGTCACCGCCTGCAGCGGCCAGCCCGCGGTCGGCGCGTCGCCGGACGCAGAAACCGCAGAAACCGTGGCGGCGCCGGCCGCGGGCACGCCGTCACCGACCACCCGGCGCCCGGCCAGCGCCCCGGCCAGCGCGTCGGCCAGCGCCCTGGCCGCACGCCTGCTGACGCAGGCGGCCCAGGCGGCGGTCGTGACCTCCTACCAGGGCGAGGAAATCATCTCGCACTCGGGCATGAGCGGCGGGACCGTGCTGGTGTCGGACATCTGGCACGCCAGCGGCGGCCAGACCGTGACCCGGACGCTGGTCGCCGGGACGTACTCCAGCAGCGAGCCCTACCTGTCCTCCGACACCGACGCGCAGTGGCCCGAAGGCGTGCTGGGCGTTACCACCCAGCTCGTGCACCTGCTCGAAATGCACTACGTGGTGGTGTACGCCGGAGTGGGCTCGGCCGACAACCGCGCGGCCCAGATCGTGGAGGCGCGGCGCGACAACGGCAGCCTGGCCGCGAGGTTCTGGCTGGACGACGCCACCAGGTTGCCGCTGGAGCGAGAGGTCTTCGACACCGCCTCGCACGTGATCAGCGAAGACGTGTTCTTCAACGTCCAGTTCTCCAAGCAGGCCCCGGCCGCCGCGCCGGCCGGCGGACCGTCCGATCCGCAGGGACCGTGGACCGATCCGCTCCCGGCTGCCCAGCTGCTTGCCCTGCGTTCTCATGGCTGGCTGGTCCCGCCCGAACTCCCCGGCGGTCTCTCGCTGTTCACCGGCGCGCAGACCCACACCAGTACCGGAGCCGTGCTTGACCTGGGCTATTCAGATGGCCTGTCGGTGGTCTCGGTGTTCGAGCAACGCGGCAACCTGGCCGCCAAGCTGACCGGCTGGCAGAAGATCACCGTGGCCGGCCACGCGATTTATGCCGCGGAGCCGGATCAGCGGTCCCTGACCTGGTCCAGCCGCGGCATGGTGTACACCGTGATGGCCGACGCGCCGGCCCAGACCGTCGACAACGTGATCAGTGTCCTGCCGCACGACACGCCGCCCGGCTTCTGGAAGCGGATGTCCCGCGGCTTCGCCCGGCTGGCATCGTGGGCCAACCCCTTCCGGTGACGGTGAGGTCCATAGCCCGGCTACGGTCCGCTCTGACACGGTTTAGAGTGGACGTACGAGTGCGTGACCTCACCAGCGCGACGGAGACCTGAGCGTGTTCGATCTGAATATCCCCAAGCTGCTTATCCTGGCGGTGATCGCGCTTATCGTCTTCGGCCCGAAGGAGCTGCCGAAGATCGCGTCCCAGGCCGGCCAAGCCCTGCGTGACCTGCGCCGGATCGCCGAAGGGGCCAAGAACGACCTGCGCGAAGGGCTGGGACCGGAGTTCGCCGACTTCGAGATCGAGGACCTGAACCCCAAACGGTTCGTGCAGAAGCACCTGTTCGACGACCTGAACGGGAACCACGGGGACTCCGCGGCCACGGCCGCCGCGCAAGCCGGCCGCCCGCGGGCCAACGGCGCGCCGCTCGCCCCCGGCGAGCGCGCCCCCTACGACATCGACGCCACCTGAACCCTTAAAAAACCGACTAGCGCGGCGTGAGCCCCAGCTGACGCCCAGCCAGGCCGCGGCGGCGGGCGCCGAGTTCGTCCGCGATCTTCCTCAGCGCGAGCGCCGCGGGCGAGTCGGGCTCGCCGAGCACGAGCGGGATCCCGGCGTCGCCGCCTTCGCGCAGCCGGACATCGAGCGGCACCTGACCGAGCAGCGGTACCTGCGTCCCGGTAATCCGGCTCAGCGCCTCGGCCACCGAAACTCCGCCGCCCGAGCCGAAGATCTCCGTCTGCTCCCCGCAGTGCGCGCAGACCAGGTAGGACATGTTCTCGATGACCCCGGCGATCCGCTGATGGGTCTGCGTCGCGATCGCTCCGGCCCGCTCGGCCACTTCCGCGGCGGCCAGCTGCGGGGTCGTCACCACCAGCAGTTCGGCCGAGGGGAGCATCTGGCCGACGGAGATGGCGACGTCACCTGTGCCGGGCGGCAGGTCGAGCAGCAGCACGTCCAGGTCGCCCCAGTACACGTCGGCCAGGAATTGCTGCAGCGCCCGGTGCAGCATCGGCCCGCGCCAGACCACGGGCGTGTTGCCCTTGGTGAACATGCCGATCGAGATGACCTTCACGTCGTGCGCCGACGGCGGCATGATCATGTTCTCGACCGGGGTCGGGCGGCCGGTGACGCCCAGCATCCGCGGCACCGAGTGGCCGTAGATGTCGGCGTCCACCACGCCGACCTTGTGGCCCGAGGCGGCCAGCGCCACGGCCAGGTTGACCGTGACCGACGACTTGCCCACCCCGCCCTTGCCGCTGGCCACCGCGTAAACCCGGGTCAGCGAGGCCGGCTGGGCGAACGGGATCTGCGGCTCGGGCCGCCCGCCGCGCAGCTGGGTCTGCAGGGCCTGCCGCTGCTCATCGCTCATCACGTCCAGGTCCACGCGGACCGAGGCCACGCCGGGCAGCTTGCTGACGGCCGCGGTGACCTCGCGGATGATGGTGTCCCGCAGCGGGCACCCCGCGACGGTCAGCCACACCTGCACGCGCACCGTCCCGTCCGGCGCGATGTCGATGCCCTTGACCATGCCAAGCTCGGTAATGGGCCGGTGGATCTCGGGGTCTTGCACGCCGTCGAGTGCCTTCGTGATCTGCTCGGCGGTCGGCGGGGACATCAGCGGGGGACTCATGAGTTCATGCTACGAACCCACGTCGTCTCAGCCTAATTATCCCGAACGAAACGTGGTACCTGCCGCTGGTCACCCAATGGTGTTGCGTGTGCAGCCCGTTGGCTCGCGGGTGAGGGTTACGCTCCTGGGATGGAGCGAGCGTATCGGGTTCGGCGATCGTGTCTGGCGGTGCCGGCCAGCAGCGAGCGGTTCATCGAGAAGGCGCGCGGCCTGCCCGCCGACGAGGTGTTCCTGGACCTCGAGGACGCCGTCGCGCCCGCCGCCAAGGCGCAGGCGCGGGCGAACGCGGCGGCCGCGGTCACCGGTGACTGGGGCGGCCGGGTGGTCGCGGTCCGGGTCAATGACGCGGCCACCCAGTGGGCTCACCGCGACGTGCTGGACGTGGTCTCCGGCGGGGGAGTAGACGCCGTCATCTTGCCCAAGGTGACGTCGCCAGACCACGTCGTATGGCTGGACCTGCTGCTCGGCCAAGTCGAACGAGAGGCGGGCCTGCCGGTCGGGCAGACGGGAATCGAGGCGCAGATCGAGGACGCCCGGGGCCTGGCCGCGGTGGACGCGATCGCGGCGGCGTCGCCGCGCCTGGAGGCGCTGGTGTTCGGGCCCGCCGACTTCATGGCCAGCGTCGGGATCCGGTCGCTGGACGTCGGCGGCCAGCCGGAGGGCTACGTCGGCGGCGACGCGTACCACTACGCGCTGATGCGGATCCTGATCGCGGCGCGCTCGCGGGGCGTGGCGGCTATCGACGGGCCGTACCTGAAGGTCCGCGACCTCGAGGGCCTGCGGCGGTCGGCCGCCAGCTCGGCGGCGCTCGGCTTCGACGGCAAGTGGGCGCTGCACCCGAGCCAGGTCGAACCCGTTAACCAGGCGTTCGCGCCCTCCGAAGCCGACTATTCGCGTGCCGCGGCGATCATCGAGGCCTACGACCACGCCACCACGGTCGACCAGCGCGGCGCGGCCATGCTCGGCGACGAGATGATCGACGAGGCCTCTCGCAAAATGGCCGAGGTCATCGTGGCCCGGGGAAACGCGGTCGCCCACGCCAAAATCGGTAAAGCACCGGAATGAGCTCCGATACATGCCGTTAAACCCGGCAGAGGTGACGACTGGTCCTTATGAATGACGGAAAGGAAGAAATAGGACGATCAATGCCGTCATTGGCTCAGAACACCCCAGTCGGTAAGGGCTTCGACCAAACCTTCCGTGATCGGCAGCCCCGCCAGGTCGCCGGACGCCACCCAGCGCGCCTCCGCCGCGTCGTCGCCCGCGCGGAGCGTTCCCCCGGTGATCGTGGCCCCGTAGTCCCTGATGTCGAGGACGTTGCCGCCCGGCGCGGGTCGCCGTACGCTGCCCAGCAGTGGTCCCGCCTGCACGTCCAGGCCGGTTTCCTCCCGCATTTCCCGGACCAGCGCTTCGGCGTCCGTCTCGCCCGGCTCGATCCGCCCGCCGGGCAGCGACCATAGCCCGGCGCCAGGCTCATGCCCGCGCTTGATGAGCAGGAGTCGCCCCTGATCATCTTTGATGACGGCGCCCACACAAGGGATCACGGATCCAGACACGCGGCTAAGTATCGGCGCTCCGGGTCAGGTCGGCAAGCGTGGTATCTTCCTGCTCATCTTTAGGTGGTCGCTGTCGGCGCGGCTTTAAAAGTTGCAATTCGGTCACGTCGGTGAATTATCGCGAGCCATGCCAACGGTTTACCCGCATCAGGCGTCCCTAGTGTGGGATAAAGAACCAGAGCTAGCGGGACCCACTCAGCGGGCGGCGCCGGATCCGCGTCACCACTCTGATCGGGCCTGGCTGGCAGGGGACTGACGCAGCTAGACGGCTTAGGCGGCCCCAGCCCGGTGACCGCAACTCACCGGGCGGGACCTTGACCCCCGGCCTGCACAGGAGGACGAGGATCTATGGACCATGGTAGCCGCCGTTGGCCCGATTGGTCTGTATTGGTTTCAGTCTGTAGTCGCAGTACGACAATTCCGCTATGTTTCGTTTTCCCTATTGAGCTTGCCCGATCCCTATAGGCCCCAACTTCATAGGCCCCAGAACTTCCGGGCTTGCCCGGGACTTTCCCTCTCCAGACTGTAAGACCGATCAGGTCAGCCGTTCCTGCCCTGGTCAGCCCACCGTGAGCCGGCAGCGTGCCGAGCCAGGTCGGAAGCCGTCCGACTGCGCGTGCTACGGGAGGCCAGCTCGACGCAGCCGTGCGCAGGGTACGGCTGTGGGTTCCAAGAGAGGAACAATCCATGTCCATCAAGAGCAAGGTGCTCGCCGCTGCGGCGACGCTGACCCTGGTCGGCGGCGTCGGGGTAGCGGGCGCGCTCACCGCAGGAACCGCCAGCGCGGCGACCCCGTCGTGCGGCAACTCCTGTGTCGACATCTTCAGCCACCAGTTCGGCACCCACGGGAACCCGAACTTTGTGGTCGACGTTCTGCGTCAGGGCGAGAAGGTCGGCCAGCCGATCATCCTGTTCCGCACCGCGAACTTCGACCCGGCCGAAGACTGGACCGCGGCATTCCAGGGCACCACGGCCGACTTCTTCGCGGCCGGCCTGGTCTCGGCTGACGTCGCGCTGCACTACGGCTGCATCCCGGCCGGCCTAGCCGGCGCCAACTTCCCGGACTGCTACGGCCAGAACACGATCGCCGTTAACGACCCGGCGTTCGAGATCGAGTACGCGCCGTTCGGCGTGGACTCCGGTCTGTGCATGGGCGTGGCCAGCACGGCTGTTCAGGAGGAGGGCGTTACGCTGCAGCCTTGTGGCGTGTCCTCCAAGACGGTGTGGATCGATGACATCTTCGACTCGCTGAACACTCTGTTCGGTGGGTACGTTCCGGTCATCAACGGCTCGGACACCAACTNNCGTTCGTCCTGACCTACCCGAACAGTGGTTACCCGACCGACCTGCCGCGTCCGCAGCTGCAGGTTGACAACATCACCGGCTTCTCCAACTCCAGCCCGCCGTTCTTCATCCCGGGTCCGGAGCTGGGCACCGTTGATGTGAACCAGCTCTGGGGCGCCGACATCGGGATCCTCAAGTAGGCCTGAGCTCGGACTCTGACTGGTAACAAAGTGACGGTGACGTCGGTCCTCCGCGATGGCGGGTCGGCGTCACCGTCGTAGTACCTGGTGAAAGAGCACGTATACAAGATGCGTCGGCCGGTAAACCTTTTCGGCGGGCCCGGCGTCCTAATTGTCGGAGACTTCAGGGTTTCCTAAGGTCTTTCCCTCTCCAGACCGCAAGACCGATCTAGGTCAGCCGTTCCTGACCTGATCCGGCCACCGCGAGCCGGCAGCGTGCCGAGCATCGGGCAAGTTCCGATGCGTGCTGCGGGGGCCAGCTTGGCGCAGCCGTGCGCAGGGTACGGCTGCGAGTTCCCCGAGAGGAATCTTTACCCATGTCCATCAAGAGCAAAGTGCTCGCCGCTGCGGCGACGCTGACCCTGGTCGGCGGCGTCGGAGTAGCAGGCGCGCTCACTGCGGGAACCGCCAGCGCGGCGACCCCGTCGTGCGGCAACTCCTGCATCGACATCTTCAGCCACCAGTTCGGCACGCACACTGAGCCGAACTTCGTGGTTGACGTGCTGCGTCAGG
>PLDT01000075.1:0-3561 GCA_003136255.1 Actinomycetota bacterium
CTGACCGTCTCAGGCTGAGGCCGGCTCGAGCGCGGCCTCGCGCAGGATGGCCGCGGCGGCCATGCGCTCGCCTTGGCGGCGGGTGTGGCGGCCGTAGATGGTCATCCAGGCGGCCAGGACCCCGCCGACGGCATAGGGCATCAACTTGGAGACGACCAAGGCGGTGCCGGTCGAGGTGGTCTCGACGATGACGATCCGGGCCGCGGCTTCGGCCAGGTAGGTCACGCCCCAGACCACGGTGAAGAGCCAGAAGGCGTGACGGAATCCGTCGTACTGCCACAGGCCGTCGAAGTCCCGGCCGCGGGGGGTGTCACCCCCCATGAACTCCAGGGCGAACCGGAAGATCAGCGGCCGGCGCGACCGCAGCGAGGCAAGGCACAGCAGCCCGAACACCGCGGTGGGCACCGAGCCTTCGACCAGCATCAGGCGGGCGTTGCCGCTGAGCAGGCCCAGGGCCGAGCCGACGGCGATCCCAGCCAGCACCAGGGCGCCGACGGCATCCAAGCGGCGGTGCCGGATCAGGCCGCCCAGCACGGCCACGCCAGGCAGGACGCCGCTCAGGACCAGGGCCGATACGGCGCTCAGCCCGGCCGAACGCAGCATCGAGTACGCCGCCAGCGGGCCGGCGATGTCGAAGACCACGATCTTCGCGGCCGACCAGAGGCGGCTGTGATTACGGATCGGGGCCGGGGACTGAGCGCTCGTCGTCATGTCCTCAACGCTAGGCGCGTGCCTGGCGCTGGCCCAGTGCGACAGCTCCGGTCCTGAGCGTGACGGATGTCATGACCGTCGGGGTGACGGCCTCGGGCTACGCGGCCGGTCCCGCGGCTAGATGCGGGTCGATGTCACCTTGTATCTGCAAGAGCAGGCACGATGCGTCATCGACACGGAAACCGGGATGCGCTGCGCGGGGGCCGGGACGCACCGCGGGCCGCTGCTGCCCCGGTTTGGGGCTGGGGAGGCGGATGGGGCGGGTTAGGTGCCGGTGGGGTGCCAGACGGTCTTGGTCTCTAGGTAGGCGAGGATGCGCTTGAGGCCGGGGGGCTGGGTCCAGTCCTCGGCGCCGGGGCGGAGGACCCGCTTAAGGTTGTCGGCGGCGGCGACAGCCAGGTCATCGGCCAGGGGGTCCGGCGCGCCGGTCAGGTCGATCGCGTTGACGTCCATGTGCGAGGCGAGCCAGGGCGCGACCTCGGCCGCGCGGCCGGTCAGCACGTTGATCACCCCACCGGGCACGTCGGAGGTGGCGAGCACCTCGGTCAGGGACACCGCGGGCAGCGGGCAGCGCTCGCTGGCCAGCGCCACCACCGTGTTGCCGGTCACGACCGCGGGCGCGACGACCGAGACGAAGCCGAGCAGGCTGGAGGCCTCCGGAGCGATCACCGCGACCACGCCGGTGGGCTCGGGCAGGGAGAAGTTGAAGAACGGGCCGGCCACCGGGTTGGCCGCCCCGCGCACCTGGGCGATCTTGTCGGCCCAGCCCGCATACCAGACCCAGCGGTCGATAGCCGCGTCCACCACGGCTTCGGCCTGCCGGGCGCCCAGGCCTTCGGCCGCGCGGACTTCGGCGGTGAACTGGGCGCGCCGGCCCTCGAGCAGTTCGGCGACCCGGTACAGCACCTGGCCCCGGTTGTAGGCGGTCGCCGCCGACCAGCCGCCGAACGCCTTGCGGGCGGCGACCACCGCGTCCCGGGCGTCCTTGCGGGAGGCCAGGGCCGCGTTGGCCAAGAACCCGCCCTGGTGGTCGGTCACCACATAGGACCTTCCGCTCTCAGAGCGGGGGAAGGCCCCGCCGATGTACAGCTTGTACGTCTTGCGCACGGCCAGGCGAGCAGGCGCGGCTCCGGTGTCAGACATCGAGGTAGGCCTCCAGCCCGTGCCGGCCGCCTTCCCGGCCGTAGCCGGATTCCTTGTAGCCTCCGAACGGCGAGGACGGGTCGAACTTGTTGAACGTGTTGGCCCACACCACCCCGGCCCGCAGCCGGGAGGCCATCCACAAGATCCGCGACCCCTTGTCGGTCCAGACCCCGGCGGACAGCCCGTACGCGGTGTTGTTGGCCTTCTCCACCGCCTCGGCCGGGGTCCGGAAGGTCAGTACGGACAGCACCGGGCCGAAGATCTCCTCGCGCGCGATGCGGTGCGCCTGGGAGACCCCGGTGAACACGGTGGGCGGGAACCAGAAGCCCTTGACCGGCAGTTCGCAGGGCGGCGACCAGCGTTGCGCGCCCTCGGCCTCGCCGACCTCGGACAGCTCGCGGATCTTGGCCAGCTGGGCCGCGGAGTTGATCGCGCCCACGTCGGTGTTCTTGTCCAGCGGGTCGCCGAGGCGGAGTGTCTTGAGGCGGTTTTGGAGTGAGGCCAGCACCTGGTCGTAGACGGACTCCTGGACCAGCAGCCGGGAGCCCGCGCAGCAGACGTGTCCCTGGTTGAAGAAGATGCCGTTCACGATGCCCTCGACGGCTTGGTCGACCGGGGCGTCCTCGAACACGATGTTGGCGGCCTTGCCGCCCAGTTCCAGGGTCACCTTCTTGCGCGTGGGCGCGCAGGCCCTGGCGATTTCCTTGCCCACCTCAGTGGATCCGGTGAACGCCACCTTGTCGATCCCGGGGTGGGTGACCAGGGCTTTGCCCGTGTCGCCGGCGCCGGTAAGGATGTTGACCACGCCCGGCGGCAGGTCGGCCTGCAGGCAGATCTCGGCGAAGGTCAGCGCGGTCAGCGGCGTGGTCTCGGCCGGCTTGAGTACCACCGTGTTGCCGCAGGCCAGCGCGGGGGCGATCTTCCAGGCCAGCATGAGCAGCGGGAAGTTCCACGGGATGACCTGGCCGGCTACCCCGAGGGGTTTTGGTGCCGGGCCGTAGCCCGCGTATTCGAGCTTGTCGGCCCAGCCGGCGTGGTAGAAGAAGTGCGCCGCCACCAGCGGGATGTCGACGTCGCGCGATTCCCGGATCGGCTTGCCGTTGTCGAGGGACTCCAGGACGGCCAGCTCGCGGGCTCGTTCCTGGATGATCCGGGCGATGCGGAACAGGTACTTGCCGCGCTCCTTGGCCGGCAGCGCGGACCAGGTGCCCTCGTAGGCCCGGCGGGCGGCGGTCACCGCGCGGTCCACGTCGGCCGGGCCCGCCTCGGCCACCTCGGCCAGGACCTCCTCGGTGGCGGGCGAGATGGTCTTGAACGCGCGGCCGTCCGCACTGGCCGTGAACTCCCCGTTGATGAAGAGCCCGTAGGACTCTTTGAGGGAGACGATCGCGCGGGACTCCGGCGCGGGGGCGTACTCGAACTTGGGCATGTCCGGCGGCCCCTTTTGCGGCCTCGCACTTTGGTGGTCAATGTTCGTCAAAACGATACCTGCGATTCGGGGATTGACAGGGCCGCTGCGCCCGCTTCATGCTGAGCGGTCATCAGGTCGGGGGTTGGGGGCGGGGCGATGGGCGGGGACCTGGTGGCGCGGCAGTGGGGTGTTGCGGGTTATACCGGGGTCAAGACGCTGGGCTCGGGGGGGTTCGGTGAGGTGGTGCTGGCCCGCCATGATGCCTCGGGCACGCGGGTGGCGATCAAGTACCTGCG
>PLDT01000212.1:0-9956 GCA_003136255.1 Actinomycetota bacterium
ACCAAGCCAAGAGCCGGCCCCGCTACCGGGTAAGGGCCAGCGCACCGGCCGGGCGGCGTGGCTGCGGCAGATAGCCGGCACGGTCATATTCGGGTACCTGCTGCTGATGGCGGTCATCGTGGCCTACTACTTCGGCGTCGCAAAGGTCGGCCCCGGTTTCCTGGAGAGCGCGCTGACCGGCACGGCGCTCCTGCTCGGCCTCGCGACCCCGGTCTTCGCCGCCCTGTCCTGGCTAACCGGACGCCGAAGCCGAAGCTGAGCCTTTACTTGGCCCTGGTCAGGCCCAAGGTGCGGGCCCGGTTGACCGCCTCTTCCCGGCTGTGGACGCCGAGCCGGTGATACAGGCGGGTCGCTCGCTCCTTGGCTGCCGACCGGGAGATGCCTAGCTTGTCGGCGATAACGGAGAAGGGGAGCGGGGTGGGCAGGTACCGCAGGATCTGGGCCTCGGCCACGGTGATCGACGCCGCCCTGACTCGTGCCTCGGCTTCGCTGGTCGCTTCGGCGGCTATCTCGTCGGCGGAGGAAATGGTCATCAGGGATTCGGCCACGGACTCGGCGGCCACCTCGTCGGCGGCTTCTATGGTGGCGACGTCTTCGGCCACGGCGTCAGCGGCGGCCTGATCGGCGGCCGCCACGATGAGGCCGGCCGCGGTCAGCGCCGCGACCGCCTCGTGGGCGGCTGCCTCTTCCACCAGCCCGGCCGTGATCAGCGCCCGGACGGCGTCGGCGGCCGCGGCGGACTGGATCAGCTGCGACTCGGCCACCGCTTCGGCCGCCTCGGCCTGGGCCGCGGCCGCCGCGAGCACGGCACTGGCCTCCTCGGCTAGGGCCAGAGCGATCACCTCAGAGGCCTCCTCCATGGCGGCGACCTCGGTTCCCACCACCAGCACGGCCTCGGGGGTCAGGAAGCCCTCGCCGATCAGCGTGCCGCCGGTCTCGGCGATGGCGTCAAACAGCGGACCAGCCCAGTAGTGCTCGACCAGCAGCAGGGCCAGGGCCGTCCCCGGCTCCAGAGAATCGGCCAGCGCCAGCGCGTCGGCCGGATCAAAGGCCGCCGGACCAGACGTCGACACCGCCGGACCGCCGTTCGCAACGGGAATCACGGCCGCCAGCAGCGCGCCGAAGTCCTCGTCGTCACCGATGGTCAGCCGTTCGATGGTGCCGTCCTGGCTCTTGGCCACGAAGAGCATGTCGAGCAGGCGAAGAACTCCCCGGCCGCGGAGACGATCGACCTCGGCCAGGATCCTGTCCCCCGAGTCGGCGTCGCGGCTGAAGCTCAAGGCGATCACCTGGAGCGGTGCGGTCATCATTGCCCTCCTAAGTCCTGGCCCGTAACGTCGCTGACGGTACCACCAAGCGGCCTTACTGCTAGCGAGGGCATCAGCGCGTCGACCGCCCGAGCAACTTCTCGATACTGCGGCGCTCGCGCTTGGTCGGACGGCCCGCGCCGCGGTCGCGGACCGCGACCGCGACCGCTTCCTCACGGGGCGGCGGGGGAGGGCTGTGGTCGATGTAGCATTCGGCGGCCACCGGCGCGCCGACACGCTTGGTGATGACGCGCTGGACGACCACGATGCGTTCGCGCCCTTCGTCGCGCACCCGCACCTCATCACCGGCCTGCACGGTATGCGCGGGCTTGACCTTCACCCCGTTGACCCTGACGTGCCCGGCCCGGCACGCACCGGACGCGGCCGACCGGGTCCTGGCCAGCCGCACCGACCAGATCCAGCTGTCCACCCGCCCCGTCTGCTCACCCACCACTCACCAAACTCTAAACGACATGCCGAACGACCAGTGGTTCCTGCCCCCCGTCACCATCCACGCCCAGGTTTCCGGGACGCGGCCCGCTCAGCTCCCGTCGGTCAGCAGGGGGCGCAACGCGTCGAGGGTCGCGACGTCCTCGATGGTGGGCGGTATGGGCTCGTCGTTTCCGTCCGCGATGCCGCGCATGGTCTTGCGGAGGATCTTGCCGGAGCGAGTCTTGGGCAGCGCGGTGATGATGTCGACCCTGCGCAGCGCGGCGACGGGGCCGATCTGGTCGCGGATCAGCGCGACAAGCTCGGCGCTGAGCACGCCGGGGTCGGTGTCGACGCCCGATTTGAGCACGACGAACCCGCGCGGGATCTGCCCCTTGAGCGCGTCGCCGACGCCGATGACGGTGCACTCGGCGACGGCGGGATGGCTGGCCAGGACCTCTTCCATTTCGCCGGTGGACAGCCGGTGGCCGGCCACGTTGATGACGTCGTCGGTGCGGCCCATGACGTAGAGGTATCCGTCGTTGTCCCGGTATCCGCCGTCTCCGGTGAGGTAAGCACCGGGGTGCTGCACCAGGTAGGAATCGATGAACCGCTGGTCATCCCCCCACAAGGTCGGCAGGCAACCGGGTGGCAGCGGCAACCGCACCACGATGTCGCCGGTGCTGCCCGGCGGGACGTCGGCGCCGGTGCCGGGGTCGACGATGTGCACGTCGAAACCCGGGACCGGCACCGTGGGCGAACCGGGCTTGGTGGTCATGGGGTCCAGTCCCATCAGGTCGGCCGCGATCGCCCAGCCGGTCTCGGTCTGCCACCAGTGGTCGATCACCGGGATGCCGAGCAGGTCGCCGGCCCAGCGGTAGGTTTCCGGATCGAGCCGTTCCCCGGCCAGGAACAGGTACCGGAAGCCGGACAGGTCGTACTTGCTGGCCAGGTCGCCCGCCGGGTCCTCCTTCTTGATCGCGCGGAACGCAGTGGGCGCGGTGAACAACGTCTTGACCTTGTGCTCGGCGACCACCCGCCAGAACGCCCCGGCATCAGGCGTCCCGACCGGCTTGCCTTCGTACAGCACCGTGGTGCACCCGGCCAGCAACGGGCCGTACACGATGTAGGAATGCCCGACCACCCAGCCGATATCGGAGGCCGCCCAGAACACCTCCCCCGGATGGGTGTCGTAGAGGTACTGCATGCTCCAGCGCAGCGCGACCGCGTGGCCCCCGTTGTCGCGTACTACCCCCTTGGGTTTGCCGGTGGTGCCCGAGGTGTACAAGATGTACAGCGGATCGGTGGCCGCGACCGGGACGCAGTCGGCCGGCTCGGCCGCGGCGATCGCCTGCTCCCAGTCCAGGTCCCGGCCCTCGACCAGCGCCGCGGGTGCCTGCGGGCGCTGCAGGATGACACACGAACGCGGTTTGCGGCTCGACAGCCCGATCGCCCGCTCCAGGATCGGCATGTACTCCAGGACCCGGCTGACTTCGATCCCGCAGGACGCCGACACCACGACCTTGGGGGCCGCGTCGTCGATCCGGGCGGCCAGCTCCGGCGCCGCGAAACCGCCGAACACCACCGAGTGCACGGCGCCGATCCGGGCACACGCCAGCATGGCGATGACCGCCTCGGGGATCATCGGCATGTAGATCACCACCCGGTCCCCGGCTTCGGTCCCCAGGCCCCGCAGCACTCCGGCGAACCGCGCGACCTGATCCTGCAGCTGCCGGTAGGTCAGCGTCCGGCTGGTGCCGGTCACCGGGCTGTCGTAGATCAGCGCGGCCTGATCGCCGCGGCCATCGCGCACGTGCCGGTCCACCGCGTTGAAGCAGGTGTTCAGCACGCCGTCGGAGAACCAGCGGTAGAACGGCGGACTGGACCTGTCCAGCACCACCTCCGGCTCGCGGTACCAGTCGATGCCCGGCACGGCGCCGCCCCAGAATCCGTCAGGGTCGTCGATGCTCTGGCGGAACGTCTCGGTGTACCGGCCCATAGCCGCACGCCCCTCACTACCCGTCCAGACGTCCCAGTGCTGCCAAGCTACGCTTGCCCCCGGAAACAAGCAATGAATTGCCGCTACGAAGCCTGAACGGCGGGGGCCGCGTGCACGTCGGGTTGCTGAACGGGGGAAAACTATAGGACGATCTGGCCATGAGGACGCTCGCCATGTGCGCGCCAACCACGTGCACGCCGCCTGGCCCGGCGCGGCCAGGGCGGATGCGGGTGATCAGATGCGCCTTCTGCTGATCGGCGCTCCTGGCGCCGGCAAGGGAACCCAGGCTGAGCGACTGGCCCAGCGGTTCGGCATTGCCCATATCTCCAGTGGCGACCTGCTGCGACAGCACGTCAAGGACGAGACGTCGCTCGGGCAGACGATCAAGTCCTACGTCAGCAACGGCGATCTGGTTCCCGATGGCGTGGTCATGGATATGCTGCGCAAACCCGTCGTCGCCGCGGCGGCGGCCGGCGGCTACGTCCTGGACGGGTTCCCGCGCACCGTCGAGCAGGCGCAGGCGTCCTTCCCTACGGCTCTCGCCCTCGGCGTTGAGGTGCAGGCCGCGGTCCACCTCGACGTCGCACGCGAGGAGCTAGTACGCCGGCTCCTCGCCCGGCACCGTGGCCAGGACGATACCGAGGCCGTTATCGAGCACCGCCTGCAGGTATATCTGGACAAGACGGTGCCGTTGCTGGAGTACTACGCAGGCCGGGAATGGATGTTCACCGTGGACGGGGCCCAGCCGCCGGATGCCGTGCACACCGAAATCCTCGCCCGTCTGCAGAAGCTGGCGGACTTCGCCACGTGGACCAGTCAAAGCACGTTGCGGCAGCAGGCGCCGGAGCACACCTAGCCTGCCCGCTGATGCACGGCCACCGAAATTCGCGGGTCATCGAAAAGCCCAAAGCTGGATAACCTCGAATAGAGGGGATACACGGTAATACTCAGCCTGTAAATGCACTCTCATAACACTGAGCGACCGTACTCATCGGCCGCGTCACGTGCGTGTCGGGTGAGTATCGTGCACAATGACTCCCTCGTATCTGGCATCATAGAAGCAAATGAGTAAGTCACCTTCCCGCCGCTTCCCCGTGACCGTTACCCAGCTTCCGGTCACCCGCTGCCAGATCTGTCAAAAAACCGTCGCGTACCGGCCCGGCAACGTCACGGAGGTCTTGACCGAGCACTACCGCCGGGCCCATCCCGAAGCGTTCGACCTCACCCCCCAGTAGCCGGTAGGCGCTCTCGCGCCGCCTGCGCATCAACGCCCAGCGCGGCCAGGAGTTCGGCCGCGGGGTCGGAGCGGGGCAGGTCGAGCAGGGCGTTGAGCACGATCCCGGGGCCGGCCTCGCGGTTGCCGCGGGCGTCGCGGATCCCGGTGAAGACCGCCTTGGCCGCCGGGGTCAGCCGCAGCCGTCCGGTCACGCGCACCGCGACCGGCCCGGCGGTGATCCCCGGCTGCACGCCGATCGCGGCCAGCGCCTGGCTGTCCAGCGTGTCCAGCGCCCGGCGGGCGGAGTCCAGGTCGCAGCCGAGCGCCCGGGCCGTCGGCGAGGCCGGGTCGGTGAGCAGGGCCAGGACCAGGTGCTCGGTCCCGATCGTCCGGTCCCCGCGCCGGATCGCCTCGTCCCTGGCGTCGTAGTAGGTGGCGCCGAACGTGTAGTCCGGGCCGTACCGCTGGTCCCTGGCCTGCGCCGCGCGCTGCTGGGCCCGCCGCCTGATCATCATGGTGTTCCTCCGTACTTGGCGTGCACGGACTGGCGGGTCATGCCGAGCACGTCCGCGATCTGCTGCCACGACCATCCCTGGTCCCGGGCCGAGGCGACCTGCTCGGCCTCTACCCGTTCCGCGAGCCGGCGCAGGGCCAGCACCGCGCGCAGCCCCACCGCCGGGTCCGCTGCCGGAGATCCTTCCGAACTCATGCTGTCAGTTTAGACTGACAAACGATCGTGTCAAATCAAACTGACAGCTCCGTTCGCGGACTAACCGGGCCGCACTCACTCGGGCGGAGCCACGGGACCGGCCTTCTTCCTGCGCGGCGGCTCAGGATCGGCCTGCGCCTGGGCGCGCGCCGCCCGGAAGCGTTGCTGGGCGCCTTGCTTGGTCAGTCCGTAGCACGCGCCGATCTCATTCCAGGTGGCACCGGCCTTGCGGGCGGTCTCAATCTGGGCGGCCTCCAGCTCCTCTGCCGCTTCTCGCAGTCGCCGGGCAGCGTCGAGCCTGCTCATCGGTCCGTCGGCGATGTCCAGCGCGCCGAGCGCCGCGGTGATCCGCCTGACGGGATTCTTTGGGGCCACCATCACAGCGTATCGACAACCGGCGTCGGTCAATGATATGTTGACGCCTTCCGGTCAACACTTCGTTGACCTTCCGAGGTGGAAACGGGTGACAGACATGACCAAGAAGAGCAAGAAGGCCAAGAAGGCCAAGAAGAGCAAGAAAGGGAAGAAGTAGCTTCCCCAGCCTGCGCGGCGGCGGTCCGGCACCGGACCGCCGCCGTCCGCACCTCGGCGGCAGCCATCCATCGCCGATGTCGATCATGAATTCATCTACCGGTCATGGTCCGCTCACCTAGTCGTCGCTCCGTCTCGCAACGATCGCGCCATGCCCTCTCCTTCAGGTTCCTCCAGGCCCAATCAGCGCCAGGCTGGCTTTGCCCCAGAGCAGCACGAATTTCTCCAGCAGCAGCTACGCCGCAACGTGGTCAGCCGCCGGAACCTGCTGAAGGGGAGCGTGGGTGCCGCCGGGGCCGCGTTGCTGCTCGGCAACGGGTTCGGCTCGCCCGCCTTTGCCGAGCAGCTGAGCAGTACCGGGACCATCGCCGGGGGCTTCGTGGTCAACGGCCGGCACCTGGCCTTCGGGGCCGACCCCCGGCACGAGATGGCGGTCGCCGGCCAGCTGTTCAACCTGAACACCTACAACGCGGTACCGTCGGGAATCAAGGTCCGCGTGGAGTATGGCGCTGACCGGTCCTACGGGGCGGTGGCCACCGCCGAGCTGCGGGAGCTGGTGACCCACGTACCGGTGTGGAACGGCGTACCGTTCGGGCCGGTCCAGGCCTCGACGAACGACCTCCTCAACGCCACCCAGTTCTACGTGCACGCGCTCCTGGGCGACCTGTCGCCGGGCCAGACGTACCACTACCGCTTCGTGTACTCCCACGGCCGGCAGACCGGGTTCACCCCCGACGCGACCTTCACCACCGCGCCGAACCCGCAGGCCCGCCAGCCGTTCACCTTCACCGCCTACGGAGACCAGGGCATCACCGGCAAGCCCGGCAGCGGCCTGACCATCGACAACGCCTTTTCGCTGCAGCCGGAGTCCTCGTCGCACATCACCGACGACTATTACGACTCGTCCGACCCGGACTACTACAACCCCACGTCGACCAGCGCACCGAGCGACATCTCTCCGGTCGCCGCGCTGGTTAGCCAGATCACGAAGGTCCGCAACCCGCTGAACCACACCCCGNNCCGCCACCCAACAGCGGTGGCTGGGACGACTTCGATCCCTACGTGTGGACCACCTACCTGAGTCAGATCGAGCCCAGCTCGGCGTCCACGCCGTGGATGTTCGCGACCGGCAACCACGACGTCGAGCTGTTCAGCGCGGCGCTGGACGCCGACGCCGTAACCACGAGGTACTACGGGTCGATCGGCTACGGCGGCCATGCCCAGCGACTCGACCTGCCGAAGAACGGCCCGAGCAAGTGCCCGTCGGTGTACAGCTTCACCTACAGCAACGTGGCGATCGTCAGCGTCGACGCGAACGATCTCAGCTACGAGATCCAGGGCATCCGCGGCTACAGTGACGGGACCCAGGCCGCCTGGCTGAAGCAGCGGCTGGCCGCGTTCCGCGCCGACCCCGCCATCGACTTCATCATCGCCTTCTACCACCACTGTGCCTTCTCGACCTGCTCGAGCCACTCCTCAGACGGCGGGGTGCGCTCCACCCTCGGCCCGCTGTTCGCGGAGTATCAGGTAGACCTGGCCATTCAGGGCCACAACCACCTCTACGAGCGGACCAACCCCATCCGTTACGACGCCGCCAAGAACAGCGGGACGTCATCCGTCCAGGCGGTCTCCCGCTCGCCGCGCGACGCCGCCGTGGTCCACCCGGCCACCGACGGCACCACGTACGTGGTGGTCGGCTCGGCCGGGCGGCCCCGCTACGACTGGGGCGGTCCGGTGGAGAGCGACCGGAACTTCATCGCCGGCGTGGGCACCAGCGCCCCGGGCAACGGCACCGAGGTACCCGGCGACCCGGCGGCCGGGACCGGACCCTACGTGAGCCAGCTGAACTTCACCGATCTCTACGAGACCATCGACTGGTCCCAGGCCCGCTACCGCGACTACGCCTTCATCGCCCTGGACGTCGCCCCGGCCGCGCCGGGTGCCACCACGACGATGACGTTGCGGGCCATCAACCAGCAGGGCGTCGAGTTCGACCGGGTGGTGTTCAGCCGCCGCGCCGGTGAGTGAAGGCGCAGACTCCCCTTACCTGCGGTTAGGTGCTCAGATCGACCTGGCGTGGTAGATACTCTACGTAGCCGCGAGAAGGGGAGCCCGTGCCATGCCGCCGGACCACGTTCATTTCAATGGCAGCGTCAACCTGGCCGATGCCGGGTCGGTGATGCGCGAGATCGTCTCGCGGGTCCCGTCTGGCCTGCGTCGCATTCCGGACGGGGAGACCGGGGACCGGGGTAACTGGATCTTCTTCCAGATGCAGAAGTTCCAGCAGTCGCCGTTGCTGGTTCCGGCGCGGCCGCTGGGTGCGGTGGAGGGGGATTACGAGGAGCTACCGCAGCTGCGGCTGGCCGACGGAGTCGATCCGGCGGAGATGAGGTGGCCGGATCTGGGCTACGCCGAGGCCTACCTCGGGTCGTATGAGACCTTTGCCGCGCTGCGCGACGAGGGCGTGATCCCGGCCGGGGTCCGGTTCCAGGTCGAGTACCCGACGCCGCTGGCCTCGATCGGCGGCTACATCGTCCCGGAGCAGCAGCAGGCGCTGCTGGGCTCTTATGAGCAGGCGATGTTCGCTGACCTGGATCGGCTGCTGGCGGCGATCCCGCACGACGACGTGGCGGTGCAGTGGGATGTCGCGGTGGAGTTCGGCGTCTTGGAGGAGAGCTTCGTGCCCGGCGGGGCGCAGGCCTTCGACGCGATTATCGCGGGCCTGGTCCGCTGCGTGGACACCGTGCCCGCGGACGTGCCGGTCGGCCTGCACCTGTGTTACGGGGATTACGGCCACCAGCATTTCAAGCAGCCCGAGTCGCTGGCCCTACAGGTCCGCGTGCTGAACGCGGTTCGCGCGGCGGCCGGGCGGACGGTGAGCTTCGTCTCGTTTACCGTGCCGCAGTACCAGCGCGAGGAGAGTTATTTCGCGCCGCTGGCCGGGCTGGCCGCCGATCCGGACACCGAGCTCAATTTCGCGCTGGTGCCGTATCATCCGGCGGATCAGGCCCCGGGCACCACCGCTGATCAGGTGCGGCTCATCGACGCTGCCCTGGCGGCCAGCCCGGGCGGCAGTCGTGCCTGGGGCATCTGCACCGAATGCGGCATGGGCCGCGCGGGCCGCGAAGAGATTCCGGGCTTGCTGGACCTGCACCGCGAGATCGTGGCCGCCGGCTGACGGCCGGGAAGTCCCGCGGCCGGCGCGGAGTTGACGTGGAAAACCTCCCGCCAGCCAGAAGGGAACGGCGCATGAAGGCCACCATCGACGGCACGGTCGTCGCGGATGCTCCGGATTCTGACCTGATCGTCATCGAGGGCAACTACTACTTCCCGCCCTCCTCGCTCAGCGCCAGCGCGTTCAGCGACAGCCCGACGCCGTACACCTGCCCGTGGAAGGGCGTCGCCCAGTACCACGACGTCTCGGTCTCCGGTTCCACCCACCATGACGCGGCGTGGAGCTACCCCGACCCGTACCCGTCCTCCTTCGACCGGGTCGGCAAGGACTACTCCCGTTACGTCGCCTTCGACAAGCGGCAGGTCAAGGTCGCCGAATAGGTCCGCTCATACTTATCCCAAATGGGCTCAAGACAACGGCCCAATGGGCAGACCCGTGCCAGACGGCGCCGTCTGAGAGCCCGCTCCCCTGCACGAGCAGAGCCTGCCATTGAGGGCATTTGTCTCTATGCGGCTTTCTTCCGTGCTTCCACGGTCTGGCTACCTGGTTGATGGTCCGTTCTACCTGCTCTATGGGATCGGGGTGCCACC
>PLDT01000212.1:10043-12376 GCA_003136255.1 Actinomycetota bacterium
GCAGGGTCGGCGTGGTCCCCTCTAGGGGATCGGGGTGCCGAAGGGTCGTCTGTGCGGCCGCGGCCGCGGCCGCGATGCCCGCGCGTGCCGTCGTCCCGCAGGCCCCGGTAGTGCGTCAGCGTCCCATTACCGCGGAGGGTCCGGCTTACGCGGAGGATCCGGGCAGCTCCAGCTACCAAAATGCTCCGCATAAGCTATATCCTCCGCATAAATTTCCAGTCCTTCGAATATGTTGGTGAATTGCGGGACGGATGGGGTGCCTGCGCCGGGGGTGACCCGCCCGGTCTGGCCAGCGGGTCTGACCCGCGCCGGCCCAGGGCCGCTGCCCTGGGCGGCTTACCCAGACCCTGGCTCAGCACGGCAGGGCGGCGGGCACGACAGCAGCACGGGTTGACGGCCTCGGCGCAGCGCCCGGTCCAGGCGCACAGGTACCCGCAGCAGTCCAGGTATCGAGCACCCTGGCCCGTACGCCGGTTCGCAAGGCGGTCTGGAGTCCTTCCCGCAGGTGCGCGGCGGCGTCCTCGCAATGGCCCGAGGACAGGTCGAGAACCACCATCGTCTCCAGCAGGTTCCCCAGACTCCACAGGTCGCCCGCATCCCCGCGGAGGTCCCGCCCGTGCGCGGCGCCTGATGTGGGTACTCTGCAGTCGTGTCGGCCGATGCGCGGCCAGCGCCTGTGGTGCTAGGCAGCTGGCCGACCCCACTGGAGCCTGCTCCGCGTCTGGCGGCTGCGGTGGGGCTGGCCGCTGATGCCCTGTGGGTGAAGCGTGATGACCTGACCGGGCTGGGCGGCGGCGGCAACAAGGTCCGTAAGCTTCAGTACACGTGCGCGCAGGCGCTGGCGGCTGCCGCGACGACCGTGATTACCAGCGGCGCGCCGCAGAGCAACCACGCCCGGCTGACGGCCGCTGCCGCCGCGCGTCTGGGCTTGCAGTCGGTGCTGGTCCTGCAAGGAGAGGAACCCGAGGTCCCCGCCGGCAACCTGGTACTGGATTTGCTGGCCGGCGCCCGGCTGGTGTGGACCGGTCCGGCCACGGCCGAACAGCTGCGCCGCGAGGTCGAGCGGCAGGCCGAGAAGGTGCGACAGGACGGCGGGATCCCGCATGTCATTCCGTTCGGTGGCTCTAACTCCTATGCCGCGCAGGCCTACGTGGACTGCAGCGGCGAGCTGCTCGCCCAGCTGCCGGACCTTGACCATGTGATCGTCGCGTTCGGGTCCGGCGCGACCATGGCCGGACTGGTCGCCGGGCTCGGCGCCGAACGGGTCATCGGCATCGATACTGGCGCCGTGCCCGACCCTGCCGCCACGCTCAACGAGCTTCTCGACGGCATGCCGGATGTCCGGGTGGGGCGCCCGGACCTGCAGCTCGACCCCGGCCAGGTCGGCGCCGGCTATGCCGCGGTGACTCCTGCCGCGCAGGAGGCGATGGGGCTGGCCGCCCGCACCGAGGGCATCTTCCTCGACCCCACCTATACGGCCCGTGCGCTGGCCGGCCTGATTGCGCGCGTCGCCGGCGGAAGCATCAAGCCCGAAGACCGCACTGTTTTCATGCACACCGGAGGGCTGCCCGGATTGTTCGGCCATCCCGACCTCCCGCGCCTGACCGCAACGTCGTGACCAGCCACGATCCGCATCCCGACCAGGCCCGGCCTGCTGGGCAGCCACCGCCTGCCACGGGGGATGCATCCCGCCACCCCGCCCGGTCGTGGCCGCTAACCCGGAAGACCCTGGTCACCAGGGCGGTGGCCCTCGCGGTAGCTGGCCTGGCCATCTACCTGGTGCTGCCGAGCCTGACCCGGGTGCTCGCGTCCTGGCCCCGCCTGCTCACGCTGGACCAGATCTGGCTGGTTGTCGCACTGGCCGCCGAGGTGGCCTCCTTTACGTGCACCTTTGCCTTGCAGCGGCTGGCCCTGCAGACGCACGAATGGTTTTCCGTGGTCACTGCCGGGCTGTCCGGCAACGCGGTGTCCGGCATCCTGCCGGGAGGCGCCGCGGCCGGGGCCGGGCTCCAGTTCGAGATGCTCTCGAACGCCGGGTTCGACACGGACGCCGCGGCCGCCGCTTTGACCGCCTTCTCGCTGCTGGAGGTCGGCGCGCTGCTGGCGCTGCCCGCGGTCGCGGTGCCTTGGGTGCTGGCCGGCACGGCCGTCAGCCCGGGACTCGTGCATACCGCGCTGCTGGGGCTCGGTATGTTCTGCCTGCTTGCCATCGTCGGCACCGTTCTGCTGAAGACCGACCGGCCGCTGGCCGCGATCGGCCGCGCCGCTGCGGCGCTGCGAAACCGGATCACCCGCGGCCGCCGCCCGCCGCTAACGCGGATTTCCATGCAGCG
>PLDT01000392.1:0-3920 GCA_003136255.1 Actinomycetota bacterium
CGGGAAGTCGAAGAAGAAATCCGTGCGGTCAAGGACGAGGTCCGCGAGCTGCGCGGTGACCTCGAGCGCCGCGAGCTGCGCCTCGCCGATCGCGAACAGCGGCTGGACGAGGAGCTCAAGCGGATCGAAGACCGCGCCCAGGGTCTGGCCGCCCGCAGGCAGGACCTCGACCGCCGCGCCGCCGAGCTTGACCAAAAAGACGCGGAACGGAAAAGCGAACTACAGCGCGTCGCCGGTCTCACCGCCGATGCGGCCAAGGCCGAGCTGGTCACCGCCATCGAGAACCAGGCCAAACGGGAAGCGGCGCTCATCGTCAGGGACATCGAGCACGAGGCGAAGCTCGAAGGCGAGATGCGCGCCCGCAAGATCGTCACCCTGGCCATCCAGCGGGTCGCCACCGAGCAGACCAGCGAGTCCGTGGTCTCCGTCCTGCACCTGCCGGGTGACGAGATGAAGGGCCGCATCATCGGCCGCGAAGGCCGCAACATCCGGGCCTTCGAGTCCGTGACCGGTGTCAACCTGATCATCGACGACACGCCCGAGGCCGTTCTGCTCTCCTGCTTTGATCCAGTAAGAAGAGAGATCGCCCGGCTCACCCTGGACCGGCTGATCACCGACGGCCGGATCCACCCGCAGCGGATCGAGGACGCCTACGAGCGCGGCAAGGCCGAGATCGAGCAGCTATGCAAGCGGGCCGGCGAGGACGCGCTGGTCGAGCTGGGCATCACCGACATGCACCCGGAACTGGTCGATCTCCTCGGCCGCCTGCGCTACCGCACCTCATACGGGCAGAACGTGCTGCGGCACCTGGTCGAATCGGCGCACCTCGCGGGCATGATGGCCAGCGAGCTGCGGATGGATCCGCTGCTGCTCAAGCGCTGCACGGTGCTGCACGACATCGGCAAGGCGCTCACCCATGAGGTCGAGGGCAGCCACGCGCTGATCGGTGCTGAGATCGCCCGCCGCTACGGTGAGTCGGAGGACGTGGTGCACGCCATCGAGGCGCATCACAACGAGGTTGAGGTCCGCACCGTCGAAGCCGTGCTGACCCAGGCCGCGGACGCGATGAGTGGAGGCCGGCCGGGCGCACGGCGCGAGTCGCTCGAGATGTACGTCAAGCGCCTGGAGCGCCTGGAGCAGATCGCCGGCGATCACGAGGGCGTGGAGAAGGTCTTCGCCATGCAGGCCGGCCGCGAGATCAGGGTCATGGTCAAGCCTGACCGGATCGACGACATCCAGGCCCAGGTGATCGCGCGCGACATCGCCAAGCAGATCGAAGAGGAGCTGACTTACCCGGGCCAGATCCGCATCACTGTGGTCCGCGAGTCCCGCGCCACCGAATTCGCGCGCTGACCTTTTACCTGAACGCCACGGCGAGCAATGAGGGGACGCGGTCACGCCCTAGGCATGGCCTGCTTGAAGTCCTCCCCGCGGCTGCCCATGGTCATTATCAGAATGTCGTATCCCATGTCCTGATATAAGCCAATTCTTCGCTTACATAGACGAATATTTGCTGCACCCAGGTAGTATAAGGGTAGGACGGGCTTTCGTTCCAGGCTGTCCTTAGTTTCTCGGACGGGATCAGCGGGGGGGCCAGTGAGGTGTCCTGCACCGCGACCGCCGATTCAGCTTCATAAACCCTAATTCCTAATTCGGCTCGTTATTGGCCATGGGCGCCTGCGGGCGGCTGTGGGGAGCAACGAGCCTCCAATAATCCTTTGGAAGGGATAATCATGTTTGCCACGCGAATTCTCGCCACCGCCGGGACACTGACCATGGCTGCCGCGCTTCTCGGCGGGCTGGCTAGTTCGGCCCAGGCGTCGCCCCTGCCCGTCATCTACGGGGTGATCACAGGACCGCACAGCATCACGTTGGCCGTCGGCTCCGCGGCCCTCCCGGGCGAGGTCATCCGGCCCGAGACGCCGGGCTACGGCCCCAACGTCACGGTCACCTCGGTCAGCGGCCAGGTTGTGACTACTGGCGGGACCTTCCTGCCACTGAACACGAAGGGCGCCAAGACGGCATTCGCCACGATTAGCGGCGCGCCAGCGCCCGTCTAATGCGAGAACGGCCGTGGGATTCCCTCACCGGCCTGCGCCTAGTGTGGCGGGGTGGACAATGAGCGAGCGTTCCCGGTCATCCGGCAGACGGTCCTGGACACCACCGACCCGCGGCGCCTGGCCGAGTTCTACCGGCAGCTGTTCGGCCTGCACTACAACCCAGGCGATGAGCCGCCCGGACCTGGCCAGCCAGATCCGAGAGGACAAGACTGGCTGATTCTGACGAGCCCGACCGGCGGTGTGGCGCTGGCGTTCCAGAAGGTCGGGGATCTGCCCGAGGCAACCTGGCCGGACGGCCCGCTCCCGCAGCAGTTGCACCTGGATACCACGGTGCCCACTGTGGCTGACCTCGACGTCCAGCATGAGCGGGCGCTTGCGCTCGGCGCCCGGCTGCTCGAGGACCGTTCGGATGACCCGGAGGAGCCGCTGCGCGTCTACGCCGACCCCGCGGGCCACCCGTTTTGCATTATTGCCGCGATCGCCGGCGAGTGATCCTCAGGAGCTAAGCCACTTCGTATTCCAGACGTACGCGTCGCCCGCCGTGTCGGTACTGGCTAGGGCATCGCCGCTGGGGCTGAACGCGACACCGATAATGCCCTTGCCCAGCGGGTCCGACAGCGTGTCCAGGTACTTGCCGGTGCCCACATTCCAGAAGCTGATGTCGCCGCTGGTGTCGCCGGCGGCTAGGAAGTTGCCGTTCGGGGTGAACGCGATGTCAGCGAATTCAGAGTTGAAGAAGGACTCCAGGGACTTGACCAGCTTGCCGGTGGCCACGTTCCACAGGTAGACCACGCCGTCGCCGGTGCTGCCGGCCACGTCGGAGACGGCCACCAGGGTTCCGTTCGGGCTGAACGCGATGTCGTACAGACCCTTGCTGCCCGGGTCGGTGAACGTGTGGGTGAGCTGGCCGGTGGCCACGTTCCACAGGTACGTGCTGCCGTCCGTGTCGCCGGCCGCGAGGAGGGTGCCGTCCGGGCTGAACGCGACCCCGTAGACGTTCTTGCCGCCGGGGTCGTGCAGGCTGCTCGTCGAGGTGGAGTTGGGTTTGCCCGCGGCCACGTCCCACAGGTAGGTGCTGCCGCCGCTGCTGCCCACGGCGACCATGCTGCCGTCCGGGCTGATCGCGACGCGGTTGTCGTTCCGGCTGCCGTTCGAGAGGGTGGCGGTGAGCTTGTTGCTGCTCGCGTTCCAGAGGTAGATGTTGCCGTTCGCGTCGGCGACCGCGTACGAGTTGCTGGTCGGGTTGAACGCGATGCCGTTGATGCCGTTGCTGTTCGGGTCCTGCAGGGGGGTGATCAGATGGCCGCTGCTGGCCAGGTTCCACACGTAGCTGCTGCCGTTGCTGTCGCCGGTGACGAGGACCGTCTCCGAGCTGAAGACGTCACCGAAGACGTTCTTGCCGCCCGGATCGTGCAGGGAGAGCTCGGGCTGATTCGGCACCCCCGGGCTGGGGTGCAGGCTCGGGCGGACCGACGGGTGACCGGTCGCACGGGCCGAAGACTCGACAGCCATCGGATGCGAGGTCTTCGGGCTGCTGCTGCTGAGCAGGATGCCCACGACCGCTCCGACCACGACGACGACGGCCGCCGCGACGATCAGCACCGTGCGCCGCGCGCCGCCGCCGGACCCCCGCCCGGAGCCGCCTGACCCGGTCGGCGGTCCGGTCTCCCAGCCCGGCGGCTGGTCCCGCTTGGGCCCATCGGGGCCGGTGCGCTGCTGGTCAGCGGACTGACCGGGACCGGTCCGGTCCCCGGTCCGCATGGTCTGGGTGGGCTCGTACAGGTCCTCAGGCGAGGGTGACCCGCCCGCCCGGCCGGAATCGAGCCCGGCCGCCACGTACGGGTACGGCGCCGGTTCCGC
>PLDT01000392.1:3983-7268 GCA_003136255.1 Actinomycetota bacterium
GAGTCATCGCCGAACGTGATCCGGGCGGTCGCGGCGAAGGCCAGCATGCAGCCCAGCGCGAACACGTCGCTCGCGGGCCCGGCCACCTCGCCGCGCAACTGCTCGGGGGACATGTAGGAGTACGTGCCGACGACCATCCCCGCCGTCGTCATCGGGCTGGCCTCGGCTGCCCGCGCGATCCCGAAGTCGATGATGCGCGGCCCGTCGTCGGCCAAGATCACGTTGCTCGGCTTCAGGTCACGGTGGACCAGCCCGCAGGCGTGGATCGCGGCCAGCCCCTCGGCCAGCCCGGCGCCGAGCCGGCACACCCGCTCCAGGCCGAACGGCCCGCCTTCGGCGACCGCCTGCTGCAGCGAGGGACCGTGGATGAACGCGGTAACCATCCAGGGCGGGTCCGCGCCCGGATCGGCGTCCACGACCGACGCGGTGTGGAAGCCGCCGACCCGCCGGGCCGCCTCGATCTCTCGCGCAAACCGCTCACGGAACTGCTTGCTGCTGGCGTAACCGGGATGGATGATCTTCACCGCGACCTGGCGACCGCCCGGCGACAGGCCCAGGAACACCTGTCCCATCCCGCCTTCGCCAAGCCGCCCGATCAGCCGGTAGTTACCCACCCTGCTCGGGTCACCAGGCTTGAGCTGCTCCATAACCCGAGTCCCACCCCACCCAATCCACCACTAAACGGACCATGGACCGTTACCAGAAGAGAACAGTTGATACTAGAAGATAACTGTTCACGCTGGTCGGTGCCCTGACAACTGCTCCCCGCAGCCTCACCCTTTTTTATCCTGAACGGCCCTGGTGCTCGCCGTCGCCCCCGGTCACAGGCACGCCTCACCGTCGGCCACGTGACGCACCCGGCAGGCCCCTATCCTGTGTGTGTGACTGCAGGCGGCCGAACCTACCAAATCCGCACCTACGGGTGCCAGATGAACGCGCACGATTCCGAACGCCTGGCCGGCCTGCTGGACGAGGCAGGCTACCAGCCCGCCGCCGAGGGCCAGACCCCGGACGTGGTGGTGTTCAACACCTGCGCGGTCCGCGAGAACGCGGCCGACCGGCTGTACGGGAACCTGGGCCACCTGCTGCCGCAGAAGAAGAACGGCATGCAGATCGCGGTGGGCGGCTGCCTGGCCCAGATGGAGCGGACCAAGATCACCCAGCGTGCCCCTTGGGTCGACGTGGTGTACGGCACCCACAACATGGCCGCACTGCCCGCGCTGCTCGAGCGGGCCCGGGTCAGGAACGAGGCCCAGGTCGAGTTCGCCGAGACGCTGGAGACGTTCCCCTCACTGCTGCCGGCCCGCCGCCAGTCCGCCTATTCCGCTTGGGTCTCGATCTCGGTGGGCTGCAACAACACCTGCACCTTCTGTATCGTGCCCAGCCTGCGGGGCAAGGAGCGCGATCGCCGCCCCGGCGACATCCTGGCCGAGATCGGCGCGCTGGTCGCGGACGGCGTCCTCGAGGTCACGCTGCTCGGCCAGAACGTGAACTCCTACGGCGCCGAGTTCGGTGACCGGCTGGCGTTCGGCAAGCTGCTACGTAGCTGCGGGGACATCGAGGGCCTGGAGCGCGTCCGCTTCACCTCCCCGCACCCCCGGGACTTCACCGACGACGTGATCGACGCGATGGCGCAGACCCCGAACGTCATGCCCAGCCTGCACATGCCGTTGCAGTCCGGCTCGGACACCGTGCTGAAGGCCATGCGCCGTGCCTACCGCCGGGACCGCTACCTGGCCATCTTGGACCGGGTCCGGGCCACCATCCCCGACGCCGCCATCACCACCGACATCATCGTCGGCTTTCCCGGCGAGACCGACCAGGACTTCGAGGCCACCCTGGACCTGGTCCGCCAGGCGCACTTCGCGGGCGCGTTCACCTTCCGCTACTCGATCCGCCCGGGCACCCCCGCCGCCACTCTGGACGGCCAGGTCCCGGCGACCGTCGTGCAGGAGCGCTACGACCGGCTCGCCGCCCTGGTCGAGGAGACCACCTACGCCGAGAACCAGAAGCTGACCGGCGCGACGGTCGAGGTGCTGGTCGCCGAGGGTGAGGGCCGCAAGGACGCCGCCACCCACCGGATGTCCGGCCGTGCCCGCGACAACCGCCTGGTCCACTTCGCCCCGCACGCGCTGCCGAACACCCCCGGCGCGCCCCGCCCCGGCGACGTCGTGACCGTGACCATCACCCGCGCCGCCCCCCACTACCTGCTGTCCGACGCCGAGCCGCTGTCCGTCCGCCGCACCCGCGCGGGCGACGCCTGGCAGGCCGCGGCGTCCGCCCCGCCTGCCGCACCCGTCCCAATCACCCCGCCCGCTGACGCTCCCGTGTTGCTAGGCATGCCAGCGCTTGGTCCGTCCGTCCGCTGACGCTCAGCCACCGGCGTCGGCGGGGAGGCAGAAGTAGCTTTTCAGCGGCGCCCCGGGCTTGGTGACGTTCTGGCAGTGCGTGGCGATCCACTCGATCCGCGGGTCGGCGCTGGAGTAGGCCAGCACCAGATGAAACTGCCCGGCGCGGATGTCGGCCTGCAGTTGGCTCAGGGTCGGTGACGGGATCGTGCCGGTGAATCCGCCGATCGGGAGCACCTCCTGCCCGCTGGAGGCGAAAAACGAGGCGACGGCGGCCGTCTGTACCGCCATCAGGTCCGGCGCCCCCTCCTGGATGAGTTCCAGCCGCGGGATGAGCAGGTTCACCTGCGCCTGCAGCACGGTCAGCGAGTCGACGGCGCGGACCGCGCCGGCCGGCTCGAACGGGGTGTCAAAGGCGCTCTCGTGGCTGGCCACGAGCCCGACCGACGCCACGGCCGGGGCCAGCGATCCGGCGATGATCCCGGCGCCGAGCGCGGCCGCGAATACGGCCTGGCGCCGGACCGCCAGGCAGGCTAGCGCCGTCACCGTGGCCAGCACGCCGACGGCGATCACCGCCGGCACCAGCCAGCCGGGCACGTCGCGGCCGGCCGATGGCACCAGCCAGCCGGCGTAGGCCGCGGTCCCGGCCACGACGACGGCCAGGGCGACCGCGAGGGCGACCCGCCGGCCGGCCGAGGTCCGGTCCGCCGACCAGGCCGCGGCGCCGCCCGCGCCCACGATAGCCGCGGCCGCCGGGGCCAGGGCCGCCGTGTAGTAGGTGTTGAGTTCGGTGGTCACCGAGAACGTGACCCACAGCATCACCAGCCAGCAACCCCACAAGATGAAGCACGCCCGGAGCGGGTCGGCGCGGGGCTTTCGCCTGAGGCCGGCCAGGCCGGCGACGGCGATGAGGGCGGCGGCGGGCAACAGCCAGCCG
>PLDT01000524.1:0-5954 GCA_003136255.1 Actinomycetota bacterium
TCCCGCGCCACGATGTCGGGCAGCAGCGCGGTGCTGACCGGGCCGAAGAACCCGTCCGCGCACACGTACGCGGCCGCCGCGGCCAGCAGCAGCGGGAACGACGCGGTCCGGGTCAGCAGGGTCGCGGCCAGCAGCGTGGCCGCGCCCGCCCGTCCGGCCAGCGAGCAGGTCAGGATCCGGCCGCGGCCGAACCGGTCGCCGGCCAGCCCGCCGGCCAGGGTAAGCGCCAGCGCCGCCGTGGCCTGGCCGGCCAGGACCAGCCCGAGCCGGCCCGGCGAGCCGGTCACCCGCAGTACCGCGAAGCTCATCGTCACCGGCCCGAACCCGTCGGCCGCCCCCGNNCGCCGGTCAGCCAGCAGACGCTCCGTGCGCTCAGTTCGCCCGCGTCGTTGACCTGCCCTCCCGGCTCTCCCGCGGCAAGTTCCCCTACTCCCGATTCTCCCGCACTGCAGAAGTATGCGCGGGGCCGCCGGGTGGGGCAACTCGGGACGCCCAAGATCCCCAGGCCAGCCTGGGGGCGGGCAGGGGCGGGGGAGTGGCGAAGGCCGGCTCGCTGTCCAGGTCCAGGGCGTCGAGCGGGGACGCGGCGGTCGCATCCCGGCGGGTCAGCGGGGCCAGGTTCCACTTCTGCTCGATCAGCTTGAGGATCGAGGTGTGATCGAATGTGGTGGTGCACACGTAACCCGGGCGGGCGTACGGGGAGACGACGACGGCCGGGACACGGAACCCGTACCGGGTGTAATCGGAGGGGCCCGCGTCGATGTTCTCCAGGTCCGCGAATGCCTTGCCGAACACCGGGCGCAGCAGCCGCCGCAGCCAGGACGGCAGGCTCAGCTGATAGTTGCGCGCGGGCACGCCGTCGGGTGCCACGGCCGCGGGCGGCGGGACGTGGTCGTAGTACCCGCCGTGCTCGTCGTAAAGCCAGATCAGCAGCGTGTGCGGCCAGGCCGGGCCGTGCATGACCCGGTTGATGACCTCCGCGGCGAACGACTCGCCCTTGGCGATGTCCTGCGGGTTCTCCTCGGAGAACGCCCCGAAGTCCGGGTCGACGATGCTGACCCCGGGCAGCGTGCCCGCGTCGGCGTCGGCGAAGAATTGCTTGACCGTGCGCAGGTGCAGCAGGCACCGGGCCAGTCCCAGCGGGTACACGTCGGCGGTGAACGACTTGTTGCCCACGGCCCGGTTGAACACCCGCGGCAGCCACCGGCCGACCTGGGCTAGCCGCCGCACGGCGGTCAGGACACGGCCGCCCAGCAACCGCTTGAGCAGGACCAGGACCGGGCGCACGTTGTGGTAGTTGACCCAGGAGATGCCGTGGTCGGTCAGCGCGTCGAAGATCGTGCCCGCCTCGGGATAGTCGACCACGTCCCAGGCCAGGTCGTCGATGAGCCCGTGCGCGGTGCCCGAGATGAGGAACCTCCGGTTGGGGTACGTCGGGCCCAGGCACGAACAGAACCAGTGATCGGCCAGCGGGAAGGTCCGGGCCAATCCGTAGTAGAACGGCAGGTCGCGCTCAGTCCAGTAGCCCATCGGGACCCCGGGGTCGCCGCCCGGCACGGTGGCGGCGACGCTGCTCGCGAAGCCGCTGCAGCCGCCGTCGCCGTACTGCAGGTGGCTGGCGTGCCAGGTCTGGGTCGGATTGCCTTCGGTCTGGAAGGTCGAGGTCAGTGCGTGGGCGCGGAACGCACGGCCGTTCGGCAGATAGTTGACCGCGACCGGGTCGCCGTCGGGTCCTAGAGGCAGGCCCTCGCCCCGTCCGGCGAGCAGCCCGAAGTAGTTGTCGTAGGAGTGGTTCTCCATCATCAGCACCACGATGTGCTGGATCTGCGGCAACAGGTCCGTCCCGGCGGGCCGGTCCGGCCGCGGCCGGTCACCCGCGGTGCTAGCCGGGGACGGGCGGAGGCGGTCGATCTCCCGCCGCTCCAGCCGCTCCCACATGCCCGGCCACCTCCGGCTCCAATGGTCCCACCCGCCGCTACGGTCGATGTGCGCGCCTGATGAACTCCACCGAGCCGCCCTCGCGTCGGGCGCCCAGGCCCAGCAGCAGCGACCTGGACGCGAGGTTGGTGTCATCGGCCTCCGCGGTGACCACCGCCTGGCCCCGCAGGTGCAGGACCCCGAACGCGCGGGCCAGCAGGGCGCGGGCCAGGCCGCGGCGACGGTACGGGCGGGTGACTCCGATCAGGCCCAGTCGCGGTCGTCCAGGGTTGTTCCAGACCCGGACCAGCCCGGCGTACCGGCCGCTCTCCACGTCGACCGCGACCAAGTACGTCGCGGGGTCGAACTCGGCCGAGTCGAACGTCTCCTCCCGGAAGTCACCTGGATCCCAGGTCCATCCCGCCGTGCCCGGCACGTCCTGACGCAGCGTGTCATCCAGCCGTCGCAGGTCGTCCTCGTCCGCATTGGCGGCCGAGATGATGACGATGTCCGGTGGTTCGGGGGCGGCCGCCGGGCGGACCGGGATCACGTAGCTGCTCTCCCGCCGGTGCACGGTGAAGCCGAGCCGGGCGAGCCGGTCCAGGCTCTCGTCGTCGCGCTCGTCGGCGGTGGCGTACAGATCCGCGCCGAGATTGCCGGCGACGGCCGCCAGCAACGACCGGTAGCTGTCGCTCCGGCCGTCCTCGAACGCCACGAACCACCGGCTGTCGGGGCGAAGGAACGCCCGGACCGTGCCGGCGGCCTGGTCCGCGTGGTACGCCCGCCAGACCAGGCCCGGCGAGGCCCGCACGATCCGCACCGCGGCCGGGGGCGGCGCGACCAGGAGTTCGGTCGCCGGATCGCAGGCGATCCGCGGGGTGCCGCAGACGACGAGGTCGACGCGTTCCCAGGGCCGCTGATCGGCGAGGAACGGTACCTCCTCGGCCATCCAGGCGCGATAATCCGCCGCGGTGGCCGACCCGCCCGGTTGCCCGACCCGGGCCAGGTTGCGGCGCTCGGTCTCGGATTCGTCGGCCTGGACCCAGATCGCCGCATCGGTCAGGTGGGTGCTTTCCCGGCGGGCTGCCCCAACGCCCTCGATGATGAGCAGCGAGCAGCCCGTCGGGACCTCAATCGCCCCCGGCCGCTGCCGCGTTTCCCAGGCCGGCGGCCGGAACGCCACCGCCCGCCCGGCCCGCGCGGGCACTAGGATGCCGTCGACCAGCAGATCGGCCCAGCCGAACCGGGAGTGCGACCAGGCGATGTCGTCGGTGTGCACCACCACCGATCCCGCCACGGCCTCCCGGAGCCGTGCCGCCAGCGTCGTCTTCCCACTGGAACTGCGGCCGTCGACGGCCAGCACGACCGGCCGGTCGCCGGCCCCTCGCTCCCGGCCGCGTCGCATCACGGTGCTGGCCACCTCGCTCACCAGCTCCGCACGCCACGGCCCCGCTTCGGGCTCCTCAGGAGTAAGCCGCAACCCCACAGTGATCAGTTCTTCCCCGCCCGTCCCCGTCCCACCCCCGCTCGCCGCCACCGCTGTTGCCTCCGGTGCGCACCCTTACGTATAACTGCCAGGTGGCCCCGCTTCCCACGCTCATCATCGTCAGCGGCCCGGCGGGGTCGGGAAAGACCACGCTAGCCCACGCGATCGCGTCGGCGGTGGGATGCCCGGCCATCTGCCGCGACGAGATCAAGGAAGGGATGGTGCACGCCACCTTCGGTCCCGCGGCCTCGGGCTTCGTACCCGGGCCGGGCGACGAGCTGACGGTCAAGACGCTGCCGGTCTTCTTCGGCGTGCTCGAACTCCTGGTACGCGCCGGGGTGACCACCGTGGCCGAGGCGGCGTTCCAGGACCACGTGTGGCGGCCGCGGCTGGAACCGCTGCTGGACCTGGCCCGGCTCCGGATCGTGCATTGCGTCGTGGACGGTGACCTGGCGTTCCGCCGGATCACGCGGCGCACGCGGGACAACCCGCGCCGCCGCGCGCACGCCGACCCCGGCCCGAACCGCCCGCCCGGCCCCCCGGTGTTCACCCCGATCTCGCTCGACGCCCCCTCGATTGAGGTCGACACCACCGGCGGCTACCGACCCGGACTGGACCAGATCGTCGCCTTCGTCAACGGCCAGGCCTGAACCCCCAGAATCCCCCGGACCCCAGAGAGCCCGAGCCGCCACGTCCGGGTGACCAAGGCGGGTGATAAAGATGGCGGCATGACTCTCGAACGCGTACACCCGCCGTTCGAAGCGGACGAACGAACCACCCTGACGGCGTTCCTGGACTTCCAGCGCGCCACCCTGGCCTTCAAGTGCGACGGGCTGACTGAAGAGCAGCTGCGGCAGCAAGCCGTCCCGCCCTCCAGCCTGTCCCTGCTGGGCATGGTCAGGCACATGGCCGAGGTAGAGCGCAACTGGTTCCGTCCCGTGCTGGGCGGTGAGGAGATGGCCACGATCTTCGCGCCGGACATGGACTGGGAGGCCGCGTTCCGTGACGTGGCGACCGCCGACGTGGCCGAGGCGTTCCGGATCTGGCAGGCCGAGTGCGATCATGCGCGGGCGCTGGTGGCCGCGGCGCCGTCCTTCGACGTCAAGGGCTTCCGGCACAGCGGCTGGGTGTCCCTGCGCTGGGTGATGACCCACATGATCGAGGAGTACGCGCGGCACAACGGGCACGCCGACCTGCTCAGGGAGCGCCTGGACGGCTCGACCGGCGAATAAGCCCCGAGAATAAGCCCGGACGATAAGCCCGGAAAGACGGCCCGGCAAAATTCTTGCGACGCGTTATATCGTGAAGTACTCTGGTCACAGTGGCAGCGCACCACCTGCCCGCTTCCGAGTCGCCAATCGGCCCGCGCCGTCGGCGGCAACGAGGACAAGGGTCCAAGACTCGGGTGCCTCATCTTGTCATGGCATGACCGTTCACCATGGCGAGCAGACGCGGGCCGTCTCGCCAGGGAAGAAACGATCATGACTCAGGACAAAGCCCGGAAGATCGCCGCCCGCCAGCGCATGTCGCAGACCGGCGAGCCGTATAGCGTGGCCCGGCACGCGGTGCAAGACGAGCACGACGCCACTGATGACCTCCACGACGACTTGGTCGATGAACAGGGCGCTGGTGAGGCCCCGGATGAGGCGGGGACCCGCGAGGCCGAGGCGCTCGCCCGCGAGCAAGCCGAGCAAGCCGACCAGGCCCGCCGGCTGGCCGAGCGGGCGCACGACCTGGCCGAGCAGGCGCGAGAGCGGGCCGAACACGCCGAAGAGGCCGCCGACCAGGCGGAGGAAGCCGCGGACCTGACTCAGGAAGCGGCCGATCTGACCCGCGAATGGGGCGACGATGAGGCCATCGCCCAAGCTCAGCGGCGAGCCGACGAGGCCCGCGCCGCTGCCGACCACGCTCGCCGGCTGGCGGAGCGGGCGCACGACCTGGCCGAGCAGGCGCGGGAGCGGGCCGAACACGCCGAGGACGCCGCCGACCGGGCCGAGGAGGCCGCTGACGAGGCCTGGGACCTGACCGACGACGAGCCCCGCCATGACCACCGACACCACCGGGTGCCCCACCCCCCGCGACCGCCGCGGCCCCCTCGGCCCCCCCGCCCTCTTCGCGGGCACCACTACGATTCCTCCGGCCCGTACCGGACCGATCCGCGGCCGGATCCCGCCGACCGGCTGCAGGACCGGGTCGAGCAGGTCCTGCAGCGGTTCGAGCAGGTCCGCGACCGGGCCGACCGGCTGATCAGCGTGGCCGAGCGCCTGTTCAACCCGGCCCGCGCAGCCTCGACTCACAGCGAGCCCGCTCACCACGAGCCCGCTCGCGCCGAGCCCGTCCACCAGGCGCCCGTCCACCAGGCGCCCGTCCACCAGGACTCCGCTCCGGCCGGGCCGGCACACACGGAGCCGGAACCCGAGGCCGGGCCCGAAGCGACCGGCCAAGCCTGACCCGACCGAGCAACCGCAGCCCGCCAGCACGTGGCCTACAACTGCACGTGGCCTACAACTGCGCGCGGGCCTCATCGATCTGGCGCAGGAGGCCCTGCGCG
>PLDT01000297.1:0-3835 GCA_003136255.1 Actinomycetota bacterium
GCTCTCCCCCGCCGCGTCCTACATCACCGGCGCGATGATCCCCGTCGATGGCGGTGCCATCAGCTCGATCTGAGCACCCGAGTGTTTTACTGACCTGGTGGCTGATGGGACGAGCCGATGCCGGTCGCCTTGGTGGCTGGCGCTACCCGGGGTGCCGCGAGAACTACTCCGGCTGGGCCAGGCCGGCGGGCGGCGGGGAAACGCCGGGTTCGAGCAACGCGCGGCACACATCGGTGATGTCGACGATTCCGACCAGGCCTTCGTCGCCGACGACCGGGAGGTGCCGGAAATGGCCGCTCGTCATGACCTGGGCAGCGTCACGGACGCTAGTCGTAGTATTGATGACGGTCGGGCGAGTGGTCATCAGGGCATGGATCCGGGTACTGTTCACGTCCATTCCGTCGGCAACCGCGTGGGCAATATCCGCCTCGGTGATGATGCCTGTCGGCTGGCCGGTCTGGGCGTCCAGGACCATGAGGGCGGTCGCGCCCGCGCGCTTCATCAGATAGGCGGCCGCAGCGATGTGGTCGGCCTGTTCCACCGTCGTCAACGGCGGCCGCATGATGTCTGCGGCGGTGGCCGGGGCGGCGGTGCTGGTCTGCTCGGACATCTCCTTCTACCTCTACCTTTCTATTACGGCGCCTTCGTGCGTGACCCCGACGGCACCAACGCCGAAGCCGTTTGCCGCACTCTCCGATAGCGACCGTCGGCGCGCCTGGCGCCACCTCCCGCTGCCGACGACCGTGCGGCTCCTTCAGCTGCGAGTGGTGCCTGAACGCGGCTGGCTGCTCCGACGTCGCTAAGGTGATGGACGATCTGACGGAATGACTCGACAAACTTTTCTTCGCTGTAGCAAAGATCGGCCGCTACGCAGAAGTCCCTGACGAGGCCCTGGACCCGACGCAGGTTGGGCCGGGGCATCGAGGGAAATAGGTGATGCTCGATCTGGTAGTTGAGGCCGCCGAGCATGAAGTCGGTGAACCGGCCGCCCGTAATATTTCGGGCAGTGACCACCTGGCGGCGGGCGAAGCTGGTCGCCGTTGCGGTCTCGATGATCGGCATCCCCTTGTGGTTGGGGGCGAAGCTGATGCCCAGGTACAGCGAGAAGACCGCCTGCTGTACGGCGATGAAAGCCAGTGCCTTGAGCGGGGAGAGCACCAACAGCACCACCGTCAGGTACAGCGCGGCGTGCAGCGCGATGAGAGAGGTTTCTACCGCCGCGGCGTGGTCTCGTTGCCGCAAAAGCCGCTTGACCCCGAGTACGTGCATACCCCCGCTTCGCAGCAGCATGAGGGGGAAGAAGAGCGGCGCCTGCCAGCGTGCCAGCCACGACGCGAGAGGGCGGCGCCCGTTTTCTGGGGCGGCAGGGGAGGCCAAGGGGACTCCTTCGCTCATATCGGGGTCGCGGCCCACCTCGTTGGGATGCGCATGGTGGGCGTTGTGCTTGTGAACCCACCAGCCGAAGCTCAGCCCGATGAGCACGTTTCCTACGGTGAGGCCGAGCAGGCGATTGCGCCGGCGTGTGCCGAACACCTGGTTGTGTCCCGCATCATGGCCGATGAAGCCAAGCTGGGTGAAGATGATTCCCGCCAATGCGGCGACGGCGAGGGTCGTCCACGAGTTGCCGACGATAACGAACAGGACCCATCCAGCCATGAAGGCGAAGATCGTCAGGGTGATCTTCAATCGGTAGTAGCCGGGCCTGCGGTCAAGGAGACCCTTCGCTCGCACCTGCAGCGCCAGCGCACGAAAGCTAGCCGTCGAAGGGTCGACGGCGACTGGCAGCCCGTCTGCGGCTGGGGCCCGGTCGGACGGCCGGGCAAGATCGCCGGGTAGTGTCATCTTCGCCGCTCCCGCTCCCTGGACGTCTTCCGAGCACACCGCTCGGAGCCTTCGTCGCCAGGGTCTGGAGCAACGATGCCGCGGTCAGGGCCCACCCCGCACCGACCGCACCTGTTTGGCACGACGCTACCACCCCGAGACGGCCCCGCAAGGCCGACGCTAGGCGAACTCCCCTCACCTTGACGGTACGGAACGGCGGGGACGTCGGGCTGGCGCGGGCCATAGACGCGGCGCCCAGGCGGAACTCATCGCTCCGTGACGCAGGTGCAATTGGAGCGCACGCAGGTGGAGCTGGGACGAGCACCACGGACCGTTCGGAGGAAAAGAATTTCAATTATCCCGAACGGGCGATGGTATTACGGCCAGAGCCGGTGGTTGTCATCAGTCCCTGACCTTGCGGATAATGCGGGTAAGTTGGGCGCTGGCCGATTCCTCAATTTCTCACTAGGTGATTCATCATGGTGATGGGGATAAATCTGGAGGCGATTTTTTAGAGCCTTCCCACCAGAGGAACTAGATCTTTTACCTGATCTGCCGGGGGCTCTTGCAATCGGTTGCGACGATCTTACGATAAGGGCATGCCGGGCATTCCGGCCACCGCGCCCGGGGTTCCGGTGGCCGCCTTCGCCTTCGCCTTCGCCGTGGGGTTCCTCGGGCTGGTGGAGACCGGCATCTTGTCGAGCGCCGCCAACGACGTCTTCATCGCCACCTGCTTCGGAATCGGCGCGGTCGGGCTGCTCATCGGCGGGCTCTGGGAGTTCCGGGGCGGGGAACTGTTCGGCGGCACGTTCGGCGTGGGGTACGCGGGATTCCTCTTCTCCACCGCGGTGATCCTGAAGTTCTTCGCCGGCCCGATCATCGCGGCCGCTGGCGTCCTCGCCTTCGACCACGCCTTCGCCGCGTGGCTGATCATGTGGGCGCTGTTCACGGTGGTATTCGCGATCGGCGCGCGGAGCATCAACCTGCCCGCGTTCGCGGCGTTCTCGCTGGCGTTCGTCGTGCTCGTGGTGCTGGCCATCGCCAATCTCGGCGGTACGGCCAGCTGGACCGGCACCGTGGCCAAGATCGGCGGCTGGGTGGCGCTCGCCGACGGTTTCGCCGCGGGATACCTGGCCAGCGCCATCGTGCTCAACGTGACCCTGGGCCGGGAAGTGCTGCCGCCGTGGCCCGCCAAATCCCGTCAGGCGGCATCATGACCGGCTAGGGCTACGTTCGGCGACCTGGAGCAGCCGGAGGTCCTTAGATCCCAGAAGCTTGTGAAATTCTGCACGAGGCGCTTCCGCGGAAACGGCTGTATTCCGGTGCTTGCCGCGCGCTGTGTATCAGGCGGCCTGGGCCGCGGCGTCGAGGAGGACCACTTCGCCGGCTGCAAGGGCGAGCCGCGAAGACAGGCTGCGCCGTCGGCTTACGACGGTCACCCAGACGCCTTGGGCAGCAAGGTGTGCTGCCGCCTCGGCGAACCGGTGATCGCCGGATCCGATCGCCACGTGCGTGAACCGCGTGGCGACGTTCTCGTTCCGCAGCACGTCCAGCAGGGCGAGGTCGGCGCCGTCAGGCCCGGAGCGGACTCGGTAGTGGGCGTGGGGCCAGCCGAGTGCCGCGTTCAGCAGGGTCAGGTGGCTGGAGGCCACCTCGACCTGATCCATGGCACCGAAGGCGAGGCAATCGGCGTAAAGGCCCAGCGCCTGGCGGACCTGACTGAGGCTCGGCCGCGAGTCGCCGGCCAGGTTCTCGATATCGACAAGGTGCAGCCGCCGGGCCGGGAACCGGCGCCGTGCACCGGCCCCCTGCGGGTCCTCGTCCCCGCTGATCGTCCTCAGCATCCCAGGCCTCCTTCGCGACCCCGGGCAACCCCCCAGGGCACCCACTCCCTCGATACATCCCCGTATGGACGTCCGCGAAATCCTGCTGGAGCGCGTCTGGGCCGGAACGCAAACATCAAGACGCCGGACCGCGGTAGCAAGCACCCCGGATGACACTGCCAATGCGATGA
>PLDT01000297.1:3873-5742 GCA_003136255.1 Actinomycetota bacterium
AGTTGACCGCCGCGCTCCCCGATATCGCGGGGGTGGTCCGTGACAACCGGTCGTTCATCGGCCGGGTGGTCCGCTTCCTGGCCGGGGAGGCGGGCATCCGCCAGTTTCTCGACCTCGGCGCCGGCCTGCCCACGCAGAACTGCGTGCACGAGATGGCGCAAGCGATCGCGCCGGACGCGCGTGTGGTGTACGTCGACAACGATCCGGTGGTCTGCTCGCATGGCCAGGCGCTGCTCGAGCGGGGCGACACGGTCGGTGTCGTGCTCGGCGATCTGCGCCGGCCTGCCGAGATCCTCCGGAACCCGGAGGTGCTCGCCAAGCTCGACTTTTCCCAGCCGGTGGGTGTGCTGTGCGTCTGCGCCCTGCACTTCGTGCCGGACGAGGAGAAGCCGCATCAGATCATCGCCGAATACCGCGATCACCTGGCACCGGGCAGTTACCTGGCCATCACGCACGGCATTACCGCGGAAACCCCGGAGGCTGACCCGGACGGGGTAGTCGAGAGCGTGACGAACGTCTATCAGAATGCGTCGGCGCAGATACATGTACGGCCGGTGAAGGAGATCGAGCGATTCTTCGCCGGCTTCGAGATCATCGAGCCAGGAATCGTCTGGACCGCCAACTGGCGGCCTGATCCCGGTATCCCGCCCGCCGGGCGGCCGGACTCCCTGCATGGCGGCGTCGGCCGCAAGCCGGCGCCGTAGCCGACGGCGGCGACCGGCAGAATGGCCGGATGGCTGGTCAGGGTGCTCCGTGCTGCTTCCAGCGCAACACCAACGATTAGCCCAGGACGTAGGCCACTCTCTTGGCGGAGGTCGGTCCTGACCGATGGTGAGGCGGGCCCTAGCGGATGCCACCCCCGGCTCGGAGGTTTTGGGCGGTCATCCACCGGCCGTCCGGGCCGACGAGGAACGCGATCACGTCCGCGACATCCTCGGGCTGTCCGAGCCGGCCGAGCGGCGACATTTCTCGCATCATCTCCTTGCCCTCGGGGCTGTTGTGGTCGCTCAGCATGTCGGTGTCGGTCGCTCCGGGCGAAACGGTGTTGACGGTGATGCCTCGCTCGCCGAGTTCGTGGGCGGCGATGATCGTGAGCTGCTCGACGGCACCCTTGCTGGCGGCGTAAAGCGAGATGCCCGGTGCGGGCAGGACCGTGTTGACGGTGGACACGTTGACGATCCTTCCGCCGTCGGGCATGCGCCGGGACGCCTCCCGCAGGGCTTCGAAGACGGCCCTCACGTTGACCTGCATCACCCGCTCGTAGTCTTCGTCGGACAGCTCGGCGAGGGGCCGTACGACACCGATGCCGGCGTTGTTGACAAGGATGTTCAAGGGCGCGGCGAACGCCTCAGCGGCGTCCCACAGCCGGGCGGCGGCGCCGGGCTCGGCCAGGTCGGCTTGGACGGCCCGCGCCCGGCCGCCGGCCGCGGTCACGCTCGCGAGGACCTGCTTGGCGGCGCCCTCGTCGGCGCGGTAGCAGAAGGTGACGGTAGCCCCGTCGCGAGCCAGTCGTTCCACCACGGCCCGCCCAATCCCACGTGAGCCGCCGGTCACCAAGGCCGTCCGCCCGTCGAGCACCCCGCTCACATGCCCGCCGTTCCTCGTCGTCGCATCACAGCGAGAGTCTGCCACAGCGGTGACGCCCACAGCCGAGCCGGCCGGGGCCAGGCTTCCCGGGGTTGAGGCTGGTGCGGGACCGGCGGCAGGAACCAACGGCCGTTCGGAGGAAAAGAATTTGAATTATCCCGAACGGGCCGTGGTATTACGACCGGGCCTGCCTATCGTGCGTGCAGGTCCAGTCGTAGCGCGAGATACGGCTCGTGCTCGGCGGCGAGGACGGTCGTCGTGATCCTGGCCTGCCAGGCCCAC
>PLDT01000297.1:5774-7293 GCA_003136255.1 Actinomycetota bacterium
GGGGATGGTGCGGGCCGGGCTGGCCGGTCGGCGAGGGCCCGATGCGAGCCGGGTCGCCGCCGAACGCCTTGACCCGGAGCGCGATTTCCTGGACGTAGCGCTCCATGACCGGGTACCAGCGATCGGCGGGTGCCAGGGTCGACAGGACCCAGCGGAAGAAGGCGAGGTTCCGCTCTTCTGACGGCAGCAGTTCCCCGGCGGGGGCGATCGGGACCGAGAGCTGGAAGGCGCCGATCACCCGCCGCAGGCTCGGGCGCACCTGGGCGCGGGCCGCGGTCCCGGCCGCCTGGCCGAGGGTCCCGTAGTCCGACAGCTGCCGGACCACGGCCTGGTAGCGGGCGCCGGCCGGGCTGCCGGCGGGCAGCTCGAGGGTGAGCAGCCCGGCGTAGTTGCCGTCCGAGCCGGCCGGGACCGGCAGGTAGGTCAGGCCCACGGCGTCGGTCCGGACCGTGTGGGCGTCGACCTGGGTGATCCGGCCGCCGCCGTACAGCTGCCGGGCCAGGCCGAGGATCGCGTCCGAGGTGACGGCGGGCAGGTAGAGCGACACGGTCGAGCCGGCCGGCGTGCCGATCCAGTCGATCATCAGCTCGTCGGGCAGGGTGGCGGCGGGCCGCCCAGTGGGGGTCACGGCGGGGGTCGGCCGGCACTCGAAGGTCTGGGGGATCCGGTTCGCAGCGGCCGCGGCGTCGGGCAGGGGCGTGGCCATGTCAGGACTGGCCTCCGATCACCGAGAGGTTCCGCTGCGCCAGCTTGTCCGTCGTGCCGGGCGACGCCCCGGGCGGGATCGTGATCTCGTCGTAGGCGATCTCCGCGACCAGGCACTGGTGCTTGCTCGTGATGAGCGACGCGATGGAGGCGGGCGCGGGCGAGGAGGAGGTGAAGGGGCCGTCGGCCTGGCCGTTGAGCGGTACCGAGCCGGGGAACTGCGGGACCCCGGCCTGATTGATGTCGAGCCAGCAGCCGAAGAAGGCGAACACGGGCTCGCCGGTGCCGCCCGGGGCGGGGCTGATGGTCTGGGTGTTCGGCCAGTCGGGGGGCTGCTGGTACATGGCCTGAGCGGGAGTGACCCGGTCGACCGCGAAGAAGGGGAACGTGACGATGCCGGTGCCGGGCGCGTTGGCGCCGTTGAGGCCGAGCAGCGGCACCTTGGTCAGCCAGGGATAGCCCGGCTGGCTCGCGGACGTGGGGGCGTTGAAGTTCGGGCCGGTGACGGTGTCGGGCTGGCTGCCGGCCGGGTTCGGTGCGTTCGGCGTGTCCAGCGGCGTGCTCCGGTACAGCGTCGCCGGGTCGAACGCGGTGCCGGTCGACAGCGCCGGGCACAGCCGGAAGAACACCCGCACGTTGTACGCGGACTGGCTCAGGCCCTGCAGCGTGACCCGGACGATGGCGAAGTTCGCCACCGGCTTGCCGTCGTAGTCCGGGAGCGCGGTCACCGTCGAGGAGGCAGCCTGGTCGTTCGCCGGCTGCGTCGCCGCGAAGGCCGCCTGCTGAGCCGGGGAGCTGTTCAGGGCGGCGATCA
>PLDT01000043.1:0-8908 GCA_003136255.1 Actinomycetota bacterium
CGCCGCCATGACGGCAGCGTGTTCCGCGCGGAGATGTCCGTGTCGGCCGTTGATGGAGACGAGGGGATGGTGTTTACGGCCGCCATCCGCGATGTGACCGGCCAGCGAGCGCAGCTGCACGCGCGGGACGAGCTTGAGCGGGCCAACCGGGAACTGGAATCGTTTGCCTATTCCCTGGCGAACGAGCTGCGTACCCCGCTGCGCTCGCTGGTCGGCTTCAGCGTCGCGCTGGCGGAAGAGTGCGGGGACACTCTCGGGGAGGTCGGACGCTCCTACGCCGCGCGGATCGAGCAGGCCAGCGAGCATATAGGCCACATTCTCGACGGCCTGCTGCAGCTGTCCCAGGTGGCCAGGACAGAGATCTCTCTCCAGGAGATTGATCTCGGTGCCGAGGCCGCTAGCATCGTCCGGGACCTGCAGGGTCAGGACCCCGGCCGACGCGTGCGTTTTACCGTCCAGCAGCCAGCCTGGGTGCTGGGGGATCGCGCTCTTATCCGTATGGTGCTGTATGACCTGCTGGCTAATGCCTGGAAATTCACCGCTGGCCGGGACTATGCCTCGATCGAGTTCGGGACGCGGCCGACTGCGGAAGCCGGCGTCTGCTGCTACGTGCGCGACGATGGCGCCGGTTTCGACCCCGCGGACGTGCACAAGCTTTTCTTGCCCTTTCAGCGGCTGCATACGACGGGTGAGTTCGCGGGCACTGGCGCAGGGCTGGCTAGTGTCCGGAAGATCGTGGAACGCCATGGCGGCCGTGTCTGGGCTCAGGGCGCGGTCGGCCGCGGCGCGACATTTTCCTTCACCCTCCGCGCGGTCCCTCCGGACCGGAGCTCGCAGGCCCCGGGTTAGTTACAGCGGCCACACTCCCGGTCGCCGATAATGGGTGGGTGACCACACCTAGCTGGGACGCCGCGTACGCCGGGAGCACGCCGCCGCCGTGGGACGTCGGCGAGCCGCAGCCGGCCTTCGTGCGGCTCGCTGAGCAAGGCCTGCTGACCGGCCAGGTCCTGGATGTCGGTTGCGGCACCGGAGAACAGACCCTGCTGGCCGCCTCCTCCGGCGCCGAGGCCCTGGGTGTCGACGTCTCGCCACTGGCCCTCGAGCAGGCCCGCGGTAAGGCCGCCGCCCGCGGGGTCCCCGCCGCCGCAGACGGCCAGATTGGTAGCGCCCGGTTCGAGGTCGCCGACGCCCTGAGCCTGGCGGACCTGGGCCTGAGCTTCGACACCATCATCGACAGCGGGCTGTTCCACATCTTCGACGACGAGAGCCGGGCCCGGTACGTCGCCAGCCTGGCCTCGGTGCTGCGCCCCGGCGGCCACTTGTACCTGATGTGCTTCAGCGACCGGCAGCCCGGGACGTTCGGCCCGCGCCGGATCAGCCAGGACGAGCTGCGGGCCGCCTTCCGGGACGGGTGGACGATCGCCACCATCGCGGCCGAATCGTTCGCGATCAACACGGGCGCCTTCGACACCGCGACGGCTCAGGCCTGGCTGGCCACTATCGCCCGGATCAGCCCACCTCAGCCCTGACCTCCGGCTCCGCCCGGGCCGACGGCCTACGCCGGTTGCCCGGCCACATGCCCGGACGGCCGAACAGCGCGACCAGGGCCGGCACCAGCACGGAACGCACCGCGATCGCGTCCAGGATGATACCGACCGCCATCGTGATCGCGAGCTGCCGGAACTGCTCCAGCGGGATAACGGCCAGCATCGCGAAGCTCGCGGCCAGCGCGACTCCGGCCGTGGTGATGGCCCGCGAGGCCCCGGGCGCCGCGACGGCGACCGCGTCCGGTACCGGCCGGCGCCTGGCCTCCTCCCAGATGCGCCCGACCACGAACACGTTGTAGTCCGAGCCGAGGCTCACGAGTAGCACGCCCGCCGCGAAGGGGACGAAGTACACCAGGCTGACCGAGCCGAGGACGGCCCGGCAGATCAGCATGGACAGCCCCAGCGTGGCGAACACGGCCAGCACGCTGGCGGCCAGCAAGTACACGGGCGCGAGCAGCGAGCGCAGGAACAGCGCAAGCAGGATCAGGGTCACCGCCATGATCAGGAGCGCGACCCGGGCCAGGTCGCTGAACACCGAGCCGATCGAGTCGGCGATCAGCGCGGTCTGGCCTGCCACCTCGAACCGCACACCGGACAGCCCGGCCGCGCGGCCGAGCGCGGTCAGGTGCCCCTGCAGCGCCCGGACGCGGTTGATCGCGGTCGCGTCGAGCGGGTCGGTGTGCTCCACCACGACGAACCGGGCGCCGCTGCCCGAACTGGCCAGCATCGGATTCACCGAGGCCGCCGCGCCGGATCCACCGGTCTGGCCGGATGCACCGGGCGGGCCAGGGAAGTTGCCCGGGCCGGCTAGCTCGGCCACGCCCGGCTGCCTGGCTAGCTCGTCCTGCAGCCGGGCCAGCGCCCCGGTCTGCCGGGCCACGCCGGGCCCGATGACCAGGATCTCGGTGGGGGACAAGATGCCCGGCGCGAACCCGTCCGAGGCGGCCGCGCTGGCGCGCGCCGCGCTCGCCGAGGCCGGGAGCTCACCGATCAGCGGTGATCCGAGGCGTAGATCCCGTACCGTCCAGGCGGCGGCGAGCAGCCCGACCGCGCACGCCGCGGCGATCAGCAGCGCCATGGGCCGGGTCGCGGCGAACCGCGCCGCCGTGAACCGCGCCCGCCGCGCTCGCACCTCACGGGCGATGGTGCGCCGCCGACGAAGCGGAACCCGGTGGAACAGCAGCCCGCCGAACACCGCCATCAGCGCCGGGCAGAGCGTCATCGACACCACCATCGCGGTCAGCACGGTCAGCGCCAGCCCCGGCCCGAACGCCCGCAGCAAATCCGTCCTGGCCACGGTCAGCGAGGCGGTGGCGGCCGCCACGATCAGGCCCGCGGTCGCGATGATCGGGGAGAACTCGGCGGTGGCCAGCCGCGCCGCGGGCACCCGGGGCACACCCTCGGCCAGCCGGGCGCGCATCCCGTCCAGGAAGAACACCGCGTAATCGGTGGTCACCCCGAGCAGCAGGACGACGAGCACCGGGTCCAGGTCGGGCGGCAGCGAGATCCCCATCCGCTGCGCCGTCCAGGCCACGATCCGGACCGCGAGCACGTAGGCGGTGCCGGCACAGGCCAGCGCGGCCAGCGGCGCGCCCACCGACCTGAACCGCAGGCCCAGGATCAGCGCGATGGCGAGCACGGTGCACAGCTCGACCCAGAGCACGTGGTCCTGGATGATCTGGCTCTGCGCGTACTCGGCCGGAATCGGTCCGGTCACGCCGACCACGTGGTCGCCCGGCTGGTTCAGGTACCAGTGCGCGTATTCGTTCGCGCCCGCGGTCTGCTGGCCGAACGACGTACCGGGCTGGAAGTACAGGAACGTGATGATCGTGGTGGAGTGCTCCGCCGTTCCGACCAGCAGGCCCGCGGTGTTCGGCAGCGAGAACGCTCCGGCCAGACCAGGGATGCCGCCCGGCGGCCCCGGGCTGAGCGGCCCGGTCAGGCCGGCGGTACTCAGGTGCTCGGTCTTGGCCAGCGCCTCCGCCAACCCCGCCGCCGCGGCGGCCTGGGAGAGCTGCCCCAGAGAGCTGTTGACCTGCCGGTCAGCCGCCAGCGCCTGGCGGACCGCCCGGACCTGCGTCGCCGTCGGCAGGCCCCGCGGGTCCCGCTGCACGACGGCCACGCCGGCGTCGAGCGGGAAGCCGAACAGCTTGCTGGCGTCGGCCTCCGCATGCGCCGCCGGAGATCCCGGCGGGATCAGCTCGGACAGCCCGCCGGTCGTGGCGTTCAGCGGCGGCAGGAAGACGATGGCGGCCGCGCCGCCGGCGGCCCATCCGGCGATGATCAGGAGCCGCAGGCCGACCACCACGGCGGCGTAGGCCCGGGCCAGCAGCCCCACGGCCGCGGCGGAATGCTGGTGAGGCGTCACGAGCGTCGTCACTACCCAAGATCGGGCTCGCTACTGCTTCCGTCGCCCGCCTACCTGAGCCGGGCGGAAATCCTCAATCGGACGGTCTGATGCCCGTAGGTCCGCTAGAACGGATCAGGTGGGGGATCACAGCAGCAGCGGCGGGACCCGGCGCAAGCCGGTCCGGGTGCTGCTCGCGGGCGGCGCCCTGCTGAGCCTGGCCTGCTCCGGTTGCGGCATCGGGTCCAGCGGCTCACCCTCGCCCTCGCCCTCGCCCTCGCACCCCGCGACCAGCGCCGTGACCACGGGATCTGACCCCGCCCGGACCTCCGGAACGTCCGGGCCGGCTGCCTCAGCGCCAGCCTCCTGCCCGGATCAGGTCTTCTCCCGGATGAGCGAGGCCCAGCGAGTCGGTCAGCTGTTCCTGGTCGGTATCGCCGGCGCCCCCGCCGCCGATGTGGCCCAGGCGGTCCAGGCCCACCACTTCGGCTCCCTGCTGTGGCAGGGCACCAGCACCACGGGCGTGGCCGCGGACCGGCAGGCCAGCCAGGCCATTCAGGCGCTGGCGTCGCCCGCCGCCACCGCCGGGGTCCGGTTCTTCATCGCGGCCAACCAGGAGGGCGGCCAGGTTCAGGAACTCCAGGGGCCCGGCTTCACCGTGATCCCTCCCGCGCTGGCCCAGGGGCAGCTGTCCGCCGCCGAGCTGCAGCGGCAGGCCGCGGCGTGGGGCCGCGAGCTGCGGTCGGCGGGCGTCAACCTCGACCTGGCCCCGGTGATGGACGTCGTGCCGGCCGCGACCGCGAGCCAGAACGCGCCGATCGGCGCGCTGCAACGCGAGTTCGGCGACAACCCCCAGACCACTGGGACCCACGGCGCGGCGTTCATCCGGGGCATGAAACAGGTCGGCGTCGCCACCACCGCCAAGCATTTCCCCGGCCTGGGCCGGGTGGTCGGCAACACCGACTTCACCTCCGGGGTGGTCGACACGACCACCGGCCCGGACAGCCCGTACCTGAAGTCCTTCCAGACCGCCATCAAGGCCGGGGTGCCGTTCGTCATGGTCGCCCTGGCCACCTACACGCGCATCGACCCTCACCACCTGGCGGCGTTCTCCTCCCGGGTTATCCGCGGGCTGCTGCGCCAGCAGCTGCACTTCACCGGGGTGGTCGTCTCCGATGACCTGGGCGCGGCGGCCGCGGTGGCCGGCCTGTCGCCGGCCACCCGCGGCATCGACTTCCTCACCGCCGGAGGCGATCTGATCACCTCTGCGAGCCTGCCCGCGGCCATCGCCATGGATCAGGCCATCCTGGCCCGCGCCGCCGACGATGCTTCCTTCCGCGCCACGGTGAAGTCCGCGGTCCTGCGCATCCTCGACGCCAAACAGGCCTATCACCTCATGCCGTGCAGCTGATTTAGGAGGCACTGACTTAGGAGGCACTGAGCGGCTGGGTGAGATCGTAGACGGTCTGCCCGCCGACGGTCTCCTTCTTGAAGTGGGCCGCCACCCAGGACGCGATGGTCGAGGATCCCTGGCCACCGCCGAAGCTCTCGCTGCCCTGGCCCACGTAGTAGTGCACCTCGTGCTTGGCCACCAGTTCTTCGAACACGGCCAGCGTTGGCCACGGATCGGTGCCGTTGAACCCGCCGATCGCCATCACCGCGTCCCCGGTCGCGAGCTCGAGCGGCGCCGCTTCCTCCGAGCCCTCGGTCGCGGCCACCCACTTATAGGACGACGCATTCTGTTCGAGCAGTTTCATCAGCGCGCTGCTGACCTGCGTGTCCCCGCCCAGTCCGCCGCCGAAACCGCCGGTGCCACCCGGACCACCGGTGCCACTCGCGCCGCCCAGACCACGACCCGTGCCCCTCGTGCCGCCGAAACCGCTCGGAGCACCCGCCCGGCCGGTCCCGCTCGATCCGCCGAACTGACCGCCCCCGAACCCGCCGCCCGCCGACCCGCCGGGACGGGTACCCCCGAACCCGGCGCCCGCGGTTCCGCCCGGCCGCGCACCCGCAAACCCGCCGCGCCCGCCGGGCCCGCCACCGAACCCGACGGAGACCGGGCCCGCGCTCGGGATAGCGCCGGTATGCGCGGTGTTCACCGTGTCCAGCGCGTAGGCGGCCGGCCCGGCCAGCCCCGCCACCATGGCCAGCCCCACCGGCAGCAGCACCAGTCGCCGGAACGACACCAGCCGGGTCAGCCAGGGACCCGCGAGCACCGCACCAGCACCCAGCACGCCCGCCAGTAGCACCACCCAGCGCAGCCACGGCAGCCAGTCCGGGGTCCGGTCCAGCAGCACGAACGACCACACCGCGGTGACCAGCACCGTCGCGGCCGCCACCGAACGCCCGGCCCAGCCGAGCCGCTTCTCCCACAGCGCCATCGCGCCGATGCCGACCAGCGCACCGATGCCGGGGGCCAGCGCGACCATGTAGTACGGGTGGATGATGCCGCTCATGTAGCTGAACACCAGCCCGGTGATGATCACCCAGCCGCCCCACAGCAGGGCCGCGGCCCGGATCCGGTCGGTGCGCACCGCCCGCCGCGACATCCACGCCATCGCGACCAGGCAGATCAGGGCCGTGGGCAGCAGCCAGCTGATCTGCCCGCCGAACTCGCTCTGGAACAGCCGCAGCAGCCCGGTCGCGCCGCCGAACCCGGTACCGCCCCGGCCTCCGCCGCCGATGGACCCGGTCTCGTCGCCGTCGAGCCGCCCGAGGCCGTTGTACCCGATGGCGAGCTGCAGGATGTTGTTGTCAGTCGAGCCGCCGAAGTACGGCCGGTCAGCCGCCGGCGTGAGCTGCGCGATCAGGACCCACCAGCCCGCACCCAGGATGATCCCGGCGCCCATCGCCGCCGTCTGCCACAGGCGCCGCAGCCACGCGCGCGGCGCCCCCGCCCACAGGTAGGCGATCGCGAAGCCCGGCACGACCAGGAACGCCTGCAGCATCTTGGCCAGGAACGCGAAGCCCACCAGGACCCCGCAGAACACCAGCCACCGCGTCCGCCCGTTCTCGATCGCCCGCACCAGCGCGTACGCCGCCGCGGTCATCAGCAGCACCAGCAGTGCGTCCGGGTTGTTGAACCTGAACATCAGGGCCGCCACCGGCGTCAGCGCGAGCACCAGCCCGGCCACCAGCCCGGCCGGGGGCCCGAACCACCGCCGCACCGCGGCGTACAGCAGCCCGACCGAGGCCACGCCCTCCAGCGCCTGGGGCACCAGCATGGACCACTGGCTGAAGCCGAAGATCCTGCCGGACAGCTCCATGATCCACAGCGAGCCCGGTGTCTTGTCCACGGTGATGAAGTTGGACGAGTCGAACGAGCCGAAGAAGAACGCCTTCCAGCTCTTGGTCCCGGCCTGGACCGCCGCCGAGTAGAAGTCGTTGGCCCAGCCGTTCCTGGTCAGGTCCCACAGGTACAGCAACGCCGTGAGCGCCAGCAGCCCGAGCAGCGCCGGACGCGCCCAGCGGGGATCGGTGTCAGGCCCGCGCAGCAGGCGCCGGGCCCGGTTCCGCGTGGGTCGCGGGCCGGTGCGGGTCAAATGCCTCGCCACGGAGGTGGTCGCGCTCAATTGGTCTCCCGTTAAGTGTCGGATAGTCATGACTGGGCTTGGATTTACCGAAGACCCAGGTCCGGTACAGCACGAACCTGATGACGGTGGCCACCAGGTTGGCGGCGACGAGGACCGAGACCTCGAGGCCGCGACTGGAATGTGTGGGCAAGGCGGCCAGCGCGCCGGAGGTCAGGACGAGCCCGATGCCGAACGCGATCAGCCCCTTGACCTGGTGCCGGGCCGCGTGAAGCCGCCCGCTGATCCCGAAGGTCAGCCGCCGGTTGGCGGCCGTATTAGCCACCGCGGTCACCAGCAGGCTCGCCGCGTTGGCCGCCTGGGCCGGCATGACGCCGCGTAGCAGCAGGTAGAGCAGCACGTACGCGATCGTCGAGGCGATGCCCACGACCGCGAAGCTCGCGATCTGCAGCGCCAGCTCGCCCGAGGCGCCGCGCCGGGCGCCGCCGCCCGGGCCCGCCAGCTCGGCTCCTCGCAGCTGGGGCACCGTGATCGTGCCGCGCGCGAACCCGCTCCCGAGCCGCACCATGCCGCGCAGGTCGGCCAGGGCGGTGGCCACGACGTCGACCCGTGAGTCGAGATCGTCGATCCAGTCGACCGGGATCTCGTGGATGCGCAGCCCGGCCCGCTCGGCCAGCACCAGCAGCTCGGTGTCGAAGAACCAGCCGGTGTCCTGGGTGAGCGGCAGCAGCGCCCGCGCCTGCTCGCGCCTGATCGCCTTGAAGCCGCACTGGGCGTCCGAGAACCGGACCCCCATGCAGGCGTGCAGCAGCATGTTGTAGCAGCGGGAGATGAGCTCACGCTTGGGCCCGCGGATCACCCGCGACCCCCGGGCCAGCCGGGAACCGATGGCCACGTCACTGTGACCGGACAACAGCGGCGCGACCAGCGGCAGCAGCGCGTTCAGATCAGTCGACAAGTCGACATCCATGTACGCGAGGACCTCGGCGTCGCTCTGCGACCAGACTGCCCGCAGGGCCCGCCCTCGTCCCGGCTGCTCCATCCGCACCGCCCGCACCTCGTCAAAGTCGCGGGCCAGCCGGTCGGCGATGGCCCAGGTGCCGTCGGTACTGCCGTTGTCCGCGATCGTGACCCGCGCGGTAAACGGAAAGCCCTCCCGCAGATAGCTGACCAGTCGCCGCACGCTCGGCGCGAGATCATGTTCCTCATTGCGCACAGGAACCACAATGTCCACCTGCAGAACTTTCATGACTATGAGAATCGGCGACCATGCTCCGCGGTAGCTGAAGCAATGTTATGTACGCGCTATGAGCAAAGATCCGACCCCGGAAACCTCCGCCTCATCGGCGTGTCGATGCCCGTAGAGGCAACTATTTCCGCATCATTTTCGATGTAAGATCATTGCTCCGAACGGACCGTGGCCCATGCACCAGGAACCGGTTTCTCCCGATCCCAGGCGATCCTGGCCGGACTGGATGGATGAC
>PLDT01000490.1:0-4013 GCA_003136255.1 Actinomycetota bacterium
CACGCGCGGAGATTGAGGAGTCGCTGGGCCGCTTCGGCGACGCCACGGCCACCGCCGCTGCGGCCCTCGTCCTGCTCGAGGGTGCGGTGGCCGAGGGCGGCGCCGAGGACTGCCTGTTGTTGTGGTGTCAGGCTCAGGAGCGATTGGCGGGCCTGGAGCGATTGGCGGGAGAGTTCGACGCCGCCGCGGCCCGGTTGACCGCCGCGGCGGACCGGGCCGCGGCGGCGTTCGGTGAGGCGTCGCCTGCGGTTGTGTCCGCCGCGAACGCGCTGGGGGTGGTGTACAAGTACGCGGCGGACTTCGACGCGGCTGAGGGAGCCTACCGGCGAGCCATGGCCGCTGCCGGCGGTCAGGCCGACCCGCTGATACTGGCTGGCCTGCTGCATAACCTGGGCGGCCTGGCCCATGCGCGGGGCGACTTCACCGGCGGGATTCCCCTCGCGGAGCGAGGCGTCGCGCTGCGGACCGGGGCGCTGGGCGCAGGTCATCCCGATGTCGCTCGTGACTGGAACGCCCTGGGTGCCCTTTACCACCTCGCCGGGCGTTTCGGTGACGCCGCACAGGCCTACGATCGGGCCCTGGCGGTGTTCGAGGACCGTTATGGCCCCGATCATTTCGAGGTCGCGATGACGTGCGCCAATCTCGCGGTGCTGGCCGCCGATCGGGGGCGCGGCCAGGAAGCCGAGGCGCTCGGCCGCCGGTCGCTGCGGATCCTCGAAGCGGTCCTCGGCCCGCAGGATGCCGAAGTCGGCCTGACCTTGCTGAACTTGGCGGCGGTGGTCGCCGAGCAGGGCAGGCGGGCCGAGGCAGCCGGGCTGATGGCCCGGGCTGCAGCCATCCTGGAGGCCCGGCTTCCTCACGACCATCCTCATGTGGTCGCATCCGGCCAGGCCCTCGAACGCCTAGGGGCACCGTTGTGACAGGCGCACCAGATACCCGCGGCGGGCAGCGCGCGGGGTTCGTCCCGGTGCTACCGCGCGCGGCCTGGGTGGTGCTTGGCGGTGACTTCGTATCCGCCATCGGGAGCGGCTTGACGCTGCCGTGCCTGTTCATCTACGCGCACCAAGTCCGCCACCTTAGCTATGGCACGGCCGGTCTGGTGGTCGCTGTCATCGCCCTGGCATCGCTGCTCGGCAACCCGGTGGGGGGTGCAGCAGCCGACCGGTGGACGCCGCGGCGCGCGCTGATATCCGGGCTGGTCATAGCCGCAGCGGGCTCGACCGCCCTCGCCCTGGCCCGCACCGCGCTCGCCTTGTTCGGGGCGGCTGGCCTGCTCGGCTTGGGGGTGTCCGTGATCTGGCCCGCCCAAGACACCCTCCTGGCCAGCGTGGCTGGCCCGACCGCCCGCTCCGCGGTGTTCTCGGTCCGGCACGCCTGCCTGAACGCCGGGCTCGGCCTCGGCGCGCTCGGCGCGGCCACTGTGGTCAGCGTCGCCCATCCGGGCACCTTCGTCGCCGTCTACCTCGCCGACGCCGCCTCGTTCCTCGCGTTCGTGCCCGTGCTGGCACGCCTCGGCTCGCCGGCGCGGCAGGCCGGCGCACCGGGCCGGGCCCGGCCAGAGCGCACCTGGTGCCGGGAGGTACTCAGGGACAAGGCATTCCTGCGGGTCTGGGTGCTCACCGCGCTGATCGTGACCGTCAGCTTCGGCCAGGTCCAGTCCAGCTTCGCCGGGTACGCGACCCGGCCGGGCGGAATCGGTACGCACGGCCTCAGCGCGGCCTTCGCGGCCAACATGCTGACCGTCGCATGCGGGCAGCTGTTCGTGCTGCGATGGCTTGGAGGTCACCGGCGCACCACCGGCGTGGCGCTGGCCGCCGCGGCCTGGGCGGCAACCTGGGCGGTGGTGATCATCGGCGGCCACCTCGGCGGCGGCGCGGCGGCCGAGATCGCCTTCGGCGCCGCCATGGTCATATTCGCCCTCGGGGAAAGCCTGTTCTCGCCGACGCTACCGGCGATCATCAATGACCTGGCCCCGCCCGGAGCCGCTGGCCGGTACAACGGACTCAGCACCCTGGCCTTCACCACCGGGTTTCTCCTCGGCCCGGCCAGCGGCGGCCTCGCGCTCGGCGCCGGCCGGGGAACCGGCCTCTTCGCCGTGATGGTCCTGGCCTGCGCTCTCGCCGCCGTCGCGGCCCTCAGACTAGGCCGCCACCTCCCGCCCGGCGCCAACCAGATCACAGCACTTGCCGCGCCCCCAATCCAGCTCCACGAGGAGCTAACAGCTGTCGACTAGATCTCAAGATCCTTTGTCCCTGAAATGGGTGCTGTCCTATGACGCTGCGTCTTGGATGGCCGCCGCGATCTCGCGGGCGACATCATCAGGGTGGTCGAGCGGCAGGAACGTCCGGCCGCCCGGCACCGTGGTGAGGCTGGCCTGCGGGAACGCCTCGCTCAGCTGCTGTCCGAGCCGGGTCCGGAAGAACGGGTCGTCCTGTCCCCACAGGATCCGCACGGGGCCGGTGAACTGACCGAACCGGCTGGCGGCGTCGAGCAGGACGCGCCGGTTGACGCCTCGCGCGAACTTGGCCAGGTCGCGCCGGATGGCCTTGCTGGCCAGCGGCTGCATCCAGCTGCCGGTGAGGTCCGGGTCGAGCGGCCCGCTGGACAGCGGTCCGAAGGCGAGCGGGCCGTGCCGCACCTTTTTCCACCGCAGGGTCAGGGCGAGGCCAGCGACCAGCCGGGGATGGCGCAGCGCGCGGAACAGTGGTGCGAGGGCCCGGGGCGGGAACGTGCCGAACGCGTCGCAGTTGGTCAGCACCGCGGCACCGACCCGGCTCGTGTCGCCGCCGAGCACGACCTGGCAGATCGCCCCGCCGGTGTCGTTGCCGACGATGGTCACGTCGCGCAGGCCGAGCGCCGAGATGAAGTCCCGGATGAGCGTGGCCATCCCCTGCGGCGAGAGGTCGGCGTCGGCGTTCATCGGCCGCTGGTGCGCGCCGAGCGGGAGGGTCAGCGCGTAGCTGCGGATGCCCTCGGCCGCGAGACGCTCGGCCACGGGCTGCCAGAGCCGGGCGTCGACGAGAATTCCGTGCACGAACACGACGGGCGGGCGGGAGCTTGACGCGGGCCCGGCGGCGCGGTACTCGAGCCTGCCCTGCGGCAGGTCGGCCACGGCGAAACCGGTGGGTGCGTGATCGGTTATCATGAATAAAACATACAGTCAGTACGTATGTTTGTCGAGAGGCCGTTTGGCGCGGCCGGACGGAGATGTGAAGATTCAGGCAATGCCATCCCGGACTTCCGCCACGCCGAGAGCGCGGCGTACCCAGGCCGACCGCTCGGCCACGACCCGTGAGGCGCTGGTCGCGGCGGCGCGCCGGCTGTTCGCGGCGCAAGGTTTCGCGGACGTGCCGACCGACGCGATCGTCGCGGCGGCCGGAGTCACGCGCGGGGCGCTATACCACCAGTTCGCGGACAAGACGGCGCTGTTCGACGCGGTCATGGAAGCGGTCGAGGCCGATATCGCCAGGCGGCTCGCTGACACGGTGGCCGCCGCCGGAGTGTCCGATCCGGTCGAGGCGTTGCGGCACGCCGTGCGGACGTGGCTGGATATCTGCGTCGAGCCGGAGATTCACCGCATCGCTCTGGTCGACGGGCCGTCGGTCCTGGGCTGGTCGCGCTGGCGGGAGGTGTGCCAACGTCACGTATTCGGACTGGTACAGGCCCTCCTGGCCCACGGGATCGAGCTCGGGCGGATCCGCGCCCAGCCGGCCCGCCCGCTGGCGCACGCGTTCATGGGGGCCGGCGACGAAGCCGCCCTGTACGTCGCGGAATCGGCCGACCCCGAGCGGGCGCGCGCCGAGATGATCGCGGTCCTGGACCAGCTGATCGCGGGCGTGACGGCGTGATGTTTACGCGGGCGCTGTCTCCCGGGCGGGACGACGGCGGACGTCGGCGACGGGACCGGGCCAGTCCGGGTCGGGGATGGTCCGGCGCAGGACCGGGGCGACTTCGGCCTGGAACAGCTCCAGGCTCGCGACGAATTGGGCGTGGCTCAGGTTCCCCGGATTCCC
>PLDT01000476.1:0-3479 GCA_003136255.1 Actinomycetota bacterium
GCGAGCACGGTGCCGTCCCACTCCCGCAGCGTCTGGTCGTCCAGTTCCAGCCGGTGCGTGCGCCACTGCGTGTCACTCATGCCAGGCAGCCTAGCCGGTGTTCCGCGGGCTAGCCGGTGTTCTGCAGCCCGGCCGCGACCCCGTTGACGGTCAGCAGCAGCAGGCGTTCCAGCTGTTCGCGGTCGCCTTGCTCGACCGGCCCGCGCAGCGCGGCCAGGGCNNGTCGGCCAGCAGCCGGTCGTGGCCGGTGACGGCCAGCACCAGCCGCTTGGTCAGGTCGTACTCGGCGAGCACCAGCCCGGTCAGGTCGTCGCGGCCGCCGAGGGCGAGGTAGCGGACCGCGATCGGCCGGTCGGTCTTGGCCAGGCTCATCTCGGCGTTGTCGAGCAGCACGCCGAACAACGGCCAATCGCGGTACGCGCGGCGCAGCACGCCCGTCCCGTCGGGATCGGCCTCGATGGCGGCCAGCCCGCTGCCCAGCCCGAACCAGCCGGGCAGGTTGACCCGGGTCTGCGACCAGGCGAACACCCAGGGAATGGCCCGCAGGTCGTCCAGGTCCATGGCCTTAGGCGCCTGCTGGCCGGCTTTACCGAGCCCGCGCTTGGCCGGGCGCGAGCCGATGCGCAGGCCGCCGATCTCGCCCAGCGGGCTGATCCGGGCGAACCACTCGGCGAACCCGTCCGCCTCGACCAACCCGCGGAAGGTGGCGCACGCCGCCTGGTCGATCCGGTCGGCGATGCCGCGGTAGGTGGCCGCCGCGGCCGCGGTCCGCTCGGCGATCCGCGCGGACGAGGCGAGCAGCACCGCCGAGCTGACCTGCTCCAGGTGCCGCTTGGCGATGGCCTGCTGGCCGTACCGGGCGAAGATCACCTCACCCTGCTCGGTGACCTTGAACGACCCGTTGACCGAGCCGGGCGCCTGGGCCAGCACGGCCCGCCCGGCCGGCCCGCCGCCGCGGCCCAGCGCGCCGCCCCGGCCGTGGAACAAGGTGAGCTTGATACTGTGCGCCGCGGCCCATTCGGCCAGCCGGGCCTGGGTGTCGAACAGCCGCAAGGTGGCACTGGCCGGGCCGAGCTCCTTGGCCGAGTCGGAGTAGCCGAGCATCGCTTCGAGGTGCCCGCCGGTGGCGGCGAGGCGCTCGGCGACCTCTGGCTGGGCGATCATGCCGGTGAGCACGGCGGGGGCGTTGGCCAGGTCGACCGCGCTCTCGAACAGCGGCACCACGTCGAGCACCGGGATCCGGCCGCCGCCCGCCGCGTAGCGAGCTAGCTCGTAGACCGCGGCGAGGTCTTCGGCCGACCGGGTGAAGCTGACCACGTAGCGCCGGCACGCGTCCACCCCGAACCGGTCCTGGATCCAGCCGATGGCCCGGAAGGTGGCCAGTACTTCCTGCGCTTCCGCCGAGTACTGCAGGCCCGCGGCTGCGTCTGGGTCCGCGTCGGGCGGGCCGGCCGCGCGCAGCTCGCGCAGCACCCGGGCGTGCACCTCGCTGTGCTGCCTGACCTCCAGGCCGGCCAGGTGGAACCCGAACGTCTCGGCCTGCCAGATCAGGTTCTGCAGCTCGCCGTAGGCCTGCAGGCCGGCCCCGGCCGTGGCCAGCGACTCCTGCACCACGCGCAGGTCGGCCAGGAAATCGGCCGGGCCCGGGTAGGCCAGGTCGGCGTTGCGCATCCTGGTGGCGCTGATCCGCTGCGCGGCGTACAGCAGGTAGGTCCGGTACGGCTCCTGCGGGGAGCGAGCCGTGATCTCGGCCAGCAGCTCGGGGTGGGCGGCCGCGGCCGCCGCGAGCGCGCGCCGCAGGCCCGCCGACGGGGGGGTGGTCGCCTCGTGCAGGGTCAGGGCCCGGCCGATCCGGACCGTGGCCGTCTCCAGCGCGCGCAGGATGTGGTCGGCCTGGATGGTGGCCGTCTCCCGGGTGACCTGTGCGGTCACGAACGGGTTGCCGTCCCGGTCCGCGCCCACCCAGCTGCCGAAGCGCAGGAACGCGAGCACCGGCGTCGCCGACCCGGCGGCCGGGTAAAGGGCCCGGTCCAGCTCGCGGTACACGGCGGGGACGATCCGGAACAGCGTCTCGTCGAACGCGGTCATGACCGTGCGGACCTCGTCGATCGGGTCCATGGCCGTGACCCGGAGCTGCGAGGTCCGCCACAGCAGGTCGATGTTCTCGCGCAGTACGCGGCGCGCCTCGGCGCGGTCGGCCGCACCCGCCCGCTCGTCGTCGACCACGCCGAGCAGCTCGCTGATCCGGCGCAGCACCGCCACCACGGCCCGGCGGCGGGCCTCGGTGGGATGCGCGGTCAGCACCAGGTGGACGCGCAGCGAGTCCAGCAGGTCGAGCAGGTGCCCCGGTCCGGTGTCGCGGCTCAGCTCGGCCACGGCGGCGGCGAGCGACTCGCGCACCGGCTCGTGCCCGGCGTCACGCTCGCGCAGCATCCGGATGCGCTGATGCTCCTCGGCCAGGTTGGCCAGGTGGAAGTACACGGTGAAGGCGCGCGCCACCTGCTCGGCCCGGTCCAGGTCCCAGGAGGCGACCAGGGTCGCGATCGCCTCCCCGGCCCGCCCGTCGCGCCGTTCCTGCTCGCGGGCCTCGATCACGGCGTGCCGCAGCCGCTCCACGTCGGCCAGCAGGCCCGGGCCGGACGAATCGCGGACGACCTCCCCGAGCAGGTCGCCGAGCAACCGGACGTCGCGTCGCATCGGCTCCGGCAGTTCGGCCCGGTCCCGGTCCCGGCCACCTTCCCGGTCGGTGCTCACTGGGTCGGTGCTCACTCGGTCGGTGCTCACTGGGTCCACACTCACTTGGTCCATGCTCACTTGGTCCATGCTCACGGTGCGAGCGTAATCGGCCGGTGTGACGTGCCGGTTAACCTGATGCCATGACGAACCCCGCCGCCGTTGCTGACCCGGATCCGCACACCACCGCGGGCAAGCTCGCCGACCTGGAGCGCCGCCGGTCCGAGGCGGTACACGCCGGGTCGCAGCAGGCGGTGGCCAAGCAGCACGAGCGGGGCAAGCGGACCGCGCGGGAGCGGATCGACATGCTGCTTGACCCCGGCTCGTTCACCGAGTTCGACGAACTGGCCCGGCACCGCTCCACGGACTTCGGCATCGCGGCCACCCGGCCCTACGGGGACGGCGTGATCACCGGGTACGGCACCGTGGACGGGCGGCCGGTGTGCGTGTTCAGCCAGGACTTCACGGTGTTCGGCGGCTCGCTGGGCGAGGTCTACGGCGAGAAGATCGTCAAGATCATGGACCACGCGCTGAAGACCGGCTGCCCGATCATCGGGATCAACGATGGCGGGGGCGCACGCATCCAGGAGGGCGTGGTAGCCCTGGGCCTGTTCGCCGAGATCTTCTACCGCAACGTGATGGCCTCCGGGGTCGTCCCGCAGGTGTCGCTGATCATGGGTCCGTGCGCGGGCGGCGCGGTCTACTCCCCCGCGATCACCGACTTCACCCTCATGGTCGAGGGCACC
>PLDT01000064.1:0-33725 GCA_003136255.1 Actinomycetota bacterium
CGGCCTCAGCCTGAGACGGTCAGCCCGCGTGGTGCCGCCGGTAGTGCTCGGCCAGCACGTCGTCGCCGAAGTCGTCGACCGGGTTGCGCCACGCCGAGTGGATGTGGTTCCCGTTTCCCTGGGTGTTGTCGTGTTCGATGAGCAGCGTCGGTCCCTGAACCCGGAAGTAATGCCGCTGCCCCGGTTCGGTGGCGCCCGCCCAGCCGAACCAGAGGTTGTCCAGCCCGGCCCGCTCCAGGTCGTGTAGCTGTGCCCCGGCCACCTCGTCGGGCAGCCGCCGCGCGAACGACCCGACCAGCCCGGCCAGGTCATCGAGCTGGATCCGGGTCAGCGCGGAACCCGGGATGCCCTTGGGTCCCGAGCGGACGTAGCTGAGGATGTCGCGCTCGGCCTCGTTGATCACGTAGTCCGGCTCGGGCTCGAAGACCGGGTCGGGCCGCTCGACCTCGCCGATCCTGGGTACCATCCGGGCGGCCAGATCCGGCGGCGGGCGGTGGTAGATGATCGCGGCCTGCCGCTGCGCGGCGTCCAGCGAGTTCACGAACAGGAAGCCGAGTTCCTCGTCGTCGGCCAGCGGGGCCAGCAGCCCGTAGGACGCCGGCTCGGCGCCGAGCATGCACGGGGTGGGCGACACCCACCTACCGTCCACCACGGTGAAGTTGAGTGACACGTGATGCCCGGCCACCTGCCAGCCCCAGACCTCCGTACCCGGCGATCCGAACACCTTGAAGCTGTACCGCTCGGGATCGAACAGGTCGGCCAGCCCCGGCACCAGCGCCCGCAGCACGTGCTCCATGGCCATCACCGAGACGACCTTGGAGTACCCCAGCAGGCTGGTGCCGGCCACGATTAGCTCGTGCGCGAGCCGGCGCTGACCGTCGTCCAGCGCGCCGATCGGCAGGCCGTCGCGGTCCAGCGCCGGCAGGTACGACCAGTCGCGCCGCTCCTCGCCGAAGGCAAAGCACGCCCGGCTCCGCTGCGCCTGCGTCAGCGCGGCCAGGAACGCCGCCGCGGCCGCGGCCATCCGCCCGGCCGTCTCCGGCACCGCCAGCCGGCCCCCGTCATTCATCTGCGGCTCCGTGATCGTCATGGTTCCTTTTCTACCGAACGACCCGCGGTGCCCGCTTCCCGCCCCGGCTACACGCGGGGCAGGATCGCGGCTAGCAGGGCGCCCATCCGGCTGGCCGAAGCCTGGCCGGCCTCGACCACCTCGGCATGGCTCAGGCCATGCCCGGCCAGACCCGCGGCCAGGTTGGTGACCAGCGAGATGCCGAGCACCTCGGCCCCGAGCTGGCGGGCGGCGATCGCCTCCAGGCCGGTCGACATCCCGACCAGGTCGGCGCCGAGCCGCCCCAGCATGGTGATCTCGGCCGGGGTCTCGTAGTGCGGGCCGGGCAGCATCGCGTAGACCCCTTCGGTCAGGCTCGGGTCGGTCTCCCGGGCCAGCGCGCGCAGCCGCCGCGAGTACAGGTCGGTCAGGTCGACGAACCGCTGGCCGACCGACGGCGCGGGCCCGGTCAGCGGGGACTTGCCGGTCAGGTTGAGGTGGTCGCTGATCAGCACCGGCTCTCCGACGGTAAGCCCGGACCGGATGCCGCCCGCCGCGTTGGTCAGCACCACCACCCGGGCGCCGGCCGACACCGCCGTGCGCACGCCGTGTACCACGGTGGCCGGGGCCAGCCCCTCGTACAGGTGCACCCGGCCGAGGAACACCAGCACCCGCAGCGGCCCCGCGCTGACCGAACGCACCGTGGGCGTGTGCCCGGCCACGGTGGGTTCGCCAAACCCGCCGAGTTCGGTCAGCGGGATCTCGGCCTCGGCGGGGCCGATCGCGTCGGCGGCCGGGGCCCAGCCCGACCCGAGCACCACCGCGGCATCGGCCCGCCCGGTCAGCGAGGTAAGTCGGGCGGCGCTGGCCGCCGCCGCGGCGTACGGATCGGGGTGCGTCACGTCCAGCATCATGGCGTATCACCACGGCCCGTTCGGCCAAAGATGGAATTACCCGTGTTTCGGGGTACCGTGACCAAGTGGACGAGGAGGCGGTGACCCGAGAAGTCGGGGAAGCCCCGGGGGCCGATCCGCAGTCGCAGGCCGAGCAGGCCGAGCAGACCGCGTGGGATGACCCGCGCCTGCCGTGGTCGGGCAAGCCGCGCCGGGTGGACATCGTGCTCTGGGCCGGCATCGTGCTCAGCGGCATCTACTACTGGGCCCTCCTGCCGTTCGTGGCTCCGCTGGTCGGCACCCATCCGGTGCTGCTCGAGGTGCTCAACGGGAACACCGCCGCGATCATCGCCGCCGCCGCGTTCGTCCGGGTGGGGCACGGCACGCTGGTCATCGTGCTGCTGGCCGCCATTCCCGGGCTGATGAAGTTCGACGTGCTCTACTGGTGGGCGGGTCGGCTGTGGGGCGAGCGGCTCATCGCGATCTTGTCCGGCCGGCGCAACCGCGGCGACAAGTACATGGCCCGGGTGCAGCGGTGGGGCTGGAAGTTCACCTGGCCCGCCGTGATCGTCGCCCCGTTCCTGCCGATCCCGACCGCGATCATTTACGTGGTGGTCGGCTGGGCCGGGATGCGGCTGGTCACGTTCCTCATCCTGGACGCCATCGGGTCGCTGCTGTGGGCCGGCCTGCTGGCGGGTCTGGGCTACGCGCTGGGTCACCGCGCGGTCGTGGTCGCGCAGGAAATCTCGCACTACGGGCTGTGGATCTCGATCGGGCTCATCGTCGTGATCGTGTTCTTCCAGGTGCGCTCGCAGCGTCGCATGATGCAGATGGCCGCGCAGGCCAGAACGGCCGCGCAGGCCGGTCGCGGCGATGAGCCGGCCGCCGACGCCTAGCCCTTGACCACGCCCGGACCCGCCAGCCCCCGTCAGCGGCTGGACTGGCGGACCACCAGGCGGCTGGGAACGGTCCGCACGCCGTGCGCCGGCTCGTCGGCGATCGCGGCCAGGAGCAACTCCGCGGCCACCCGGCCGACCTCCTCCAGGCACATGTCGACCTGGTCGCGACCAAGACGTACCTCACCGGCGGAAACGGCTCGCGGCACGTGGACGAGGGCTTCGGTGACCGGTTCGAGCTGCCGCCCGATCGCGCGTACAACGAGACCTGCGCCGCGATCGCCAGCTTCCACTGGACCTGGCGGCTGCTGCTCGCCACCGGCGACGCCAAGTACGCCGACCACATGGAACGCGTGCTCTACAACGGGTTCGGCGCCACGGTGGCCACCGACGGGCAGCGCTTCTTCTACGTGAACCCGCTGCAGCGCCGCGAGGACCACTTCGAGAAGGACGACCCCGGGCGCCGGCGGACCTGGTTCAGCTGCGCCTGCCGCCCGCCGAACATCGTGCGCCTGCTGGCCTCGCTCGATCACTACCTAGCCACGACCTCCGGCGACGCGCTGTACGTCCACCAGTACACCGGGTCCCGCCTCCGCGGCGCAGACCTCGACGTGGAGGTGACCACCGACTACCCGTGGTCCGGCGCGGTCCACCTGCGCGTCCGCGCCGCGCCCGCGGCCGAGCGCGGCATCGCGCTCCGAATCCCGGCGTGGAGCGCGCATACCCGCATCTCGGCGAACAACAAAGACCATGATCCCGAACGAAGCCTGGTTCTCCCCGCCTATCACCACCTTCGCCGCGCGTGGCAGCCAGGCGACGAGATCACCCTGCACCTGGACCTGACCCCGCGCTGGACCCATCCGGACCGGCGCGTCGACGCGGTCCGCGGCTGCGTGGCGATCGAGCGCGGACCCCTGGTCTACTGCTTCGAGCAGGCCGACCAGCCCGGCGTCCAGGTGCAGGACCTGGCCGCCCGGCCCGGCTCGGTGCTGGGCGAGCGGCCGGTGACCTTGCCCGGCGTCGGCCAGACGATCGAGGTCACCGCGGACGACGTGCTCCTGCCTCCGGCGACCGCGGCCCTGTCAGTCCCGCCCGGGCCGGTGCCCGCCGCCGCAGGCACCCCGGCAACCGCAATCGCGATCCCGTACCTCCAGTGGGACAACCGCGACGGCGGCCCCATGCGCGTCTGGCTTCCTCGCGCCGACGCCTAGCTGGCGTTAGCTGTCGAGCCGTAACGCGACTGCCGGGGGCATGGCCCGGCGGTACTGCGGCGTCGGCTGTCTCCGTGCTCATGGTCAAAGGACAGGCACGCACGGGCTGGGCGGAAGGGCGGCGATCTGGGACACAGTCGAGGTTTGGGCGGCGGAGGCGGAGCTGGCGGCGGCGGGGCCGACCCCTAGGGCCAGGGCGGCTGCGGCCAGGATGCACGTGCTGCAGGCGAGGCGGATTCGGTTCATCGGTTGCTCCTCAAGGCGGTCCAGGTCTCGGGTTCGTTCGGCCGGTTCCCACTCCACCACCGCGGCGGCCCCGCGCGGATCGGGGCCAGCCCTTACCCGCATGAGGGCCAGCCCCGATGCCAGGAATGCTGACTGTCCGTACCGTTCGCGTTGTGTTCACGTGCGTGATCGCGGCTGGCCGCGATGGCTGCCCCGCCCTCGTCCGCTATGCGGTCGCAGGTCAGGGCGCGGGCGTGAGAGTTCCGTTGACACCGCGCGGGAGACCGCGCCGATGCGCGAGGGAGACCGTCATGAGGGTAGCTATCCGGTGGGGTACAGCGGCGCTGACGGCAGGGGCGCTGGCGGCCGGGCTGGTCATGAGTCTGGCGCCAGCCGGAGCGGCCGCAGCGAGTACGGTGACAGCCCCCGCCGGGCGCGCAGCTGGGCTGGCTGAGATCAGCGGCGCGAGTGCGCTCGTGCCGGGGCCATCGTGCTGGTCGGCGACGATGTGCCTGGCGGTCGCCTCGTTCGCCCAGGGCAACACTAGCTCCCCGGTGCTGACCGGGGAACTGTGGAACGGCACCTCCTGGACGGCCGAGCTGACTCCCGAACCGGCCGGGGCGTGAGGCCCGAAAACTGCCCGGCATGCCCACCGGCTTGCACCGCGTCACGCTGCGCGTGACCGACCTGGAGGGCGGCGGCCCGGCCGGATAGGCCGTATAAGCCCCAGTCCCGCCTCCCGCACCTCTTTCCCCAACACCCCTCTAGCAATGGCGGTGTCACAACCCCATCGAGCGGGCCTCGGCGGCCACGGCGAAGAGTAGCAGCGGCGGGAAGACGATGAGGATTGTCCAGTATCCGACCTCATGCCAGAGCCACCACCACAACAGCCAGAACACTGCCGCCACGCCAACCAAGGCGAGCCCGGCGATCAGCAGGACCTTCCCCTCGTCATCCATTGCCTGTGCTCCCTGCCGCTAAAGTCCCTCGTTATCGAACCTCTGTTCTATTTATGACCTGTGGCGGCTGATCATAAACCTCGCTCCTTGGCGCTGCGGCCGGGCGGGGCGCGGACGGTGGCGGCTGGTTCGGCCATGCGGGTCGGCCTCCTGTCGCCGCGGGGAGGGATGGACGGGCGCTTGGTCGCGACGCCGCAAACTCGGGTTGTTTCGGAGCGCTCACCCAGCTGCCCGAAATCACCACGTAAGCCGGATGCTCCGCGTCGATGGGGTCCTTGTGGCTGGCGGGGAAGGATGGCGCGGTGCGGGGGCGGCCGGACGGGGTGCGGGCAGGGGCGGGAGGCGAGCCCCCGGCGGCAGTTACCCGCGGGGTGAACTGGACACCCGACTCACACTCCCGGCAGTCGCGGACCAGACTCTGTGGACGCCGGACACAACGGTTGTCACCTCCCGTAGGAAGCCTCCTGCAGGAAGCTCCCGTAGGTAACCCTCCGGTTGGAAATCGTGGCTGCCGCCGCCTCGAGGGGCGCCGGGGTCACGACCGGACGCCGTAGAGGTACTCCAGCGCCAGCTGGTCCAGGCGCTCGTAACCCAGGCCGCGTCGTCCGAGCGTGTCGGAGTCGGCCGTGGCGTCGCGGACATCGCGCCACGTCTCACCGGCAGCGAGCGTCGGCGCGCGGAGCTGGTCCACCCCGGACGCGCGCAGCGCCTCGGCCACCTCCGGGTCGGCCCGGAACGCCCGGACCTTCGCCCGCAGGATCAGGTAGTTGCGCATGCACGCGGCGGCCGACACCCAGACGCCCTCGTCGTCCTCGGTGCGCGGCGGCTTGTAGTCGAAGTGGAACGGCCCGTCGTACCCGCCGGCCTCCAGGGTGTCCACTACCCAGAACGCGCCCCGCACGTTCCCGGCGCCGAACCGCAGGTCCTGGTCGTAACGCGGGCCGTTCTGCCCGTTCAGGTCGATGTGGAAGAGCTTGCCGTGCCACAGTGCCTGCGCGATCCCGTGCGCGTAGTTCAGCGAGGCCATCTCCTCGTGCCCGATCTCGGGGTTCACTCCGACCATCTGCGGATCCGCAAGGCGGCCGATGAACGCCAGCGCGTGACCCACGGTCGGCAGCAGTATGTCGCCCCGGGGCTCGTTCGGCTTCGGCTCGATCGCGAACCGGATGTCGTAACCCTGCTCCCGCACGTACGCGCACAGCAGGTCCAGCCCCTCGGCATACCGGTCCAGGGCCACCCGGATGTCCTTGCTCGCTCCGGACTCGGCGCCCTCGCGGCCGCCCCAGAAGATGTAGGTGCGAGCGCCCAGTTCCGCGGCCAGGTCCAGGTTCCGCATCACCTTGGCCAGCGCAAACCGCCTGACCTCCCGCTCGTTCGCGGTGAACGCCCCGTCCTTGAACATCGGGTGGCCGAACAGGTTCGTGGTCGCGGTCGTCACCACCAGCCCGGTCTCCGCCAGCGCCTTGCGGAACGCGCCGATCCGCTCGTCCCGTTCGGCCGGGGTGGCGTCAAAGGGAAACACGTCGTTGTCGTGGAAGTTGACCCCGTAAGCGCCCAACTCGGCCAGCTTGTACACCGCCCGCTCGGCCGGCATGGGAGGCCGCACGGCCGAGCCGAACACGTCCACCCCCTGCCACCCCACCGTCCAGATCCCGAACGAAAAGCGGTCCTCGCGCGTGGGGACGTAATCCGTGCTCACCCGGCGTTCCTTCCCTGAGCTGCCACTGACGCTCCCCATGCTTTCACGCCCGCCGCGCGCCCCCATGATCATGGCGACTTTCGGGAAACTTTCGGCCCGCCGTCGCGAGAACATCATCGAGCTGGCGTTTGGCGCAGGCCGCAGGTGACATCTCCATGATCGTGAAGGCTTTTGTACGGCTAGCGGTACAAATTCCTCCGTGATCATGGCTCCCCTACGGGAGAACCTGCTGGTGTGGCGAGTGTGATGGGTGGGATCACACGGCCGGCAGGGTGCATGTGCCACCGGCCCGCCGCCGGGCATCAAGTACGATCGGCGCTGTTGACGGCTCCCAGGCCCAGCCCAACGCCGTCAGGCTCGATCAGCTGGATGATCTGGCCGACCTTCGGCGGCACGCGGCGCTCCTTTAGCGTCGCGGCGCCGCCTCACGCGCCGCACGCACACCGGCGCGGCGGCGACCATGACCAGGGTGAGAGCGCTCAGCGCGAGCAACTCCGGGTAGTCGCCGTACCCGTGGTAGCGGAACACGACGTGGTCGGTGCCCGCGGGGACGTCGACGGCGACGAGCGCCGGCGCCACCATCCGGATAGGCTGCGGCCGGCCGTTCACGGTTGCCGTCCACCCGGGGTCATAGGAGGCGCTGAGCACCGCGACTCCGGGCTGGCGCATCCGTACCGTCGCCGAGGCCTCGCCGTCATTGAGGTCGGCGCGTTCCGCGATGATCGTGCCGGCCGAGGACTGGCTTCGCACCGTCGGCAGCGGGCCATCCGCGCCGCCGGACCCGTACCTGACCCCGAGATACGCGCCGTCCGCCGCGAGCCCGGATCCAAGCAGCGGAACGCTGCGGGTACCCACGTTCGTCCGGTTCGCCGAGATCTCGCCGACGATCTGGCCGGCCTGGACGTAGCCGTCGCCGTTGATCGTCCACAGCCAGTAGGGGCCGGAGCGCATCGCCAGCCGCGCGGGCACCGGCGGCCGCTCGCGGGCGGGAAGNNTCCAGGTACTTGAATACCGGGACCGCCCCGACGGTGAAATCCTGGCCCCAGTTCGACGGCATCCCGGCGTACGTCCGGCCGCCGCCGTCGCGTTCGATCACCGCAATGAGGCGATCGACGTCGGCGCCCTCCGAGCTGTCCGCGCGGCGCTGGGCCGCGATCGCGGCGGTGTCCTGACGGTCGTAGCCGCCGAGCTGAAGCCACGCGGGCGCGAGCACCGCGACCGCCGCGACGAGAACGACCGCCGGGGACAGGCCGGTCGGCCAGCGCGGAACCCGGGCTTCGAGCAACCGCACGCATCTCGCCGCTAGCCACGCCGCTCCCCGGCCGGCGAGCAGCAGCGCGGCGAGCTGCACGCCCATCGTGAAGCGGCGGAAGAAGAGGTCGGCGCTGCCCGGGATCACGTCGATGAGCGACCCGAACGTCGTGCGACCGAACGCGAACAGCAGGCACACCCCGAGNNAGCAGCTGCCCCGAAAGCAGCCAGTGCATCACCTGGCGCGCGCCGTAGCCGTTGACGAGTCCGCTGCCCTGCAGCGGCTCGTTGACCGCCGCCCACGGCCGCTGCGTCAGGAGCGGGACGATCACCCACGCCGATGCGAGCAGCGAACCGCCGAGGAGGACCGCGGCCCGCCCCAGCCGGGTCACGAGGGGCCGGCCGGCCACGAACGGCCAGACCAGCAGTACCGAAAGCGCGAGGTAGCCGGTCTCGAAGTGCAGCGCGACGGTGAGCGCGGTCAGACCGATCGCCCGGAGGTAGCCGCGCCCGTCGCGGATCGCCCGCCAGCTCCAGCCCCACGCGAGCGGCAGCGTCCACGACGCCCACAGCTGCGTCCAGACGCCGTACCCCATCCACACGTAGGCGCCCTGCTCGTAGCCGACCCCCGTGGCGCTCATCAGGAACGGAGCCATCGCGGCCGAAGCGGCCGCTGCCGGCCGGCCCGCCCCGAACGCGCGGGCCGCCACGTACACGCTGATCGGCCACAGCGACAAAAGCAGGTACAGCGACCAGCGGAACGCCACGTCGGGGCCAGCCGCGAGGCCCGCCAGCCCGGTCAGGATCGCCGGCAGGCTCTGGTAATGCAGGAACTGTGGCGACCCCTCCCCGAGGAACGGGAACCAGCTCGTGAGCGGCAGGTGCCCGGCGCGCAGCTGCGCCGTCGCGAACCGCACCATCTGCTCGTGCACCGTGCTGTCGTTGAAATACGCGACGTTGAGCGTGAGCGCCCGCAGGTTCACGAGGTTCCACCCGACCGCGGCGGCGACGATCGACCACGCCCACCACACAGCGGTCCGGCCCCCGCCATCAGCCGGGGGCCGAACCGCTAGCCGGGTTATCGCCGACGCCCGTTCCGGGCGAGCGCCGGCCATCCTCACCAGGTCACCCGGCGCCCGTGTTGCCGGTGCCGCCGGTGTCACTCGCGAGGTTGCAGGTGTTGAGGTGCCAGGTCCCGACGCCTGTGTTGCCCGGGNNGAGCCCACGAGCACCTTCACCGTTGGCTGGTTCGGTATACCCGGCTCCGGCGTACAGGTGACCGGGCCGCTGACGACTGCCGGGCCGCCCCCCATGTAAATCACGATCCCCTCGTGGAACCCCATTGCGGCGAGCTTCTGGTCTGCCTGGGACATCGCCTGGGATCCAGGTTGATTGATCGTCACCAGTATCGAGCCATCGCTGACCTTCGCAACGGTAACGGCGGCGGACGCCGGCGTGCTCGAGGTTGAGGTCAGGACGAGCGCGATCGCCGCGCCGGCGCCCGCCAGCGCGAGCGTGCTGCCCGCGATCGCGCGCGGGCGACGGGCCCGACCCGGTCCGGGATGGCCGGCCTGCACGAGGGCTGCGCCGTGCTCGCGGGCGAGATCACGCCAGAGATTGTCTGTGAACTTAGTCATTGCTTTCGTGTTCCTTTCTCAGCCGGGACCTCGCCCGGGACAAGCGCTTTCGAAATGCGACCCGGGAGACGCCGAGGGCGACCGCCGCCTCCTGCGGAGTGAGGCCCTCAAGGTCGACGAGCTCGATCGCCGCCCGCTCGACCACGGGCAGCTGCGCGTACCGCCGCATCAGCGCGGCGCCCTCGCGCTCGGCGTCGATCCGCCCGGCGAGCTCCTCGATCTCGTCCTCGTCAAGCGGCCGGTGGCCGCCGAGCCGCGCGGCCGCGTCTCGGCCACCCGCCGACTGCTCGCAGTGGCGGGCAAACACGCGGGCGCCGATGCCGAACAGCCACGCCCGGTCCGATCCCCGGCCAGCATCGAACCTGGCGAAGCCTTCCGCGGCTCGGACGAACGTCTCGGAGGTGAGATCGGCGACCGTCTGCGGCTCGCGGCAGCGGCGCGCGAAGTAGCCCATGAGGACGTCGACGTTGCGCAGATACACCTGCTCGAATTCCTCAAGCGGCGTGGTCGGCGGTCGCTCGCGCGACCGCTCCCTTACGGTGACCGGTCGCTCCCGCATCGGTGCTTTTGCCTCAATGCTCATGTCCCTAGTTGCGATTCTCGCCTCCGGCTGTGACATCGCCCGGCCGGGACGGAGAGGGGACGGAGTGGGACTGTGTGCCTCAGGAACCCCACCCGGCGGTGGCGTCGCGCAGTGCTGCGTATCGTTCGCGGACCAGGGGCACGGGCTCGGCGATGTACTCGGCGCTGGAGCCCGGCAGCGGCCAGTCCGGCGGCGAGGCCGCCCCGGACAACGCCCAGGCCGCCTGCCGGGCCGCGCCGAGCGCCACGTACTCGGCCGGCTGCGGCACGGTCACCGGCACCCCGAAGACGGCCGGGGCGATCCGGCGCACCGCCTCGGACCGGGCGGCACCGCCGATGAGGATGACCCGCTGCGCGGTGATCCCAGTGTCGGCCAGGTTGTCGATGGCGTCCGCCAGCGAGCACAGCAAGGCCTCGACCGCCGCCCGGGCGAGGTTCTCCGGAGTGGTGTTCGTGCTGGTCATGCCCCGTAGCACGCCGGTCGCGTCAGGCCGGTTCGGCGATCGCTCGCCGTCCAGGTAGGGCAGCAGGGTCAGCCCGCCCGCCCCCACCGGCGCGGCGAGCGCCAGCCGGGACAGACCCTCGGGATCGGTGCCGAGCATGCGTGCCGTCACGGTCAGGATCCGGGCGGCGTTCACCGTGGCCACCAGCGGCAGGAACCGCCCGGTGGCGTCCGCGAACCCGGCCACCAGCCCCGATTCGTCGGCCGCGGGCTCGGCCGCGACCGCGTACGCGGTGCCCGAGGTGCCGATCGAGACGACCACCTCGCCCAGGCCCACGCCCAGGCCGAGTGCGGCGCCCATGTTGTCACCGGTCCCCGCGGACAGCGCCGCGCCCCCTGGAGTCCGGCCCACGATCTCCGCCGGGGCCGCCACCCGCGGCAGCCCCACCGGGTGACCGAGCGCGACCGCGGCGATCTCCGGCAGCCACCTACTCACAGCCGGGGAGAAGTAGCCGGTACCGGAAGCGTCGCCGCGATCGGTAGTCGGCTCCACAGGCCCACCGCCCCGGCCGGTCAGCCGCCAGGTCAGCCAGTCGTGGGGGAGCAACACGTGCGCGGTGCGCTCGGCGGACGCTGGCTCGCGCTCGGCGAGCCAGCGCAGCTTGGTCACTGTGAACGATGCCGTGGGGACGCTCCCGGTCTGCCGGGCCCACTCGGCCGGGCCGCCGAGTTCGGCGATAAGCGCCCCCGCCTGCGGCGCGGACCGCATGTCGTTCCACAGCAGGGCGGGCCGGATCACCCGGCCGGCCTGGTCCAGCACCACCATGCCGTGCTGCTGGGCCGCCACCCCGATCGCGTCGGCCCGGTCCAGCAGCCCGCGTCCGGCCGCAGCCAAGGCCTCCCACCACCGCTCCGGATCGCACTCGGTGCCGTCCGGGTGCGGGGCGCTGGCCTGCCCGACCACGGTGCCGTCCTGGGCCTCGCAGAGCAGCACCTTGGTGGACTGGGTGGATGAATCTACCCCTGCGACCAGCATCAGCGGCTCCTGCCACAGCAAAAACGGCTCTGGGCTCTCTCCAGAGTCAGCACTCTACTTGTAGTGTCCGTAGCCGGGGGCCGACGCGGGTGCACGTTGCAAATGAACGTGCAGATGGCCTTGCATGAAGTGCCGGATGTCGGGCAGGATGTCAAATGCGTCGATCAGCAGGGGTTGGCGCATAACGCTTGGCGGGGTCGCAAATGGGCATGAGCCAAGTAGGGCTGCCGATACGTACGAAGGTGGATCCCGCCTTCCGTCGGCCTCTGGACCTGAGTGCGAGGCTGCACTGTGCTCCGGGCCGCCCGCGGGTCGTCCGGATGCCCTCTGACTGGTGGGATTCGCCCGCCGTGGCGGCCTTCTCGCTCGGCCCCAGCGCGCAGTCCGCCCGGAGCGCGCGCCGCTTCACCCGCAACACCCTGCGTGAATGGGGCCTGGTCGCGCTGGCCGACGACGCCGAGGCGATCGTCGGCGAGTTCGTGGCCAACGCGGTCTCGCACGCGGCCCGGGCGGCGCAGGAGCACAAGGATCTGCCCGGGCAGCCCCTCGGCTTGCGCCTGCTGCGCCGGACCGGCGAGGTCATGTGCGCGGTGCTCGATCCGTCCGACCGCGCGCCGGTGCTCAGGATGCCCGATCGGGATGAGGAGGCCGGACGCGGCCTGCAGATGGTGGACGCGCTGAGCGACGTCTGGGGCTGGAGCCCGGTGACCGGCCGCGGCAAGGCTGTCTGGGCCATCCTCTTCTGCGCCTGATACCGCTGCCCCGCGCGAACCATTACCCTGGGGGCCGAACGCAGACGGCGAGAGAGGCGTGGCATCGATGCCCTGGACGTGGCGATACGAGAAGGCGGACGGCACCGCGGTCGCCGCGGATGACCTGCAAGAGGCAATCTTCGTCAGCCAGGGCGACGCGGAGAGTTGGCTCGGCGAGAACTGGCGCGCGCTGCTCGCGGTCGGGGTGGACCAGGTCACGCTGCTGGAGGACTCCCGGGCCGAATACGGCCCGATGACCCTGCACCCCGAAGACTAGAATTTGTCTCCCGGCTGGACCCGCGGGGCCGGCATCCGGAACCGGCGGATCTGCAGCGCGCGCATCACCGAGTACATGGTCAAGCCCCGGGTGGACTCGCCCGGCAGCCGCTGAGCGACGAGTTTGACCAGGCCGCGCCGGATGAGCTGGGCGTCGATGAGGATGATCACGACCAGCACCAGGACCAGCGGCGAGATGTACTCCTGCTCGGTCTTGTTATGGAGGAACACCGCGGCGAGCAAAAGCACCAGGATGTACATGTAGAACTCGCTGATCCGGCGCTTGGAGTCGATGTAGTCACGGGCCAGCGCACGGACCGGGCCGCGGTCGCGCGGGTTAAGCGCCCACGACTCGCCCTGCTTCATCGCCTCGTACTTGCGCGCCCGGTCGGTGCGGGCCTTGGCCTTGTCCTCAGGGGTGCGCGGCGCGGCCTGCGGTCGGGATCCGGTGATCGGCTGGCGGCGATTGCGCTCGGCCACACTGCGCTTGGGCGTGGGCCGCCCCTTGGCCGCCTGTGCGGCGGAACGAGGCTGCTTGACTTCGGCCGGGCTGTCCGGGCTCTGCGCGCCCGGGGAATCCTGGGACGTGCCGTCCGTCGCCCCGGCGCTACGGCGTCGGAACACGCGCTCAGCTTAGTCCTGTATTACACACAGGTATCACGCACGGGCCGGACGTGGTAGCTCGCATGCCGGCGACCGCGTAGGGTGGAATGCGACTAGTCGCACGGGCTCGTCCGCCGTCTAGCCGGGCGCCCGGCCACCTTCGGCCCGGATGCGCGGCTTCGTCGGCGGCTGGATTGTAATGAAGGGGACGGCCGCGCGTATGGGCGTGATGAAGCGAGTCTCACTTGTCTTCAAGGCCAAGGCCAACAAGGCCCTGGACAAAATGGAAGACCCGCGTGAGACCCTGGACTACTCATATCAGCGGCAGCTCGAACTGCTGACGAAGGTCCGCCGCGGGGTCGCGGACGTCGCCACCTCGCGCAAGCGCGTCGAGCTGCAGATGAATCAGCTACAGCAACAGGCGAACAAGCTCCAGGACCAGGCGCGCAAGGCGCTCTCGATGGGCCGCGAGGACCTCGCCCGGGAGGCGCTGGGGCGCAAGGCGTCGGCGCAGACCCAGCTGGACGAGCTGCAGACGCAGTACGCCCAGCTGCAGGCCGAGGAGGAGAAGCTCACCATCGCCTCCCAGCGCCTGCAGGCCAAGGTGGACGCCTTCCGCACCAGGAAGGAGACCATCAAGGCCACCTATACCGCGGCCGAGGCGCAGACCAGGATCAACGAGGCGTTTTCCGGCATCTCCGAGGAGATGGGCGACGTTGGCATGGCCATCCAGCGCGCCGAGGACAAGACTGCCCAGATGCAGGCCCGGGCCGGCGCGATCGATGAGCTGATGGCCTCCGGCGCGCTCGACGACGCCGTGGGCGGCAAGCGCGACGACATCCAGTCCGAGCTGGACCAGTTGAGCGCCACCAGTGACGTCGAGCGGGAGCTGGCCATGCTCAAGGGCGAGCTCACCACGGGCGCCCCCAAGCAGCTCGAAGGTGCCGCGCCCAACGGCACCAGCCAGGGAGCCCAGGGATACCAGCCCTCCCAGCAGCCGCAAGGGCCGTACGCGCCTCCCGCGCCGCCCCAGTACGCCCCGCCCCAGCAGGCCGATCCGTCCCAGGTCCAGTCGCCGCAGCAGGCGCAGCCCGCCGGATTGCCCGTCTCCGACCTGCCCGGCCTGGCGGACGAGCCGCAAGATGGTGATAGACCGTGATCGTCAGAATCCTGGGCGAGGGCCAGTTCAAGGTCGACGATGCGGTCGCCGCCGAGCTCAGCCAGATGGACACCGAACTCGAGACCGCGGTGGAGCACGGTGACCAGGCCGCCTTTACCGCCGCGCTGGCCCACCTGCTAGCTCAGGTTCGCGCGGCTGGATCACCGTTGCCCCCGGCTATCCTTGAATCGTCGGACCTGATCCTTCCTCACGAGGACTCGAGCATGGACGAGGTACGCAAGCTACTCACGGACGAAGGCCTCATTCCGGGCTGACCCAAAGGGTCCAACCCAAGGGCCCAACCCAAGGGCCTAAGCCAAGGGCATAAACAAGGCATAACCCGAGGTCATACGGGGATACTCAGCACTCGGGCTAGCCCTAGAGCAGACTCGCGGACAAGGTACAGCAAAGGCTCAGCATCCGTCGGATACATTACTGCTAGGTAATGCTGGTGGCACCCGGAGGGCAACACCCGCCGGGGCCGAACGGAGGTGGCGCCATGGCGGCGCGGACCAGGTATGCGCCTGACCGGGGGCTGACGGCGCGGATGACCGCGACGATGTTCCTGCTCGGGCTGGTTTTTGTCGGTTTTGTCGCTGCGATCATCGGTATCGGGGCCGCAACCCACGCGTCCGACGCCGTGATCGTGCTGTTCGCGGTGGTTCTCGCCGGCGGCTTCGCCATCGGGTCACTGTTCTACTCCGACAAGATCGCGCTCCGCACCGCGGGCGCGGTCGAGGTCAGCCCGCAGCAGGCGCCTGAGCTGCACGGCATCGTGGACCGGGTGTGCGCGCTGGCCGACATGTCCAAGCCGCGGATCGCCATCGCCAGATCCCCCTTGCCGAATGCCTTCGCGACGGGGCGCAACGCCGACAAGGCGGTGCTCTGCGTGACCACCGGCCTGATGGACAGGCTTACGCCCGCGGAGCTCGAGGGCGTCATCGCACACGAGATGTCGCACGTGGCGCACAAGGACGTTCAGGTCATGACGATCGCGTCGTTCCTGGCCATCGTCGCCGCGCTGCTGATCAGGTTCTCGTTCTACGGCGAGCTCTTCGGTGGCGGCGGCCGCGGCCGGGGCGGCAACAACAACGGCGGCGCCCTGCCCATCTTCCTCATCATCATGGGCGTGAGCATCGTCGTCTACGCGGTCAGCTTCCTGCTCATCCGGATGCTGTCCCGATATCGTGAGCTGGCCGCGGACCGCAGCGGCGCGCTGCTCACCGGCCAGCCCAGCGAGCTGAAGAGCGCGCTGATCAAGGTCAGCCAGGGCATCAACAGGATCCCGACCAGGGACCTGCGCGCCGCCGAGCCGCTGAACGCGTTCTTCTTCGCGCCGGCCGCGCACCTGACCGGCGGGAAGAGCCTGTCCTCGATCTTCTCCACCCACCCCAGCCTCGAGCGCAGGCTGGCCGAGCTGGACAAGGTTCAGCAGCAGCTCAACCAGGGCCGGTAGGGACGTAGCCAGTGGGCTTCCTGGACACCCTCCTGGGCCGGACCAAGCCGGTCCCGCCCAAGCTGGATGACCTGTTCGCGCTGCCGTCGGCGGCGATCACACTGGAGGCCGGAACCGGGTTCAAGCCCACCGGTTCCGGCTCGGTGTGCTTCCGCCCGGTCGAGGGCCGGTCCTTCGCCGACGTGCAGAAGGAAGTGCAGGAGCTGCTCGATATGAGCGCCGGCGACGAAGGCGGCCTGCCGGTCGAGGTGACCAAGGACTCCTACAACTTCACCTGGCTGGTCAGCTCACACATGTCCGACCAGCTCGACGCGCTGGTCACCGACCTGCACGCGGTGAACTCCTCGCTGGTCGACGCCGGCTTCGGCCCGCAGTTGCTGTGCACGCTGGTCGCCTTCCGCGACGACTCCGAGCGCCGCCTGGCCTTGGTCTACCTGTACAAGCGGGGCACGTTCTACCCGTTCGCGCCGCAGGACGGCGAGCGCCGGGACAACGCGCTCGAACTGCAGGTCAAGGGGGTCATCGGCGACGACCTGAAGTGGGAGCCGGACCTGGCCCGCTGGTTCCCCGTCTGGGGCGCCCCCGGGCTGTAGAAGACCAAGACCCGGTGCGAGTAGCTGGAATGCGCCCGCACCCCTTATCGTTGGGATTGCACGTGGGGTCCCCCACGCCGCAGGCTGCGGCACACGAACCAGGCAGGAGCTAAGGTGACTGTTCAGCAAGAGGCCACACAGAGTCAGCACGAGGCCACACAGGGCATCAACCTGACCGATGGCGCGGCCGCCAAGGTGAGCGGCCTGCTCGCGCAAGAGGGCCGGGACGACCTGAGGCTGCGCATCGCGGTTCAGCCGGGCGGCTGCTCGGGGCTTCGCTACCAGCTCTACTTCGACGAGCGCGACATCGATGGCGACGTCGTGACGGACTTCGGTGGCGTGCAGGTCGTGACGGACAAGATGAGCGCCCCGTACCTGATGGGCGCGACGATCGACTTCGTCGACACGATCGAGAAGCAAGGCTTCACCATCGACAACCCGAACGCCACGGGCTCTTGCGCCTGCGGCGACTCGTTCCACTGAAGCCCGGGGGGGTTTAGCCACCGTGCGCATCGCCGTCACGGGGTCGATCGCGACCGACCACCTGATGACGTTCCCCGGCAAGTTCACCGACCAACTCATCGCGGACAAGCTGGACAAGGTCTCGCTCTCGTTCCTCGTTGACGAGCTAGCCATCCGGCGCGGCGGCGTGGCGGCCAACATCGCCTTTGGTCTGGGCGTGCTCGGCCTGCGCCCGCTGCTGATCGGCGGGGTCGGCGCCGACTTCGGGGAATACCGGCACTGGCTGGAAGAGCATGGGGTGAGCACCGCCGGAGTACGGGAGTCGCTGCTGCGGCACACCGCGCGCTTCGTCTGCACCACCGACGCGGACGGGAACCAGATCGGCTCGTTCTACGCGGGTGCGATGGCCGAGGACGCGCAGATCAAGGTCGCGCCCCTGGCCGCCGAACATGGCGGCATCGACCTGGTCATCATCGGCGCTGGGGACCCGGGAGCCATGGTGGTGCACACCACGGAGTGCCGCGAGGTCGGTCTGAAGTTCGCGGCCGACCCGTCCCAGCAGCTGGCCAGGATCCTCGATGACACGCAGGTGCGAGCGCTGGTCGACGGCGCGGAGTACCTGTTCGGCAACGAGTACGAGGAAGCGCTGATCGAGCGCAAGTCCGGCTGGACCAGTGCGGAAATCCTGGCCCGGGTCAAGGTCAGGATCACCACCCTGGGCCCGGGCGGCGCACGGGTCGAACGGTCCGGGCAGCCGCCGGTGAACGTGCCGGCCGTGCCGGACGCGGACCCGGTGGATCCGACTGGGTCGGGCGACGCGTTCCGCTCCGGCTTCCTGGCCGGCGTCGCGTGGGGCCTGTCCCTGGAGCGCTGCGCCCAGCTCGGCAACCTGATGGCCGTGCACGCCCTGGAATCGACCGGCCCGCAGGAGTACAACCTCAAGCCCGGTCCCCTGGCCGACCGTTTCGCCGCGGCCTACGGACCGGCCGCGGCGGCTGAGGTCGCCACGCACCTGCCCGACTGATCGATTCTCTTTTTGGCCGACGGCCGTGGTGCTTGCTCACCGTCACCGAAACGTGATGGCGGCGAGGCCAACCGGTTTCCGGTCGATGCCGCCCGCCTCCAACCGGCGTGCCCGCGCGGCCGTCATACTGTGCGGGACGGCGCATGTCGCGCCACTAGATAGGAGGCACGGGAGTGTTTCCCAGGGGTGAGCGTTCAGGTAGCGGGAACCGACGTGCGGCCCACCTGGCCGGGACCCGGGTCGCCCAGGTGGCCGCGGTGCTGATCGTCCTCGCGGCCGTGGCCAGTTGCTCCTCGTCGTCGGCCAGCTCGCCGACCGCGCCGCTGACCTCCGCGAGCTCGGCGGCCTCGTCTAGCCCGCCCGCTGTGGGCAGCAGCACCGCCCCGGCCTCCGCGCCGTCGACGTCGCTGTCCCCGGCCGTGACCGGGACGCCGGCCTGCGCGACCAGCGGCCTGCAGCTGTCGCTGGGCATCTCGCAGGGTTACGCGGGCGGCGTGTACGTGGCGATCGTCTTCACCAATACCTCCGGCGCCACGTGCACCCTGTACGGCTATCCGGGGGTGTCGCTGGTGTCCGCTCCGCCCTATACGCAGCTCGGCCTGGCCGCCAAGCGCAGCAGCACCACGCCGGTCAAGCTGATCACGCTGGCCCCGGGCGCGACCGCCAACGCGCTGCTGCAGATCGTGGACGCGCTGAACTTCCCGACCGCCACGTGCGCCCCGGCCAAGGCGTCCTATCTGCGCGTCTACCCGCCCAACCAGACCGCCCCCGTCTACCTGGCGAACGCGTCGGAGGCCTGCGCCCAGCCGGTCCAGACCCTGTTCATCAGTGCGGTCCAGGCCGGCTCGGGCAGCGCTTCGTAACCGCGCGCGTCAGTACTGCTGGAAGGACTGGATGTACCAGGCGGGCGAGCCGACCCCGGTAGCGTCGTCGTAACCCTTCACGGCCGGCAGCGCGGCGGTGCCTTCGCCGTCGATGCCCAGCGTGCGCAGGTACGTGACCAGCGGGCCGGTCTTGGTGTCCGGGTCGGTGTAGTTGCTGCGCACCTCGGCCAGCTTGCGGCTGCCCAACGGGTGGTCGGTCACGTCATGGAACCCGGACGTGCCATACCGCGCGTAGATCACCGGGTTGGCGAACCCGAGCGGGTGGCCCGCCGCCTGCTGTGCGTCCGCCTCGATGCCGGCGAAGATCTGGACCGACAGGCTGGTCCCGCCGGTCCGGCTCAGCGAGAACGCGTACGTCGTGCCGTTGGGCTGCAGCGTGGTCTCGCCGACCAGGATGCCGGTGCTCGCGTCGGCCACCGCCGACACGTCCGGCTCCACCCGCATCGGGGTGGGGCTGGTAGAGCCGTTCGGCAGCGCCGTGGCCAGGCTGTTCGGAACGACGCCCTGCTGGTAGGACGGCTGCGCGAAGTCGTAGCTCACGCCGCCGCCGCCCGAGCCGTCATAGCCGGCCGGCCACTGGCCGGGCGGCGTGGACCGCCAGGACCGGTGGTTGGCGGCCAGCGGGTCGAGCAGGCTGCCCCATGACGTCTCGAACTCGTAGTTGTTGTGCCGGCCGATGGCCAGGCTGGTGCCGCCCACCGAGGTGACGTACGGGCTCTCGGCCGGGAAGTCCGTCTGCTGCATGTCCGAGCCCGGGTCCTCGACCGGGTTCTCGTAGCCGGAGTCACCGGAGGAGAAGAAGAAGCCGATGCCCTCGGCCGCGCCCGCCTGGAAGATCGCCTCGTAGACGGGAAGCTCGCTGCTCAGGTCGGCGGGCTCACCCCACGAGTCGCTGACGATGCTGGCCAGGTGGTTGTCGACGATCAGCGCCAGCGCGTCGCCCAGGTCCTGGTCGGTGCAGCTCGCCGCGCCGACGTAGACCACGTTGGCGTCCGGCGCCATGCCGTGTACCGCCTCCACGTCCAGCGTCTGCTCGCCGTACCAGCCGGGCGCGTCGCATTCGTTGGCCGCGGTGTCGGTGAAGCTGGCGGCTAGGTCCTGGGTGTACTGGCCGGCCGCGAACGGCTTGTCCCCGGTGATCTTGGCGTACTGGTTCGCGTCGCTCAGCATGGTCGGGGAGGCGTAGGCGTCCACGACCGCGACCGTCACGCCCTTGCCGGTCATCCCGGACTGGCTCACGTGGTACGCGCCGCGGATCTGGTGCGGCGTGTAGCCGCAGTTCGTCCACGGCTGCTTGGCTCCGTACGCAGACGGCTCGCCGACCGCGACCTTCTGGCCGTAGTACGTCGAGCACGGGGGAGCGACCCAGTAGTTCGGGCCGGGCGGCGGCAGCGTGTCGGCAGGGGTCATGTCGTGGCTGGCCGTGTCGGCCGGGGTCATGTCGTGGCTGGCCGTGTCGAGCCCGGTGACGGTCAGCACCGCGCTGGCCACGCCTGCGGGCGCGCTCGCGGTTTGCTCAGGCGCGCGGTCGGCCCGGCCGTCCGGTCCCCGGAACGTCCCGAACGTCACCCCGAACGCGTGCGCCGCGGCCTGGACCGAACCCCGCACCGCAACGTAGCCACCGATCTCATTCTTGACCGCGGTCACGCTCAGGCCCGCCCCGGTCAGCCAGCTGCTCACCGCGCTGACCTGGGCTTGCGTGGGCCCGTACCGCGCCATCACCTGCCCGGTCGTCAGGTAGTGGCCGTACAGCGCGTTGCCCGGCGTCGCCACCGACGTGGCGTAGGAGGCCAGCCCCGCCGGGTCCTGCCCGGCCAGGTACACCCGGGCGGAGACGGTCCGGGAGGTCACCAGCTGGGAGGACGTGCGCGCGGACGCAGTGGCCCAGCCCGGATGAGTGTCGGCGATCCCGGCCCGCGCCNNCTGCCCCGTACCCAGCTGCCCCATACTGGGCTGCGCCGCCGCGGCCGCGGTCAGGACGCCGACCGCGAGCGTGGCCGCAGCGGCCGCCGTGAGACCAGCGCGCCATCCTCTGGTTACGTAGGGCACTAGTTCCGCTCCTTAGATCCGTGTAACCGATCCAGCTTCCGCGCTCACCGGGACGGGAGAGACCTGTGTCCTAGTGACGAGATGCCGACTGATCGGACACGGCGAGATATGGTCTCTTTTGAGTCGCTGGAGTCAGCTTCCGTCCGAATGCCCGATCCGGCAAGACGCGTTTTGCGTGCTATATAGCGATTCAAGCCGGATACGCGAATTATTCTTGGTGAGAATTTCTGATCACCTGCGCCCTGTATTTCCTGTTCCCTCAGGGTCTGAGGGTGTCTGTGCGCACGCTTGAGCACCTCTGATCGCCTGGCAGTGTCGCCTGCGGGAAACCTGTCGACGGGCAGCGCGGTAGCGTGTCGGCATGAGAACCGCCCTCGTTGCCGCGGGCGCGCCCGGGCTGACCCGTGCTCTCGCATCTGGGTATCACGGGCCTCCCAAGCTGACCGTGACCCGGGCCCTGACCGAGTGGACGCTCGACCCGTGGATACTGGTGCTCATCGTCCTCCTCGGCGGCGCCTACCTCGCCGGGGTCAGGAGGGTACGGCGGGGCAGGCAGTCCCAGTCCCGAGACAACACCACTTGGTCGGTGGCCCGGCCGATCTGGTTCTGCGGCTTCGGTCTCGGCTTCCTGGTCATCGCCACCATGTCCTGGGTGGGCGTCTACCAGCCGGTCCTGATGTACGCCCGGGCGGTTCAGACCGTGCTGCTAGTCCTGCTGGTCCCGCTGTTCCTGGCCCTGGGACGCCCGCTGACGCTGGCCACGACGGTATTCCCGCGCGCGGGCGCCCGCCTCGAGGCGGTCATCCGCTGCCGCCTGGCCCAGATCCTGACCTTCCCCGCGATCACCACGTTCGCGCTGGTTGCCGTGCCGTTCGTGATGTACTTCACGTCCTGGTACACGGCGGTCTTCCACAGCACCACGGTGCGGGAGCTGACCTACCTGGTGCTGATGGCGCCCGGCTACGTGTTCTTCTGGACGCTGCTGCGCGTCGACCCCGTGCCGAAGGAGTACTCCTACGCCGTCTCCATGTGGATCACCGGTGCGGAGGTGATCGGGGACGCGTTCTTCGGGATCGCGGTCATCGCCGACCAGAACCTGATCGGCGCCCCGTACTACCACGCGCTGGCCCGGCCCTGGGGCCCCGCGCTGGCCACTGACCAGGTCATCGCCGGGGGAGTGCTGTGGATCCTCGGCGACCTGGTCGGCCTGCCGTTCCTCGCCGCCCAGCTGATCCACCTGATGCGCGAGGACGAGTCGGACGCGGCCCGGATCGACGCCGAACTAGACGCCCAGCAAGCCCAGCNNCACCCCAGGCGACCGAGCCGACGAGGGCGACCTCAGCGACAGCAATGAGCCCCAGGAGCCGCAACTCTGGTGGGAGAACGACCCTCGCTTCACCAGCCGCTTCAAGCCCTCCTCTTAAGCTCCGCAGTCACACTCCGCGGTGCCACAACCCCAAACGCTCGCGCTCAGCCCTCGGGGCGTGTGGAACTCAGCCCTCGTACTAGGGGGTCGGGTGCCGAAGGGTCGTATGTGCTGCCGCGGCCGCGATGCCCGCGCATGCCGTCGTCCCGCAGGCCCCGCTAGTACGTCAGCGTCCCATTACTGTGGAGGATCCGGCTTACGCGGAGGATCCGGGCAGCTCCAGCAGCCAAAATACTCCGCATAAGCTATATCCTCCGCATTAATTTCCAGTTCTTCGAATATACTGATGAATCGCGGGACGGGTGAGGTGCCTGCGCCGGGGGTGAGCCGCCCCGGCTGGCCAGCGGGCCTGACCCGCGCCGGCCCGCGGCCGCTTACCCGGGCGGCGCACCCAGGCCCTGGCCTCAGCACGATCAGGTCGGCGGGCACGACAGCAGCGCTGGCAAAGGCGTTCGGCGCTGAGGGGCAGCGGGCAGCGGGCCTAGACGGTGCGGCGGATGAACAGGGCCCAGCCGCGGGGGAGGTCCTGGGCGAAGACGAACTCCTGTGCCTTCATCGCGCACCAGGACGGCACATCGGTGTAGGCCGCCGGATCGTCGGCCAGGACCGAGATGATCGCGCCCCGCGGAACGTCCCTGATCTGCTCAGCCAGCATGATGATGGGGATCGGGCACTTGCGGCCGAGCGCGTCGATGGTCAGCGCGGGAGCCAGGCCGGGGGGTGGCGCCACGGTCCGTTCGGACTCAGGAAAAGGGACGGAACTGACGGCAGCGTTCAGGGAATCCGTGCCGCGGGCCGCGGGATTGCGACCGAACAGGCGAAGTCGGCGTCCGGTCATGAGCGCACCCTCACTGTCTCATCATGCCCGCCACCGCGTGTCGTACGCGCGCGGAGCGCAAAGATGACGAAAACATGTGGGGGTCGCCGAAGGCCTGGGGTCGGCGCGCGATACTGTTTGCACGACACGCTGTAGCAGAACCGAGGAAGGCCCTCGCCTTGACTACCGATCACGCCGGACAGGGTTCTCCAAGACCCGGTTCCCCTGGTCCCCGCCGGGTGCGGGTCGCGCGCACGCTGGGCATGACGGTCGCGCTTGTCCTCTCGGTCCTCGTCCTGACCGGGTGCGCGAACGACACGTTCACCCGGCTGGGCTTTCCCAATCCGATCACCGAGCAGGGCAAGACCGTCGTCACGCTCTGGCAGGGGTCCTGGATCGCCGGGCTGCTCGTCGGGGCGCTCATCTGGGGCCTGATCTTGTGGGCGGTGATCTTCCACCGCAAGCGTGGCAACAGGCTGCCGCCGCAGACGCGCTACAACATGCCGATCGAGATCACGTTCACCACGGTGCCGTTCATCCTGATCGCGATCTTGTTCTACTACACGGCCAAGGACGAGAACTACATCGACAACATCTCGCCCCATCCGCAAGTGATCGTGGACGTACTCGGCTTCCAGTGGAGCTGGCAGTTCAATTACCCGCAGTACCACCTGCTGAATTCCAAAGGCAGCGTGACCAACGTGGGCGACATGTGGGGCGAGGGCCCGCTGCCGGTGCTGGAGATCCCGACCAACGAGACGGTCGAGTTCAACCTGAGCTCCGCCGACGTCGTNNCAGATCACCGCGACACAGACCGGAACCTTCATCGGACACTGCAGTGAGTTGTGCGGCCTATACCACAGTCGCATGCTGTTTACGGTGAAGGTCGTGACTCCGCAGCAGTTCCAGGCGTACATGGCCGCCGAGCAGGCGGAACAATCATCCGGGAGCACGCAGTGAGCACCATCGAGCATCCGGTCATTGGTATCCCGCAGAGCCGGACGGAGCGCAAGGGATCGATCCTGGCGTACTGGCTGTCCTCGACCGACCACAAGATCATCGGGCACCTGTACCTGATCACCTCGTTCTTCTTCTTCCTGTGCGCCGGGGTCATGGCGCTGCTGATGCGGGTCCAGCTGCTCGGGCCGGACCAGCACTTCGTGTCCGACCAGCAGTACAACGAGCTGTTCACCATGCACGGCACGCTGATGCTGCTGCTGTTCGCCACCCCGCTGTTCGTCGGGTTCGCGAACGAGCTGATCCCGCTGCAGATCGGCGCGCCCGACGTGGCCTTCCCGCGGCTGAACCTGCTCAGCTACTACCTGTTCACCTTCGGCGGGCTGATCCTGCTGGCCAGCTTCCTGAGCCCGGGCGGCTCGGCGTCCTTCGGCTGGTACGCGTATTCCCCGCTGACCAGCGCGATCTACTCGCCCGGCATCGGCGCCGACATGTGGATCATGGGCCTGGTGCTGTCCGGCTTCGGCACCATCTTGGGCGGGGTCAACTTCGTCACCACGATCTTCTGCATGCGCGCGCCGGGCATGACGATGTTCCGGATGCCGATCTTCACCTGGAACGCGCTGCTGACCTCGATGCTGATCCTGATGGCGTTCCCGGTGCTGGCCGCCGCGCTGCTGGTTCTGGAGATCGACCGCCGGCTGGGCGCGCACGTCTTCGACGCCGCCAGCGGCGGGGCCATCTTGTGGCAGAACCTGTTCTGGTTCTTCGGCCATCCCGAGGTCTATATCCTCGCGTTGCCGTTCTTCGGCATCGCGACCGAGATCTTCCCGGTGTTCAGCCACAAGCCGCTGTTCGGTTACAAGACGCTGATCGCGGCGACGATCTCGATCGCGGGCCTGTCCATGACCGTGTGGGCGCACCACATGTTCACCACCGGCGCGGTGCTGCTGCCGTTCTTCTCGTTCATGACGTTCCTGATCGCGGTGCCGACCGGGGTGAAGTTCTTCAACTGGGTCGGCACCATGTGGAAAGGCCAGCTCACCTTCGAGCCGCCGATGCTGTTCGCGGTCGGGTTCCTCGTCGTGTTCCTGTTCGGCGGCATCACCGGGATCATCCTGGCGTCTCCGCCGCTCGACTTCGCCGTGTCGGACTCCTATTTCGTGGTGGCGCATTTCCACTACGTGCTGGCGGGTACGGTGCTGTTCGCGATGTTCGCCGGCTTTTTCTTCTGGTGGCCGAAGATGACCGGCAAGATGCTGAACAGCCGGCTCGGCAAGGTCCAGTTCTGGCTGATGTTCATCGGGTTCAACATGACATTCCTGGTCCAGCACTGGGCGGGAGTTGAGGGTCAGGTACGGCGTACCGCCAACTACCCAGACCTGCCCGGGAACGTGACCACGCTCAACATCATCTCCTCCGTCGGGTCGTGGATCCTCGCCCTGTCCATCCTCGTGTTCTTCTGGAACATGTACGTGACCTGGCGGTACGGGGAGACCGTGACCGAAGAGGACCCGTGGGGTTTCTGCAGCTCGCTGGAGTGGGCGACGTCCTGCCCGCCACCCCGACATAACTTCTACCGGATCCCGCGGATCAGGTCCGAGCGGCCCGCGTTCGAGGCGCACTACCCCGACATCAAGTGGGGCCGTGAATCACAAGGGCTCGAGCAGGAGATCCCGACCCTCGAGAGCGCGGTCGGAAACAGGGGGTTGGAGGCATGAAGGTCGAAGGCTGGCTGTTCCTCGGCTGCGGGATCTTCTTCGGCGGCGCGGACATCGTGTACTGGTACGTCTCGCACGACCCGACCGGGACCACCGCGCTCGCGCTCGCCGTGGGCTTGGCCGTGCTCACCGGCTTCTACGTGCTGTTCACGGGGCGCCGCCTGCCCTTGCGGCCCGAAGACGACAACGAGGGCGAGATCGACCAGGGCACCGGCGAGATCGGGTTCTTCAGCCCGCACAGCTGGTGGCCGCTGTTCCTGGGGCTTAGCGCGGCCACGGCGGCGCTCGGCTTCGCGGTCGGCTGGTGGCTGTTCCTGCTCGGGATGCTGTTCACCGTGTTCGCCTCGATCGGCTTCGTCTTCGAGTACTACCGCGGCCACTTCGCCCACTAGTCGGACCATCGAGGGGTTTCAGGGGGTCGTCCCCCCCTGGGATCACAGAGCCCACTAGTAGTAGTACGGGAACCCGGTCCAGTCCGGGCGGCGCTTCTCCAGGAACGCGTCCCGGCCCTCGACCGCCTCGTCGGTCATGTAGGCCAGCCGGGTGGCCTCGGCCGCGAACACCTGCTGGCCGACCAGCCCGTCGTCGATCAGGTTGAACGCGTACTTCAGCATGCGCTGCGAGGTCGGGCTCTTGGCGTTGATCTTGGCGGCCCACTCCAGCGCGACCCCCTCTAGGTCGGCGTGCGGCACCACCGCGTTGACCATGCCCATCCGATGCGCGTCCGCGGCGTCATAGGTATCGCCCAGGAAGAAGATCTCCCGGGCGAACTTCTGGCCGACCTGGCGCGCCAGGTAGGCCGAGCCGAAGCCGCCGTCGAAGCTGCCCACGTCCGCGTCGGTCTGCTTGAACCGGGCGTGCTCGCGGCTGGCCAGGGTGAGGTCGCAGACCACGTGCAGGCTGTGCCCGCCTCCCGCGGCCCAGCCGGGCACCACCGCGATGACCACCTTGGGCATGAACCGGATCAGCCGGTGCACCTCCATGATGTGCAGCCGCCCGGCCCGGGCCGGGTCGATGGTCTCGGCCGTCTCGCCGTCGGCGTAGCGGTACCCGTCACGCCCGCGGATGCGCTGGTCGCCTCCGGAGCAGAACGCCCATCCGCCGTCCTTCGGCGACGGGCCGTTGCCGGTGAGCAGCACGCAGCCCACGTCGCCGGACATCCGCGCGTGATCCAGCGCGCGGTACAGCTCGTCCACCGTATGCGGCCGGAACGCGTTCCTGACCTCGGGCCGGTCGAAGGCGATCCGCACCGTACCCGAATCCACGGCCCGGTGGTACGTGATGTCGGTAAAGGAGAACCCTTCCACGCGGCGCCACCGCTCAGGGTCGAAGATCTCAGAAATCATCCCCCCATTGTGGCCGAGCCGCCGGCCCGCCCGAGCCCCCGTCCCGCCCGAGCCGCCGACCCGCCCGAGCCCCCGTCCCGGCCCGAGCCGCCGATCCGCCCGACCCGGGCCTACTGGAGCGTGGTGACCAGGCCGGACTGGTAGGCGATGATGACCAGCTGGATGCGGTCCCGGGCGTCGAGCTTGGTCAGCAGGTGGGCCACGTGGGTCTTGGCCGTGGCCGGACTGATCGTCAGTTCCTCGGCGATCTCCCCGTTGGACAGGCCCCGGGCCACCATGGCCAGGACCTCCATCTCGCGCTCGGTCAGCACCCGGGCGAGCTGATCGGCGGTGCAGCGGCCGCCGGAGGTGATCCGCCTGGCGGGATCCGCCGGTGGCGCTGGCACGGTGCGGGCGAACTCGCCGATCAGGAGCCGGGTCACGCTCGGCGCCAGCAGCGCGTCACCCGCCGCGACGACCCGGATGGCGGTCAGCAGGTCAGCCGGAAGGGTGTCCTTGAGCAGGAACCCGCTGGCCCCCGCGCGCAGCGCGGCAAAGACGTACTCGTCCAGGTCGAAGGTGGTCAAGATGAGCGCGCGGACGTCGGTGCTCTGGGTGATCCGCTGGGTCGCCTCGATCCCGTTCATGACCGGCATCCGCACGTCCATCAAGATGACGTCGGGCCGGGCCCGCCGGGCCGCCGCGACGGCCTCCTCCCCGTTGCCCGCCTCGCCGACCACGACGAACCCCGGCGTGGCCGCGATGATGCCGCAAAAGCCCACCCGGACCAGGGCCTGGTCGTCGGCGACCACCACCCGGATGGGCTCGGCGCCGGTCATGGCAGGGGGATACGCGCGCTGACCCGGAACCCGTAGCCGGGCAGCGGACCGGCGCTGAACTCGCCGCCCAGCAACGTGACGCGCTCGCGCATGCCGATGATCCCGTGCCCGGCGCCGGGCAGGCTGGCCACGGGGGCCGGGCCCACGCCGCGCGGGTCCAGCGCGCCGTCCAGCACGGCCACGCCGTCCAGCACGGCCACGCCGGGCCGCGACATCAGGGCGGTGCCGTTCTGCGCCACGATCCCGTGCCCGCCCAGCCCGCCGCCTGACCGCCCGCCGCCGGCCAGCCCGCTGCCTGACCGCCCGCCGCCGGCCAGGTCCGGAGCCGGCATCCCGGTGCCGTTGTCGGTGACCTCGATGGTCAGCTCGTCGTCACGGTAGCCGAGCAGGACCCGGCACGAGCTCGTATGCGCGTGCTTGACCACGTTGGTCAGCGCCTCCTGCACGATCCGGTAGGCCGACAGGTCGATGCTCGCGGGCAGCTCGCGATGCTCGCCAAAGCGGCTCACGTCGACCCGCACGCCCGCGCCCGCGGTCCGCGCGACCAGCCGGTCCAGCTCGGCCAGCCCTGGCGCGGGAAACAGCGGCGCGCTAGAGGGCGCCGCGGGCAACTCATGACCGGTCATCGTCGCCCCGCGCGCATCGGCGTCGTCGGCCTGCCGGAGCGCACCCAGCATCCGGCGCATCTCGTCCAGCGCCTCGCGGCTGGTGGCCTGGATGGCGCCGAGCGCGTCCCGGGCGTCACCGGGCTGGCTGTCGATCACGTACTGACCGTAGCCCGCCTGGACCGCGATCACGCTCATGCTGTGTGCGACCACGTCGTGCAGTTCCCGTGCGATGCGCAGCCGCTCCTGCGTCACCGCCTTGCTGGCCGCCTCGTCCTGCAGCCGGACCGCGTACCTGCGGCGCTGGCGCACGCTATACCCGCTCGTCCAGGCGATGATCACGCAGAACACGACCGGGATCATGGCGCCGCGGTTAGCTGGGCCGCGATCGCCGAGTATCTGCACCGCGGCGACGGCCATCAGGGTCACGTACACCGCCACCGCCACCCGCACCGCGTCCCGCTTCGTCTCGTAGGTGGCCGCGACCAGGTACAGCACGTAGGCGACGGGCAGGAAGTAGGTCAGCGCGCTGGCGTCGGGGACGGTCAGCGTGCTGATCAGGAAGACGCCGACCAGCAGGACGCCGAGCATGAACACCGGATGGCGGCGGCGCAGCGCCACCGCGACGCCCGCCGCCAGCACCAGCAGCGTGGCGGCCGGCCCGGCCAGTCCCGTCGGCCAGTAGCGTATGACGCCGGGGCCCAGCGGCAGCGCAACTGGTGCCAGACTACGCCTGACCTGCACGAACAGGACCAGCGCGGTGAGCGCGCCGGCCAGGTAGTCTAGCGCGGCCCAGTGCTTGGGTCCCAGCCGCTTGCTCAGCGGAGGACGCTGCCGGGCGGCCGGATCATCTGAGGCTGTAGCCACATACCTACCGTAACCGTCGCGGCCCCTCGTGGCGTCATCCTGCAGGCGTAGTCCAAGGCGATGAGCCCACGCGCGCGGGGCACGGCGCAACTTCACTCTTGCGGCTGATGACGGGCCGGCTCCCTCACTGGCACGGTAGCACCATGCCATCCACCACCCCAAGCCCCGACGGGCCACCCGAGGCCGTCATCGAGACCCGGGCGCTGACCAAGGTGTATCCGGGGAACGTGACCGCGCTGGACGGGCTGACGGTCAGCTTCGCGTCCGGTGTCACCGGGCTGGTCGGCGCGAACGGCGCGGGCAAGTCGACCTTGATCAAGATCCTGCTCGGGCTCCTCCCGCCGACCAAGGGCCAGGCCAAGGTGCTCGGCCACGACTGCGAGACCAGCGGCGAGACGATCAGGACCCTGCTCGGCTACATGCCCGAGCACGATTGCCTGCCGCCCGATGTGACCGCCACCGAGTTCGTCACCCACCTGGGCCGGATGTCCGGGCTGCCGCCCACCGTGGCCAAGGAGCGGGCGGCCGAGTCGCTGCGCCACGTCGGGCTGCACGAGGAGCGGTACCGCCTGATCGGGACGTACTCCACCGGGATGAAGCAGCGGGTCAAGCTGGCCCAGGCGCTGGTCGGCGACCCGCGGCTGCTGCTGCTCGACGAGCCGACCAACGGACTGGACCCGGCCGGGCGGACCGCGATGCTCGAGCTCATCGAGCGGATCGGGGCGGAGTTCGGCATCTCCATCGTGGTCGCCTCCCACCTGCTCGGCGAGATCGAGCGGATCTGCGATCACCTGGTCGCGATCGAGGCCGGGCGGCTGCTGCGGGCCGACACGATCACCAGCTTCACCCAGGTCAGTCAGGTCCTCGCGGTCGAGGTCGAGGAGGGCCTGGCCCAGCTCGAGGCGGAGCTGAACGCCCGCGGGCTGGGCGTCACCGTCGCCCACCGAACCCTCCTGGTCCCCCTGGCCGGCGACGACACGTACGACGTGGTGCGGGACGCGGTGGCCGACCTCGCGCTGCCGCTGTGCCGACTGGAGCAGCGGCGGCACCAGGTCGAAGAGCTCTTCCGCGACGAGCAAGACGAGCAAGACGAGCCAAGCGAGGAAGGGATGACCCGTGTCTGAGCCGCAAACCCAGGCCGTCGGCGTCATCCACGACCTCGGCTACCGCCGCTACGACGGTCCCCGGCTGGGCCGCGCACAGATAACGAGAGCCCTGATCTGGCACAGCTTCCGCTCCTCGTTCGGCATCGGCCGAGGCGTGAAGGCCAAGATCATCCCGATCCTGGCCTGCATCGCGATGCTGCTGCCCGCGTTCGTCAACGCGTTCGCGGTGTCCCGGGGCAACTCGCGGCTGTTCGGCTACGACGTCTACACCCCGCAGCTGCGGGTCATCGTAGTGACGATCTTCATCGCCGCGCAGGCGCCCGAACTCGTCTCGAGGGACCTGCGCAGCCACGTGCTGCCGCTGTACTTCTCCCGGCCCATACGCCGCGGCGATTACCCGCTGGCCAAGTACATCGCGCTTACCGCGGCGCTCCTGCTGCTGATCGAGATACCGCTGCTCGTCCTGTACGTGGGCACGATCGCGTCGGCCAAAAACGACCACGCCGTCTGGAACGAGACCAAGGCCCTCATCCCCGGCCTCGGCGTGGGCCTGATGTGGGCCGTGCTCATGGCGGCGGTAGGCCTGGTCCTGGCCTCCCTCACCGGCCGTCGCGCGTACGCGACCGGGATCGTGGCCATCTCCTGCTTCTTGACCTGGACCGTGTCCGAGGTGCTGATCCAGGCCGAGGGCGGCATCACCTCCACCTCGACCGGCGCGCGGATCGCCGGGCTGTTCAGCCCGTTCAACCTGCTGGACGGGATACGGATCTGGCTCGGTGGCACGTCGCCGGGTGAAGACGCTAATCCAGGCCACTTCGGCCCCCTCTACGGGGTCGTCGGGGTCCTCCTGCTCGCGGCCTGCCTCGGGGGCCTGGCCGCGAGGTACCGGAAGGTGAGCCGGGCATGAGCATCGAACTGAAGAACGTCTCCCGCTGGTACGGCAACGTGGTGGCGGTCAACGACGTGACGATGTCGATCGGGCCCGGCGTGACCGGGCTGCTCGGCCCGAACGGCGCGGGTAAGTCGACGATCATGCACATGATCGCCGGCTTCCTGCCGCCGTCCCGCGGCGAGCTCACCATCAACGGCGGGCACAGCTGGCGTAACCCGGACATCTACCGAACCGTCGGCCTGGTCCCCGAGCGGGACTCGGTGTACGCGTTCCTGACCGGCGAGCAGTTCGTCGTCGCGAGCGCGAAGCTCCACGAGCTCGCGGACCCGGCGGCCGCCGCCGCCCGCGCCATCGACATGCTCGACATGGCCGACGCGGCCGACCGCAAGGTCGCCACCTACTCCAAGGGCATGCGGCAGCGCATCAAGGTGGCCGCCGCGCTCGTGCACGACCCGGAGATCCTGGTGCTGGACGAGCCGTTCAACGGGATGGACCCGCGCCAGCGGCTGCACATGATGGACCTGCTCGACAAGCTCGGCAGCGAGGGCCGGACGATCCTGTTCAGCTCGCACATCCTGGAAGAGGTGGAGCGGCTGTCCGGCACGATCCAGGTGGTGGTGGCCGGCCGCCTGGCCGCCTCCGGCGACTTCCGCGCCATCCGGCGGCTGATGACGAGCCGGCCGCACGTGTTCACCGTGCGGTCCTCCGACGACCGCCTGCTGGGCGGCACGCTGATCGGCCGGCCTGCGGTGACCGCCGTCGAACTGACCGGCACCGGCCTGCAGGTCCGGACCTCGGACTACGGCGCGTTCTGCCGGGACATCGCCGTGCTGGCCCGTGATAACGGCATCCGGCTGCGCGAGGTGCAGCCCACCGACGAATCCCTGGAAAGCGTCTTCGCCTACCTGGTCGCGGACTAAGGAGCCCCATGCGAAACCTGTTCAACCCGACGGTCGCGTGGATCACCACGCGCGCCACCCTGGGCCGCAGACGAGCGTTGCTGTTCGCGATCCCGGCCGTGATCCTCATCGCGGTCACGCTCGCGCTCAAGTTGTCCCGCCCGCCGTCACGGCCCTGGCCGTCGCACGTGCTGGGCACGTTCGGCTTCTCGGTATTGCTGCCGCTGACCGCACTGATCATCGGCTCCAGCGTGCTCGGCGCGGAGATCGACGACGGCAGCATCATCCACCTGCTGGCCACCCCGGTCCGCCGCTCCTCGGTGATCATCACCAAGTTCCTCGTGGCCACCGGGCTGACCATCATCTTCGCCGCCGTGCCCGAGCTCATCGCGGCCCTGATCTCCGGCGGCGGCCAGAGCGCTGCGGTCGTCAAGGTCGGCCCGAACGGCCCGGTCACCATCACCCCGGGCGCCGTCATCAACAACACCGATTTCGCGGTCGGCCTGTTCGTCGGGGCCCTGGTCTGCGCGGTGATCTACAACGCGATCTTCGTCATGGTCTCGGTCGCGACCACCCGCGCCATCGCGGTCGGCCTGCTCTACGTGCTGATCTGGGAGGCGCTGCTGTCCAACTTCGTCAGCGGCGCCCGCCTGCTGTCGGTCAGCCACTACGGGCTCGGCATCGCTAACGGGATCGCCCACGACAGTTCCCTGAACGCGGGTCTGTCCGTGGCCACCTCCGTGGTCATGGGCATCATCGTCACCGTGGCGGCCCTAGTCCTGGCCGTCAACCTGCTCTCCTCCTTCACCCTCAAGGGCGAGCCCGCCTAGCGCCAGGCCCGGACCGTAGCGCCACGGTCCGTTCGGATCATTTGAAATTTGCCGAACGGCCGTGGTTTCACGAGACAAGCCTGCCGATAGAGCTGCCCTCGCGTGGACCTACTCCCTGGATTATGTGAAGCAGGATCCATTCCGGCGGCCGGACCGCCTGCCGGACTGGGGACGTCTGAACACCCCTCATCTCCTATGCGTGTTAGTAGTTGATGGGACGCCACCGGCCCCCGGGAAGCAGCTACAGCAGAAGGAGGACCGTGGAGATGACCGACCGACGCCAGGTTCAGCAGCGGCCACTGCC
>PLDT01000064.1:33736-35691 GCA_003136255.1 Actinomycetota bacterium
AGCGAAGCTGGGTCAGGCGATGTCGGTGTTCGAGGCGGCGATGCCAGAGGAGGTCGCGGCGCCCTACCGGTCAGCGCTGCGGCGGCTCACCGACGCGGCGCCGGCCATGCCCGCCGAGGTGGCCCGCCGGGTGGTTGCCGCGGACCTGGCCGCCGTCTACGGGCCGGGCTGGCAGGACCGGCTGGTGGCCTTCGACGACACCCCGGCGGCGGCGGCCTCGATCGGCCAGGTGCACCGCGGGCAATGGCGGATGGACGGCGGCCAAGTCGTGCAGGTGGCGGTGAAGGTGCAGTACCCGGGGGTGGGTCAGGCGCTGCGCTCAGACCTGCGCCAGGCCCGGCTGCTGGCCCGGGTGATGGCCCGGCTCACCAAACTCAACGTGTCCGGCCTGGCGGACGAACTCGCCGGGCGCCTCGTCGAGGAGCTGGATTACGTGCGCGAGGGGCAGGTCCAGGCCGAAGTCGCGGCCGCCTTCACGGACCGCCTGCCGAAGGAACTCGCCGCCGCCCGCGCCGCCGGGGCACCCGAACCACCGGGCCGGACCAGCGTCACGGTCCCGGCCGTCTACGCCGCGACCCCCCGGGTGCTGATCACCCGCTGGCTGGACGGGGCGCCCCTGTCCGCGCTGCTCGACGGGCGCGCCGACCTGCTCCCGGAGGGCTGGCGCGAACTCGGCCCAGGCGAGGCAGCGGACCGGGCCGCCCGGCTGCTCGGGCACGCCATCTACGCGCCCGCGGCGTGCACCGGCTGGATGCACGCCGACCTGCACGCCGGCAACTTCCTGCTGCTGGCGGGCGGCCGCCTCGGCATGCTGGACTTCGGCGCGGTCGCCGCGACGCCCGGCGGCATCCCCGCGCCGTTCGGGCAGCTCGCCGCGGCCGCGCTCGCCGGGGACGGCCCGGCGGCGATCCGGCTGGCCCAGCAGGCCGGGGCGCTCGCCCCTGACGCCGAGGCCGACCCGCGGCTGATCATCGAGCTGCTGCACCCGCTCGCAGCCACCGGGGCCGAGGCCAGCTTCACGTACTCGCGCGCGTGGCTGCGCGGGCTCATGGCCCACCTCACCCAGCCGCGGTTCGGCCCGGCGTTGCGCACCCTGACGCCGCCGCCGCAGTACGCCCTGCTCTGGCGGGCGACGCTCTCAGCCGCCGGGCTCTTCGCGCAGCTCGGCGCCACCGTTCCCACCCGCGGGTTCCACCTCGCCTACTCGCCAGGATTTCGCGGCAGCATCCTCCCGGTCCGGCCCCGGCAGACGGACGAGACGCTCCGCCACGCCAGCTGAACAACAGACACCCCAAGCAGGCGCAGAAGCCACCGCCACAGGCCCCCACCCCCCTTAGCGGCCAGTTACCAGTCCGGTCAGCCACCCGCTGGCCGCGCCCGTCACTGGTGAAACCGCGGCCGCGCCTTCGCCATCGGCCCAGACGGCTCAGTGGTCACGCTCGGCCGGAAGTGGCTGCGGCTTTCACCGGCCGGTAGGAACGCCGTGCCCCAAGTTGATGACGGAGGCGAAGGAGCAGGTCAGGACGACGGTGCTTTGCTTCGGTGCGGCGTTTGGCGTGCCGGGGTCGGCGCATTCCCGCGATGGTGAACTCGGCCAGGGCGGCCGGCGCGGCCTGGATGCTGTCGCGACCTGAGAGCCGGCGGCCGGTGATGCGTCATCCGCAACCGCGGTACGCGTCTGCAGTACCGGCGGCAATGCGGGCCCACGTGTTTATGCGCCGAGCGCCGACGCGCGGGAGCGGCGTCCGGGCCGGCCGCGGTGCCTAGGAGGCGCCGCGGTGCCAGCCGGAGCCAGGTCCGGCGCGCGCCCGCTGACGCGTGTCTGGTGATGGTCATGTTCTGCCTGTCCGGGTCATCGGTCCGCTGGCTTCGCCCGAAGAACGAAGTCAGCGGACCGAGGCGCCTGGCCGTGTCAGTAGCCGTAAGGGTTGCCGGCCGGGGCCGCCGGGGCCGCC
>PLDT01000064.1:35711-37304 GCA_003136255.1 Actinomycetota bacterium
CGGCTGGTGACGCGGACGTCAGCGGCGGCCACAGCGCCGCCAGCCCGCCGGTGACGGCCGACTTCGCCGCCGTGTCGTTCAGGTAGTAGTACAGCGGCAGCCCCTGGCTGTTGACCAGGATGGTCTCGGTCTTGCCTCCGACGGTCGCCTGCACGGTGCGCACGGTCGCCGCGGCGTGCTGGCTGGCCGCGGGCTGACTGGTGTTATGAGAGGTAGTCGCCGCGGCGGCGGTGATCCCGCCGCCGAGGGCGGCCACTGCGGCCAGGCTGACGCTGGCGATGATGATTCTCGGGTGTCGCATGGTTCTAGCTCCTTAGGTATTGATGATGCACTATCTACTAATACGGTTAGTAGAGATGCGGGGTTCACTTGGCAGGCGGGTTTTTCCGGCGGTAAGGCAGCCGGGGGCGGTGGAGCGCGGTGGTTGTGGCCGCGACTTGCGGCGGGGCCGCCCGGCGACCGGGACGTGCCGGGGCTGGTGGCTGCGGCGCCCTGGGGGCGTGCTCCCGGCTGCGCGGGGGCGGCCTGTGCCGCATCCCGCCGGGCGCGGGTGCGCAGCGGGATCTCCTTGAGGATCAGGGCGAGCAAGAACGCCACGGCCAGCAGCGGGATCAGGTACGCGTACAGGGGCGGGAGGGCGTGGGCGAACGCCAGGGCGATGACGTGCCTGAGCGGGGCAGGCAGCTGGGCGAGGCCCTGCGGCGTGATCGAGCTGACCTGCGCCGCGCTCAGGTGGCCGGCCCCTGACGCCGGGAGGTGAGCGCTGAGCTGGCCGTCCAGCCGGTGGATGAACAGCGCCCCGACCAGGGCCACGCCTATGCTGCTGCCGATCTGCCGCGCGAAGTTGACCGACGCGGTCGCCGCGCCCAGATCGCTCCGTGCCGCGCTGTTCTGCGCGATGAGGACCATGACCTGCAGGAACAGGCCGAGGCCCAGGCCCAGGATCAGCAGGTACACGCTGGAGGTCAAGTGCGAGGTTCGGACGCCCATGGTGGACAGCAGGTACAGGCCGGCGGCGGCCAGCGCTGTCCCGGCGACGGGGTAGGCCTTGTAGTGCCCGGTCCTGGTAATCAGCCGGCCGGAGGAGATGGAAGTGACCAGCAGGCCGCCGATCAGCGGCAGCAGCAGCAGCCCGGAGGTGGTCGCGCTGACCCCGGTGACGATCTGCAGGTAGGCCGGCAGGTAGCTGATCGCCCCGAACATCGCGATCCCGGTGATCAGCGAGATCGCGGCCGCGATGCGGAAGGCTGGGTCGCGGAACAGCCGCAGCGGGATGACCGGGTCGGCGGCGTGCCGGGCCGTGACCAGCCAGGCCGCGCCGAGGGCCACCGCGGCGGCGGCCAGGCCGAGGATCACCGGCGAGGTCCAGGCGTAGGTGGTGCCGCCCCAGCTGGTGAGCAGCACCAGGCTGATCACCGCGCCGCCGAGCAGGACCATGCCCGCATAGTCGATGCGGGGCTTGTGCTCCGGCCGGGGCAAGTGCAGCACGATGGTGGTGACGATCAGCGCGGCGGCGCCGACTGGCAGGTTGATGTAGAAGATCCACCGCCAGGACAGGTTGTCCACCAGGAACCCGCCGAGCAGCGGACCGAT
>PLDT01000391.1:0-27620 GCA_003136255.1 Actinomycetota bacterium
GCGGGTGGGACTGGTGCCGGGGGTGGGGTCGGTGGGTGAGGTGCAGTTGGTGGACGTGTCGGTGCGGGACGGGAACCAGAGCTTGTGGAGCGCTACTGGGCTACGGACGGCGCACATCGCGGCGATCGCGCCGGTGCTGAACCGGGTCGGGTTCCGGGCGCTGGACTTCTGCTCGAGCACGGCCATGGGGGTGGCGGTACGGACCCACCGGGAGGACCCGTGGCAGCGGATCCGGCTCACCCACGCCGCGATGCCGGACACGCCGCTGCAGTTCATCGGGACCGGGTTCCGCTTCATCTCCTGGGAGCGGGCCCACCAGGACGTGATGCGGCTGGTCTATCAGCGGCTGGTCGCGGCCGGGATCTCGCGGTTCGTGGTCCTGGACCCGACGCACGACATGAACGCGGTGCTGGCCACCGCGCGGATGATCCGGCAGGCCGGCGGGACCGAGATCATCGCGGCGCTGACGTATACGATCTCGGCTGTCCACGACGACGCGTTCTACGCCGGGATCGCCGGGCAGGCCGCGGCGTCGCGGGACATCGATCGCGCCTATATCAAGGACCCGGCCGGGCTGCTCACCCCGGAGCGGGCCCGCACGCTGCTTCCCGCGGTGCGGGCACGGCTGGCGGGCAAGCCGCTGGAGTTGCACGCGCACTGCACGATCGGACTGTCGCCGCTGGTCTACCTGGCCGCGCCGGACCTGGGCGTGGAGGTGCTGCAGGTCGCCTGCGGCGCGCTGGGTGACGGATCCTCGCTGCCCGACGCCGAACGCACGGTCGCGAACCTGCGCGAGCTCGGGCACACGGTGAGCGTGGACGACCGGCTGCTGGCCCGGGCCGCCCGGTACTTCGACCGGCTCGCCGCCGCGGAGTCGCTGCCGTCCGGGCGCCCGCGGCCGTTCGACGCGGCCTTCACCCGGCACCAGGTGGCGGGCGGGGTGCTGACCACGCTGCGGCGGCAACTGGCCGAGATCGGGCTCGAGTCGCGGTTCGACGCGGTGATGGACGAGGTGAGCCGGGTCCGGGCCGAGCTCGGCTACCCGATCATGGTCACGCCGTTCCCGCAGATGGTGTGCGGGCAGGCGCTGTCCAACGTGGTCAGCGGGATCCGGTACGAGGTCGTCCCCGACCAGGTGATCCGGTACGTGCTGGGCAGCTTCGGCAAGCCGACGGCCGACGTCGAGCCGTGGGTCCTGGACCGCATCCTGGACCGGCCGCGCGCCCGCCAGCTGGCCGCCGAGCCGCCGCCGCCGACCGTGGCCGAGCTGCGGCGACGGCTGCCGCGCGGGATCACCGACGAGGAACTGCTGCTGCGGTTCGCGATGCCGGGCGAGGAGGTAGACGCCATGCTCGCTGCCGCGCCCGCCGCGCGGCACTACCACCCGGAGGTGCAGCCGGTCATGCGGCTGCTGCGCGAGCTCGGCTCCCGCCCGCCGGTCACGCGGCTGATTGTGGACAAGCCCGGCTTCCGGCTCGAGCTCAAGGGGCCCAGCCTCGAAGGACAGCGCCTTGAAGAACACAACGCTGCGCGATCCTGATCCGCTGGCCCGGCTGCGGGACGCCCGGGGCTTCGTGTTCGATATGGACGGCACGCTGGTGCTCGGCGACCGGCAGAACCACGGGCTGCGGCCGCTGCCGGGCGCGGTGGCGATCACCAGCTGGGCGGCGGCGCGCGGGCTGCCGTTCGTGGTGTTCACCAACGGGACGACCCGCCCGCCCGCGCACTACGCGCGGATCATGCGGGACATCGGGTTCGGCCTGCCGGACGAGGCGATGATGACGCCGGCCAGCAGCGCGGTCCGGGTGCTTGGCCGCCACGGGCATCAGCGGATCATGGTGCTGGGCGGGCCCGGGCTCACCGAGCCGCTGCGGGAGGCCGGCCTGGAGGTCGTGCCGCCCGAGGCTGGGGTCCGGGCCGACGCGGTGCTGGCGGGCTGGTTCCCCGAGTTCACCATGCCCGCGCTCGAGGCGGCCTGCCACGCGGTCTGGGGCGGCGCCGAGCTGTACACCGCCTCGCAGACGCCGTTCTTCGCCGTGGCCGGCGGCCGGGCGCTCGGCACCTCCCGGGCCATCTCGGCCATGATCAAGTCGCTGACCGGGTGCGCGGTACGGGTGGTGGGCAAGCCGTCGCTGGACGCGCTGCGCAGCGCCGCGGACCGGCTCGGGGCCAGCCCGGCCTGGCTGGCCGTGGTGGGCGACGACCCCGCACTCGAGGTGCCGATGGCGCACCGGGGCCGGTCGCTGGCCATCGCCGTCGGCACCGGGCTGGGCGGTGCGGCGGCCTACGACGGCCTGCCCGCCGCGCGCCGCCCGCACCTGCAGGTGCGGGGAGTCGACGAGCTGCTGGCGATCCTCACACGTCAGGACAGCACGAGATGAAAAACGCGGTGCGGGCGGTCGTCCGGTGAGGCGACCGATGGCAACATGACCGCGGGCACTTTTGAATATTGAGCTGCCTGCTGATGCGTGATACAAGGATGATGCGGGCGTTTTTTCAATGCATTTCCTGGTTATAGTGGGGGATTCGTGCGTATTTTCCGGGTTATTTTCAGCGCAGCGGTTGTTGTTTCCACGGCCTCCGCTGGCCTGGTCACGGCCGCGGCCCCGGAGGCCGGCGCGGCAGCCGCGGTCAATTACGTGGCGCTCGGCGATTCCTACAGCTCCGGAGTCGGCGCCGGTGATTACACGTCGTCCAGCGGAAGCTGCGATCGCAGCACAAAGGCCTACCCGGAGCAATGGGCTGGCGTCACCTCGCCCGCTACCTTTGTCTCGGTGGCCTGCTCCGGGGCGACCACCGCCGACGTGCTCAGCAGCCAGGTGTCGGCGCTGAGCGCCAGCACCACGCTGGTCTCCATCACCATCGGCGGTAACGACGCGGGCTTCTCCAGCGTCATGGAGACCTGCGTACTCTCCTCGACCGGCTCGTGCGTGAACGCCGTGGCGGCTGCCGAGGCCTTCATCACCAGCCAGCTGCCGGCCCGGCTCGATACCACCCTGCGGACCATCAGGGCCGACGCGCCGTCGGCGAAGATCGTCGTGCTTGGCTACCCCGACCTGTACGACCTCTCCAAATCCGGCTCCTGCATCGGGCTGAGCACCAAGGACCGCACCGCGCTCAACGACGGCGCGGACGATCTCGACGGCGCCCTGCAGGGCGCCGCGCAGGCCAATCACGACACGTTCGCCGATGTCCGCGGTCAGTTCGCCGGGCACGAGATCTGCGACTCCGATAGCTGGCTGCACTCGGTGGACATCTTCGCGATCAGCTCGTCCTACCATCCCACCGCCGCTGGGCAGGATCTCGGGTACCTGCCCGTGTTCACCGCCGCCGCGGGCTGACCGGGCGCGCGGCACCGGCGTGCTGACATCCTGGCCCGGCACGCCGGCATCCCGGAGACCTAAGGTCTGACGATCAGGCGCCGGTCAGACGAGGCCGGCTTGGAGGGCGAGCCGGATCAGGTCGGCGCGGCGCGGACAGCCGGCTTTGGCCCGGATGCGGTCCACCCGGGAGTGGACGGTCCGGACGCTGAGGTGAAGCTGCCCGGCGATCTCGGCGTCGGTGCGGCCCTGAGCGACCAGAGTGACCAGTTCCCGCTCCTTGGCGCTGAGCTTCCCGAGGTCCGGCACGACCTCCGGGGCATGGGCGTCCGTCCCGGCGAGCAAGATGGCTAGCTCGGCCGCGGTGGCCAGGGTCATCTCCCGGCCGCGCTTCTCGGCGGCGCCGGTCCGGTCGGGTCCCAGCGCCTGCTGGGCCGCGCGCAGAGGTTCCCGACGGCGCTCCTCCGCGGCGGGCAGGTCGGACATGCCGATTTCCTTCAGGCATGTGACGAAGGCGGCCCACATCGTGACGGCGTCGGCAGGCCGGCCGGTCGCCGCGCACAGATGCCCGCAGTTGTTGAGGCAGTCGATCAGCCGCAGCCGGTTCCCGATCCGGGTGGCGATCTCCAGGGATTCCCGCAGGTGCGCGCCGGCCTCGGGGATCCGGCCGACTCGCTGATCCAGCTCCGCCAGCAGGTCCAGGCAGAACGACTGGCTGATGAGGTCACCTGCCTGCCGGGCCCGGTCGAGTTCGGTCACGCAGGTGTCCTCGGCGGCGGTCAGGTCGCCCACGTCGACCAGGATGTCGGCCAGGCTGTCGTTGCACTGGCGGGCGAGCCTGCCCGGGATGGCGCGGGGGTCGATCTGAGTGGCCTGCCGGGCCCAGTCCAGGGCCTTGGGCTCGTCGCCGGCGTACTGAGCGGCGATGGAAAGGGTCAGCAGGGCGCGGGCCTCGCCGGCCGGATAGCCAATATCCCGAGCGAGATCCACAGCCCGCTCGGCTTCCTCGGCCGCTTCGGCGTTACGCCTGAGGTTGAGCAGGCAGTTGGCCCGGCCCGAGGCGGCGTCGGCCAGGACCGGTGATCGCGGATCATCGGCGACGGCGCTGATGGCGAGGGCGTAGTGCTTGAGCGCACCCAGGAAATCCCCGGCCAGGTTGGCGCAGTAGCCGAGCCAGTACTGCGCGGCCGGCCAGGCGTCCCCCATTCGCGGGACCCCCTCGGCTCGCGGGGCGCCCTCGGCGGCGGCGAGCAGGAGCGGGTACCCGGACGTCACCCGGCCCCGGGTGACCCACCAGGGGGCCAGGGCCACCGCCAGTTGCAGCGCCAGGCCGGGATCGTGCTCCAGGGCCCAGGTCAGGGCCTGCTGGGTGGTGGCGTCCTCGGTGTCCAGCCACCGGGTAGCGGCCAGCTCCCCCGCGCCGGTCTGCATGTCCTCCGCGGCCTGGGTGGCCAGCGCGAGCGCGTACTCGGCGAGCCTGGCCGCGGCGGCCTGCTGCTCGCCGGCCTCCGCGAGCCGCCCGGCGCCGTAGGCCCGCAGGGTCTCCAGCATCAGGTAACGGGGCCGGCCATCCCGGCCGATCCGGGGCGGTGAGAGCAGCGAGCAGTCCACTAGGTGCAGCACCGCCGGTTCCGCGCCTGGGCCGGCCACCGCGGTGGTGGCCTCGAGCGTGAACGGGCCGGGGATAACCGACAGCCGGCGGAAGACCTGCTGCTCTTCGCTGTCCAGCAGGTGATAGCTCCAGTCCACGGTGGCCGCCAGTGAGCGCTGCCGGCCGGTGACCCGCCGGTCGCCGCTGGCCAGCAACGCGAAGCGATCATCCAGGCGGTCCAGCAGTTGCGCCAGGCCCAGCGCCTCGACCCGGGCCGCGGCCAGCTCGATGGCCAGCGGCATCCCGTCCAGCCGGGTAACCAGCCGCGCCACTGCCGGGGCCGACTCGGGGTCGATACGGAAGTGCGGGTCGACCCGTCTGGCCCGGTCGGCGAACAGCCGTACCGCCTCCGACTCGGGCGAGTCGGCCTGTTCGTCCGGCTGCGGCACCGATAGGGGCGCCAGCCGGTACCGGGTCTCCCCGGCCACCCGGAGCGGTTCCTGGCTGCTGGCCAGGACCCGTACGTCGTCCGCGGCGAGCAGCATCGTTTCGCACAGGTCGGCCACCGCGCCGACGAGGTGCTCGCAGTTGTCCAGGACCAGCAGCACCTGCAGCCGGCCAACCGCGGCGGCCAGCGAGTCCGCCACGGACAGGTCGGGGGCCTGCGGGATGCCCAGGGCCGCGGCCACCGCCGCGGGCACCAGGGCCGGCTCCTGCACCGCCGCCAGCTCGACCAGGCAGGCGCCGTCGGCGAAGCGCCCCGCCACCTGGCGGGCCACCTCGATGGCCAGCCGCGTCTTGCCCACGCCGCCCGGGCCGGTGATCGTCACCAGTCGGGAGCCGTCGAGCAGGCCCGCGACCTCCTGCACCGCTTCGGTGCGGCCCACGAAGGTGGTCAGCGGCGAGGCCAGGCCGCGCCCGTGGCGGAGCGAGCTCGGACCGCCCGGGAGGGAGGATATCCCGGCCGGGGCGGAGCGGGGCATGCTGACCTGATGGGGGGCGATCTGGGTCGCCTCCGTGCTGGGTATCGCGGTGGCGGGCCGGCCTGCTGCCAGCGCCGCTGGCGGCGAGCTGAGGCCGGGGTCGTGGTCATAGGCTTGCAGGCCAAGCGCCTGGCGCAGCGCCTCGATGAAGTGCCGGCAGCTCGGATACCGGTCGTTCGCGGCCTTGGCCAGCGCCCGGGCCAGTACCTCGTCGGCCGCCGCGGGCACATCGGGACGCCGGGCGGACAGCGACGGCGGCGGCTCGGACAGATGCGCGTAGAGCACGGCCAGGTCCTGTTCCCGCTCAAACGGCACCGCGCCGGACAGCAACTCGAACGCCGCGCAGGCCAGCGCGTACTGATCCGTCCGGCCGTCCACCTCCCGGCCCTCGATCTGCTCGGGCGCCATGTACCCCACGGTGCCCAGGTTCAGCCCGGTTCTGGTCAGCTGGACCGAGGCCGACCGGGTCTTGGCCAGCCCGAAATCGGACAGGTACACGTGATCGGGACGGCCGGGTCGCGAATCCACCAGCATGTTGGCCGGCTTGACGTCCCGGTGCACCAGGCCGGCCCCGTGCGCGGCATCCAGCGCCGAGGCCACCGGCGACAGCACCGCCGCGGCCCGGGCCGCGGCGAACGGGCCGTCGCGCCGCAGCCGGGACCGGATATCACCGCCGACCACGTAGCGCATCGCGATGAACAGGACCCCGTCGGCCTCACCGGCCTCGTACACCGGGATGATGTGCGGGTCATCGACGGCGGCCGCCGCCCGGGACTCGCGCAGGAACCGGTGCCGGAAGTCCTCATCGGCGGCCAGCCAGGGGGTGAGAAGCTTCAGCGCGACGAGCCGGTCGAGCCGGTCGTCCCGGGCCCGGAACACCACGGCCATCCCGCCCGCGCCGATCTCCTGCTCCAGGAGGTACCCGGCGACTCGCGAACCCGCGGCAAAGCCGCCGCCGGTCCGCCCTGGCCCTGAATCGCCCACCGCGCCTCCAGCGCTCGAGCTCCGCCCACCACGGTATCTGGTCGGGCTGAAGGCTTCCCAATCATCGATCATCATTGGCGGTAAGGTGCCTGCCACGGCGGCCGAGACCGAGGCCGCCAGCGGCCCGGACGCGGCCGGCCTGGCTCAGGCCGGGATCGGTGGGTTCCTCCGCGCCGCGGCGGCGGGTAAGGAGTGACGCATGGTGGTAAAGAGAACCGGTGTAAACGGCATGGGCTTCGCGTTCCACGCGGTATTCGCTGGCGTCTATGCAGGTTAATTGCTGTTTGTCGGATAATGCGGGGAAAAACTATCCTGAAACGTGAATAGTCGTTTTATTCCCATGGCAACCTAATTGCCCGTTCCGGCGTCTCCTTAATGTAAGCAGGCCGCCAGGCACGCGACAGCGGAGGGCTCTGGCCTCCAGCCGGCGGTTCTATTGAAATGGGAATTATGAGAAGTATCAGCAAGATGATGCTGCGAACCTGCGTGGGCCTTGCGGCCGCCGCTGGGCTCGTAGCAGGCGGGGCCGGGGTGGCGAGCGCAGCGACCGTCAGTCCCACCGCACACACCAGTAGTTCATGGGCGCCAGGCTGCAACCCGGGGGCGCGGGAGCAGTGGAACCTGAACGGCCGCAACCACGTCGAGGCCGTCTATCTGGGCACGACCTACACCTACAAGGTGACCTTCAAGCAGTACGGCGGCTGCCTGACCGGAACGCTGACTGATTCGGGTTACCCGACCACGGGGCCGATCGTCGGAACGGTCAAGCGGAACCACGTCACGTTCAGCTTCAGCTATCCGTCCGGTTCCATCCAGGGAACCCGGACCTTCACCGGAACCATCAACCGATGGGGAGCGGTGGCCGGCACCTGGTCCGAGACTGGCACCGAGCTCGGCACCGGTACTTTCACGCTGGCCAGGCACGCGGCTAACGCATGCCCGTGGTGGCAGCGGTGGAACCACTCGTGCCGGGTCTTTCCTCGGTAACTCCGACCGCAGCTAAGGTCCCGGCCGTCTGATCAGGCGGCCGGGACCTTTTGCTTCCGGCCCGTCAGGATCAGTCCGAGGCCGATGAATTCCGGCGGACCAGGCGGACCTTGGCGTTCGGGTGATCGCGCCAGGTGGCCGCGCCGGAGGCGGCGGCGGTCTTGGCCTGCTCCCACTTCAGCCTGGCGAGCTCGCTGGGTGGTGTCTCCAGCTCCTTGAGCCAGGCCCGGGTGGCGGCGGCCACGTGCGTGCCGGCCACGGCCAGGCCGGCCATCGCGGCCACCGCGCCGATCCCGACCAGGATCCCGCCGACCACGAGCGGCCCGGATCTTACCTGTGGCCAGGACCCGGCCGGCCGGCTGTCTGTCCCGTTGTCATGAGCCATGGCGCCCGTCCCGATGTCGGTGTGCTGTGCTTCATGTTCAAGCCTAACCCGGGGCGCTTGGAGGGGGCCGGGCGGTGGTACCACGCTGCGTTCGGATAAAACAAGGAGCTACGGCCGCGGCACAGGATTACGGCGAGGACCCGGAACCAAGGAGAAGGCTGCGATGAGCGCTGAGCGCGAGCGGGTCGACGAATTCGGGAAGCTGGAGAACGGGCTTCTGCAGGCCAGCGACTGGTACCGGTGGGGACCGTACGTGAGCGAGCGGCAGTGGGGCACGGTCCGCGAGGACTACAGCGCGGACGGCGACGCGTGGAACTACCTGCCGCACGATCACGCCCGATCGCGGGCCTACCGCTGGGGCGAAGACGGGCTGGCCGGGTTCTGCGACATCGAGCAGCGGCTGTGCCTGGGCCTGGCGCTGTGGAACGGGCGCGACCCGATCCTCAAGGAGCGGGCCTTCGGGCTGACCGGCGAGCAGGGCAACCACGGCGAGGACGTCAAGGAGCACTGGTGGTATCTGGACGCCATCCCCAGCCACGCGTGGAACCGGTGGCGGTACCACTACCCGCAGGGCCCGTTCCCGTACCAGGATCTGATCGACGTCAACGCGTCGCGGAACCGGTTCGAGCCGGAGTACGAGCTGCTGGACACCGGGGCGTTCGCCGGTAACCGGTACTGGATCGTCGAGGTGCACTACGCCAAGGCGTCCCCGGATGACCTGCTGATGTCGATCTCGGTGACCAACGCGGGCCCGGAGCCCGCGACGCTGCACGTACTGCCGACGGCCTGGTTCCGCAACACCTGGTCCTGGGCGAACGACCCGCGGCCGGTGCTCGGGGCGGCCGCGTCCGACCCTTCGGTGGTGACCATCGAGCACCCGTTCGTGGGCGAGCTGGAGCTGATCGCGGGCCCGGGGCCGGACGGGACGCAGCCCACCGCGCTGTTCTGCGAGAACGAGACGAACGTGGCGCGGCTGTACGGCGCGGCGCCGCTCACGCCGTACCCGAAGGACGGCATCAACGACCACGTGGTCGGCGGGGCGCCCACGGTCAACCCGGCCCGGACCGGGACCAAGTGCGCGTTCTGGTACCAGGTCACGCTGGCCGCCGGGGCCTCGGCCGAGCTGCGGCTGCGAATGCGGCCGGCGGCTTCCGGGGGGCCCGCCGCCGCGGCCCTGGGCTCGGCGGTGCCGCAGCCTGACGCGACAGCGGCGGCGCTGGGCGCGGAGTTCGACCAGGTGGTGACCAGACGGCGGGGTGAGGCCGACGAGTTCTACACGGAGCTGACGCCGCGGGAGGCCAGCGAGGACGAGGCGCTGGTCATGCGGCAGGGCTTCGCCGGGTTGCTGTGGAGCAAGCAGCTGTTCTACTACGACGTCACCCGGTGGCTGGACGGCGACCCGGGCCAGCCCGCGCCGCCGGCCGAGCGGCTGACCGGGCGCAACTCACACTGGCGCAACTTCGACGCGTTCGACATCATGTCGATGCCGGACAAGTGGGAGTACCCCTGGTTCGCCGCGTGGGACCTGGGCTTTCACTGCGTAGCGCTGGCGCACGTGGACCCGGCGTTCGCCAAGTACCAGCTGATCTTGCTGTGCCGGGAGTGGTTCCAGCATCCGAGCGGGACGCTGCCCGCCTACGAGTGGAACTTCTCCGACGTCAACCCGCCGGTCCAGGCCTGGGCGGCGCTGGANNTGGTCAACTTCACCTGGTGGGTCAACCTGGAAGACGCCGGCGGGAAGAACGTGTACGAGGGCGGCTTCCTCGGCCTGGACAACATCGGCCCGCTGGATCGCTCCAAGCTGCCCGTCGGCGGGATCCTGGAGCAGTCCGACGCCACCGGGTGGATGGGCGCCTACGCCATCGCCATGGGCAGCATCGCCAGCATCTTGAGCCGGAGCGGGCAGCGCCACGCGACCGACCTGGTGATCAAGTTCCTGGAGCACTTCGCGGCCATCCGTGACGCGCTGGACAGCCAGGGCCTGTGGGATGCCGACGACGGTTTTTACTACGACCGGCTGGTGACGCCGTCCGGGGCCCAGGTGCCGATCAAGGTCCGGTCGATGGTGGGCATCATCCCGATGCTGGCGGCCGCGGTGGTCAGCGAGGACGACCTGCAGCAGGCTCTGGTGCTCGGCAAACAGTTCGCCGACCTGCTTGGCCGCGAGGACCTGACCGACACCAGCGCGATGCGCCAGCGCGGCGTGCTGCGCGGGCCGACCGGTGAGCAGCGGCTGCTGCTCTCGCTGGTCGGTCCGGACCGGCTGGAGCGGCTGCTGGGCCGGCTGTTCGACGAGAACGAGTTCTTGTCCCCGCACGGTCTGCGGGCCCTGTCGGCCTACCACCGTGACCATCCGTACGAGCTTTCGGTGGAGGGCGTTACGGCCAGCATCGATTACGAGCCCGCGGAGTCCACCACGGCGTTGTTCGGCGGCAACTCCAACTGGCGCGGGCCGGTCTGGTTCCCGCTGAACTACCTGGTCATCAGCGCCCTGGAGCGGTACCACCGGTTCTTCGGCGACGACTTCACCGTCGAGTACCCGACCGGGTCCGGGACCCGGCTGACGCTGGACAAGGTGGCCGCCGACCTGCAGGACCGGCTGATCTCGATCTTCACCCGGGGGCCCGACGGCCGGCGGGCGTGCTTCGGCGATACCGAGTTTTTGCAGTCCGACCCGGCGTGGCGGGACAACCTGATCTTCTCCGAGTACTTCCACGGCGACAACGCCGCGGCGCTCGGCGCCTGGCACCAGACCGGGTGGACCGGGATCATCGCCGACGTCGTCCGGCGGCGGCACGGCCTGGTCCGCACGATCGGTGACGTGGTCATGCTGGTCGGGCAGCAGGAGCGGCCCTAGCNNGACGTCGCCGAGGACGGGGTCGACGACCCGCCAGGCCGCTTCGACCTGTTCCTGTGAGGCGAACAGCCAGCGTTGCCCGGCGAGCGCGGCGCCGATGAGCCGGTCGTAGGGGCGCAGGTCGGAGCCGGGGTGTTCGGCGAACCTGAGGTCCTCGGCCTCGGGCAGCCAGCCGACGCCGGGCTTCTTGCCGACCAGGGTCAGGCTGACCCGGTTCTCCGGGTTGATCCGGAACCGCAGCGTGTTCGGGTTTTCGCCGATCCCGAACGGGTCGTAGGGCGGGCGGCGGAAGGTGACCGTGACCTCGGTGGCGGTCAGCGGCAGGCACTTGCCGGCCCGGATCAAAATCGGCACGTCGGCCCAGCGCCAGGAGTCGGCGGCGAGCCTGATCGCTGCGTAGGTCTCGGTTTTGGAGTTCGGGGCCACCCCTTTGACGTCGAGGTAGCCCTGGTACTGGCCCTTGACGGTGAGGTCCGGGGTCAGCGGGCGCAGCGCCCCGAGGAGATCGGCCTTGGACGCCCGCCAGGCATCCAGGCCGGTGCCGTCCGGCGGCTCAGCCAGCACGGTGGCCAGGACCTGCAGCAGGTGGTTCTGGATCACGTCCTTGATCGCGCCGGTCTTGTCGTAGAAGCTGCCCCGGTCGGAGACGTCGAACGCCTCCGCCATCGTGATCTGGATGCTCTGCACGTAGGTCCGGTTCAGCAGCGGCTCGATGATCGAGTTCGCGAACCGGACGAACATGAGGCTGTCCACCGGTTCCAGGCCCAGCCAGTGGTCGACCCGGTAGATGGCGTCCTCGGGGAAATACTGCTGCATGGTGACGTTCAGCTGCTGGGCGCTGGCCAGGTCGTTGCCGAACGGCTTCTCGACCATGACCCGGCTGCCCTTGGCCCGTCCGGCCTCGGAGATGCCCTGGGCGATACGCCCGAACAGCCCCTGCGGCACCTCGAGGTAGAACAGCGCCTTCTGGGCCTCGCCCATCTCGTCCGACATGGCCTTGTAGGTCGCGGGGTCGTCCAGGTCGCCGTCCACGTAGCGCAGCTGCTTGAGCAGCTGGACCGCGGGCGGGCTGCCCGGATCCAGGTTGTTCAGCTTCAGCGAGGCGGTCGCGTAGTCGCGGAACTGGTCCAGGCCCCAGCCGCTCTTGGCCACGCCGATCACCGGGACGTCCAGCACGCCCCGCTCGACCAGCCCGACCAGAGCCGGGAAGGTCTCGAGTTTGGCCAGGTCACCGGTGGCGCCGAAGATCACCAGCGCGTCAACGTGGTCGGCTTGGCTAGCCTGGCCAGCCCGGTCCGCTTGGCCAGCTTGGTCCGCTTGGTCCGTGCTCATGTCCGCCTCTGTCCGCTTCTCGACGTTGGGCTCGTGGTTGGGACGGCGCTAGTGCATCAGGTCGGGCCAGGATTGTTCGGTCATGTCGACGTCGTAGTAGGAGGCGGCGCGGCGGATGTTCTCGAAGGCCTGCGCGCGGTCGGCGTCGGTGACGTCCTGGACCTGATCGAAACGGGCCAGCGCGGAGCGCACGTGGCTGGCTGAGGTCAGCGGCTCTTTGCGCTGGGCGGGGAAGGCGTAGGCCGAGTCGGGGAGCTCGTTGCGCTCGGCGGCGTCCAAGGTGCCGCTGAACTGCTCGTCCTGCGACGGCGGCTGCCAGGTCGGGGATGCATGCTGCTCGGGCATGATCTAACGCTACAGGGCAGCGGCGAGGCCGGTGAGGTCAGCTTCACGATCGGGCTATCGGGGTACAATCCAGCCAGGTAACGGGCCGTTCACGGCCGGGCCGGCCATGAGGAGCCGCCCCATGCTTGCTCCGAAGATCGCCAGGTCTGCCGGACAGACGAAGGCAACCGCCGAGCCGGCGAGTCGCGCCACAGCCGACGGCCGGGCAGCGCTGCGGCTGACGGAGCCCGGGTTCCTGGCTGCAGCGGGCGACCGGCACGAGGACCCGCGGCCGCAAGAAGTACACCCGCCGGACCGGGCCGCGGACTTCAGCGCGGTTCCCGTATTCGCGGCTGACCGCGCGGGCCGGCCTCGGCTCCGCGCGCCGTCGGTAGCCGCCATGGCGGTAGCGGGCACCGTGCAGCCGAAACTGGCGGTCGGCCGGGTTGACGATCCGCTCGAACGGGCCGCGGAGTTCGACGCCACGGCGGCCGAAGACGCGCACCAGGTCATAAGCGGGCCTGGCCAAGCACTTGAGGGGTCGGCGCGCGAGTTCTTCGAGCCACGGTTCGGCTACGACTTTAGTCGCGTACGCGTGCACGCCGACCCGCGCGCCGCGGCATCGGCCCGCGCGCTCGGGGCCCGGGCCTACACCGTCGGTGCGAACATCGTCTTCGGGCCGGGACGGTACCAGCCCGGCAGCGAATCGGGCCGCCGACTGCTGGCGCACGAGCTGGCGCATGTTCGCCAGCAGGGAATGGCGCCCCGGACTGCGCACGCCGGTAGCGTTCAGCGCCAGCCGGATGCGGGCACGGCCGGGACTCAGCGCCAGCCCGATGCGGGCACGGCCGGGCCGTCACCGGACGGGGGTACCGGAACAAAGGCCTTCAACCTGATCCTCCAGCACGAGTTCCCGGTCGTGAGCTCCTCCTGGTTCGCCGGGACGACGATCACTTTGCCGGCCGGTGGCGGGGTCCGGGCCGACCTGAAAACCGGCCGCAACGGTCAGGTGCTGTTCGATCTCAGTCCGGATTTCGCGCCCGCCGGCCGGGGGCGGCGGCTACGGCGGCCGATCTTGGTCGGGTAGCCGCGGTACGAGCCGAGGTGATCCGCGTACTGGAGTGGCGCCTAGGTCAGGGCATCCTCACCGCCCAGGACGTCAAGGCTTCGTTCGTCACCGACCATCTGCGCGCGATGGCACCGCTCGCGCTGCGCGCGCTGCGCGCCAAGCCCGCGGTCCAGCCGGACGCACTGGCCGAGCTGGACCGCATACTCGCGATCAGCACCCAGGTCCCGCCGGGCGCGCAGTTCAACGCGCAGGGGGCGGCCGAGCTGACGATCAACGGACTACACGTGCGAATTCTGCCCGACACGAGCGGGGGGGACGAAAACATAACGAAGCCCCGGTTCGTTCCCGACCAGCTGGAGACCCCTGGCTTCAGGGAAGCCAAGGGCCATGTAACAAAGATCATGGGGCCTATTCCGACGGCGCCAGTGGTAGAGATCTTCACAAGCTACGCCGCGACCGGCCCGGACGCCGGCCGCGACCCGCTGACCAACACGTCCGCCTATGGCCGTGGCAGCACCGCCGCCGATAAGGCCGCGGGCACCACCTCGCTGCGCTTCCATGAGAGCCAGCATGGCCAGGATTTCCTGGATTTCCTCGCGAGCCACCCGTTTCCGGTCTTCACCGGCAAGGTAGGCCAGACGACCCACGCGTTCCGGCAGGCGCGAACGGATTTCCTGGCCCAGTTCGAGTCGTGGGCGAAAGAAATGGTCCGCGTCAGCCGCTGCGCGACCAACTGCGTCGGCTCGCCGGACATCGACACCTTCGAGCACAACACCGGCCCGCACATGAAGTGCACCACCTGCCATCCATGACCGGACGCGGGTACCACGGCCCGTTCGGCATAGATATTTCAGGGCGAACGGCCGGTGGCGGGAGTTACGGCGCCCGGCTGGTCCGGGGGGTTGTCCTGGCTGCCGCGCAGCAGGTAGGCAGACCGGAGGAGGTCGGGGTGGGCGCGAAGGTCGCTGGCCAGGCCGGAGAAGCGGATCTGGCCGCCCTCCATGATGTGGGCGTGGTTGGCCAGGCCCAGGGCCACGGTGGCGAACTGCTCGATGAGCAGCACGCCGGTGCCACCCTCGGCGATGGTGCGGATCACCGGGACCAGCCGGCTGACCACCACCGGGGCCAGGCCCAGCGACAGCTCGTCGATCAGCATGTAGCGCGGCTGGGCGATCAGGGCCTGGGCCAGCACGACCATCTGCTGCTCGCCGCCGGACAGGGTGCGGGCCAGCGCGGCCAGCCGCTGACCGAGCTGCGGGAACAGTTCCAGGACCTGCGCCCGGCCGGCCTGGGCCTGCTCGCGGGACAGGGCGTAGCTGGCCACCCGCAGGTTATCCGCCACGGTCAGGTCCGGGAGCAGGCGGCGGCCCTCGGGGACGATCGCGACACCGGCCTGGCGGATCCGCTCCGGGCGGCGGCCGGTGATCTGTGTGCCGTCTAGGACCACCGAGCCGGCTTTGGGTTTGAGCACGCCGCCGACGGCCAGGACCAGGGTCGACTTGCCCGCGCCGTTCGGGCCGAGGAGGGCGGTGACCTGGCCGGCCGGGATCTGCACCGAGACTTGCTTGACGACGGGGCGGCCGCCGCGCTCGACGGTGAGGTCTGCGATCTGAAGGGCGTTCACGCCACCCCCAGGTAGGCGCGGATCACGTCGTCGTCGCGCAGCACGGCGGCGGTCGGGCCGGAGGCGATCAGCTTGCCGAAGTCGAGCACGGCGGTGGTCGTGCAGCAGGCCGAGACCAGGCTCATGTCGTGGTCGACCAGGATGGTCAGGGCCCCGGTATGTTCGGGGATGCCGCGGATGACGTCGGCGAGGTGGCTGGTCTCCTCGTCGGGCAGCCCGGCGGCGGGCTCGTCGAGCAGGACCAGCCGCGGTCGGCCGACGACCGCGCGGGCGACCTCGACCAGGCGGCGCTGGCCGGCGGTCAGCGTGCGGATCCTGGCGTCCGGGTCGGCGTCCAGTCCGACGAAGCCGATGGCGTCCAGGACGTCCCCCTTGCGCGTGGCCGCGCCGAGTTTGGAGTGCTCGTGCACCATGGCGACGTTGTCGAACACCGATAGTTCCTCGATCGCCTGCTCGGTCTGGAACGTGCGGCGCACCCCCCACCGCGCGCGCCGGAAATGAGCCATCGAGAGCAGGTCTACCCCGAACGCGCGGACCGTGCCCGCGGCGGGCCGGACAAAGCCGCTCAGCACGTTGAAGAAGGTGGTCTTNNAGGCGGCTGAGCAGGCGGGCCAGGCGGGCCAGGTCCTTGGGCACCTGGTCGGCCAGGCCGGCCGGCGCGGTGGTCAGCACCTGGAGCACGCCCAGCCCGAACAAGATGGTGAGCCAGTCGGCCGAGACACCCCAGTTATTCAGCAGGGCCGGCAGGAACTGGTACAGCAGCGCGGCCACCACCGCGCCCCACATGCTGTAAACCCCGCCCATCAGCGTCACGGCCAGCAGGGTGATCGAATCCTGGGTCGGGAAGCCGATGGAGTACAGGTAGTGCACCGCGCCGGCCAGCACACCGCCGGCCACGCCGGTGATGAACGAGGCAAGGGCCAGCGCCCACAGCTTGTACAGCGTGGTGTTGATGCCCGCGGCCAGCGCGGCCGGCTCGCTCTGCCGGATCGCGGCCCAGGCGCGGCCGGGTTTGGTCTTGGTGTGCGCCAGCACGAGTAGGAACATCAAGATCGCGACGATGACCGCGTAGCGGAAGTAGGCCGGGTCGCTTCCGGCCACGCTGGGGCGGCGGATCGGCGGGATGTGCACCAGGCTGCCGTTGTAGCCGAGGAAGCCGTGACCGCCGTTCGGGAAGTTCACCGTGGCGAGCACCACGGTGATCGCGCCGGCCAGCATCAACGTGATCAGGGCCAGGTACAGGCCGCGCAGCCGGAGCGCGGGCAGGCCGGTGACCATGCCCGCCACCATCGTGATCAGGCCCGCCTCGAGCAGGATCACCGGGTAGGGCTGGGCGGTGGCGAACAGCAGGCGGGCGGCCACCCAGGCGCCGATGGCGAGCACCGCGACCTGGCCCAGCGAGACCAGGCCGACCCGGCCGACGAGCACGCCGAGCGCGAGCGTGACCATCGAGTACACGGCCACCTGGGTCATCGTGTCGATGTAGTACAGGCTCAGCAACTGCGGGAAGCCGAACAGGACGAACAGCAGCAGGACGGTTATTACGGCGGCTCGGATCAGCTGGGGGCGGCCGGGTCGCCGGCGGCTGGTCTGGCGGCCGGCCGTGCTGCGGAGGCCGAGGTCCGCGCCCACTAGGCCTCCTCGCGGGATTGGGTCATGACCCGGCGCCGCGACATGACCAGCAGGCCCGCGGCGGCGAGCACGAACGGGGTCATGTTCTGGTAATTGCTCAGCGCCGTGATCGGGGTCAGCAGGTCATGCAGCAGGCCGATCAAGATCGCGGCCGCGAAGGTGAGCGTGATCGAGCGCAGCCGGGCGATCAGCACCGCGGCCAGCGACGAGATGACCAGGAAGGTGAGCGTGGTGGCGTCCAGCGCGGCCAGGTCGGCCAGCAGCAGGCCGGCCACGCCCGCGAGCACCCCGCAGCCCAGCCAGGCCGCCGCCTCGACCTTGCGGACCGGGACGCCGAGGGTAGCGGTGATCTCGCGGTCGTTGGCCATGGCCCGCATCGCCGTGCCGAGCTTGGTGTAGCGCAGGAACACGCCGGTCCCCACGGTGATCACCACCCCGGCCGCCAACGCGATCACCTGCGTCCAGTCCACTTGAATCTGCCCGATGGAGAAGCCGCCGTTGTCAGTGGGCAGGCTCTCCGAGCGGGCCTGGCCGCCGCTGCTCGTCCACAGCAGGTCCATCAGGCCGTACAGGATCAGGGTCAGCCCGATAGTGGCCACCGCCTTGACCAGCGGGTCTCGCTTAGCCAGGGCGGGGCCGAAGATCAAGCCGTAGCCGAGGGTGATGACGGCGGCGGCGGCGATGCAGACCAGCCAAGTCAGCCAGCCGGGCACGTTTTCCCGGCCCAGCGACCAGGCGATCAGCGCGCCCATGGCGCCGACCGCGCCGAAGGCCAGGTACAGCACGCCGGTGGCCCGGTACAGCACCACCAGCCCGACCCCGGACAGGGCGTACACCCCGCCCAGGGCCAGGCCGCTGACGATGAACGGCTCGAAGTCAGACCAAGGTGGCATTGATCTTCTAGGAGGCCGGCGCGGCTGCCGCGGTGCCGGCCAGGCTGCGGTACTGCGCGATCTGCGGGTCGACCGACGAGATCTGGGTGCAGCCCTGGGCGGTGACCATCTTCCCGTTGTCCGGCGTGACCGTGGAGTCGTCGTTGTTCGGGATGTGCAGGCTGTAGCTGCCGTAGCTCCACAGCTGGCACAGCATGCCGGTATTGAAGTTGCTGACCGCCTGGAACGCGGCGTTGACGCTTTGCACGGTATAGGCCCCGGTCACCGAGTCCAGCGCGTGGACCGCGATCTCGGCCTCGGTGAAGCCCATCTGGCTGAAGCTGCCGATGCCGCCTGAGACCGCCGAGCCGTACTGCTTGAGGATCGCCTTGTACAGGTTCATCGTGGTCGTGTTCGTGACGTCCGGCGGGAGCAGCTCCGCGTTGACGAACAGCTTGTTGTTCCACTTGGGTCCCAGCGACTGGGCCAGGAAGTCGGTGTTGCACGGGGTCGAGCAGCCCCACAGCTTGACCCGGTCCTCCAGGCCGAGCTTCTGCGCCGCCTGCAGGATGACCAGCGCCTCGGGCGGGGTGAAGTTCAGCACCACGGCACCGTTCGGGCCGGCGTCGTCGACTTCCTTGATCGCCACCGAGTCTGCGTCGGAGATCGGCACGTTCTCGGTGAGCTGGACGATCGGCACGTTCGCCGCCTTGGCCAGCGCCGCGGGGCCGGCCGCGATGTAACCGGTGCCGGGGACGTTCGACTGGTCGAAGACGATCTTGTTGACGTGCTGGCTCAGCGCGTACTGTACCGCGCCGTCGGAGCTGTACCGCGGGCCCATGTTGACCGCGGCGCTGTTCGGCGTCGAGTAGCACTCCGGGGCGATCCCGGAGTCGATGATGTCGTAGCCGAGCTTCTGCCAGTAGCTGCTGTCGACCGAGCACTCGATGATGGACGTGTTGCCGACGATGCCGACCACGTGGTCGGTCTGGACCAATTGCTTAGCGTCGGCCGCGATCTGGGCCGGGTTAGTCTGCTCGGTCTCGATGTAGAGCTTGATCGGGTGGCCGTTGATGCCGCCGTTGGCGTTGACGCAGGCGAAGTACGCGTTGGCCATGTTCGGGATGTCGGTGAATGAGGTCCCCGGCTGGTTGGTGACGATCGCGCCCAGCGCGATCGGCGTGCCGGTGGCCGCCGCGCCCGGCTTGGTGCCGCACTGCGACGTGCTGACCGCGCTCGTGCTGGCCGGCGCGCTCGCGGTGCTGGTGGCGGTGCTGGTGGCGGTGCTCGTGGATGTGCCCGTGGTGGAACTGGAGCTTGAGCTGCTGCTGCAGCCGGCCGCGGCTATGGCGATGGCTGCGGCGAGCACGATCGTTCTTCGCGCCTGGACGGCCCGCGGGGCCCTCGGCATCTGTGCTCTCATCTCTCCCCCTCTTCGGTGGCGAGTTCTCATCTGGCGTTAATCAACGGTCACCAGGACCTTGATGGCGTCCGGTGGCCGGTTCATGGCGAATTCGAATGCTTCGGCCGTACGGGTCAGCGGGAAATGATGGGAAAAGAGCGCCGCGAGCGAAGCGCGGTTTGCGCGCACCAGCTTTATGGCGTTGCGGAAATCCTCGGCGGTCGCGCAGCTAGAGCCGACGACGTCTATTTCCTTCTCCGGGAAGGCGCCCGGCCGGATCGGGACGGCGGCTGACGACATGCCGACCACCACGACCCGCCCGGCCGCCGAGACCAGATCGATGGCGTGGCGCAGGACTTCGGGTTCGCCGCTGGTCTCGACGATCAACGGCGGGCCGTCGCCGCCTGCTTCGTCGCTTACGGTTTGGGCTGGAGCCCAGGTCGCGTGCTCGGCGCCTAGGCGTTTGGCCAGGTCGCGCCGGGCTGGTACCGGGTCGAGCGTGGTTACGCGCGCGCCGGCAGACGCCGCGGCGAGGGTCGTGGCCAGGCCGATCGGCCCGGCGCCGAACACGACCACCCGCTCCCCGGGTTCCAGCCGGCCGCGGGCCAGGGCGTGCACCGCGACCGAGGCGGGCTCGACGAAGGCGGTGCAGTCGGGGTCCAGGTCACCAACGCCGAACACGGTCGACGCGGGGACCTCGAGCCGTTGCTGCAGGCCGCCGTCGAGGTGCACGCCGACCAGGCGGAATCGCGGGCATACATTGGGCCTTCCGGTCCGGCAGGGATAACAGTCCCCGCAGGGCAGCAACGGCCAGATGGCGACCCGGTCGCCGTGTTTTACGGTCGCGGCGTCCCCGGGATCTTCGACGATCGCGGACACTTCGTGGCCCTGAATCCGCGGATAGAAGTGGCGGGCGCCGGAAAGCGCGCCCACGTCACCGGAAAACAGATGGAAGTCAGATCCGCAGATGCCCACCGCCTCAGGCCGGACGATAACGTTCCCGGCACGGGCAGGTCCCGGATCGGAAACGTCCTCCAGCACCATCTCACCGGGTGATCTGGTCACTGCGGCCAGCACAGGCGGCCCCTTCCTCGCGGCAGCCACCAACAGCGTGAATGGTGGGAAAACTGGGCATTGCCGCACGCTAATGCGGAGATTCCCACGGCCGTTCCAGCTGGACAATGACACGGCACCCAAAAAGGACCTGCGAATTCCTGAGGCCGGCCACAAGAGCGCCTGGGCTCGCTTGCGGCGCTGGTCGGGGTCAGCCCGTGACCAGGTGCGGGATGAAAGGGTGCCAGGTGCGGCCGGAGTTGGTGGTCTCGTAGAGGGGCGGGGGCGGGACGCCTGCGGTGTTCCCGCCGGAGTTCCAGGCGAAGCCGGCCTGCTGGCTGGCGAAGTCGATGGCTTCGCCGTACTGGGTGAAGTGGGTGCCTTGCCGGACCGGCGTCCAGGACTGGCCGCCGTCCGTGGTCAGGTAGAAGATCCGGCCGAGCGCCTGCTGGGGGCCTGCCGTGACGAGCACACCGTCCGCCGGGGTGAAGAACTCGACCTGCGGGTACTGACCCGCGCGGGATGGCAGCTTCAGGAGCTGCCAGGCCTGGCCCCGATCCGGGCTGTGGAGCAGGGACGGGGTGCCCGGCGGTTGCGGGGCCACGGTCAGGAACCCGGTGCCGCCGGTGAACTGTGGTCCGGTCAGGAACGCCGGGCCGTTCGGCGGACCGAGGGTGCTCGCTGAGAGCGGCAAGGGCTGGGCGGCCCAGTTGCCGCCGCCGTCGTGGCTGACCAGGAATTCGGCCTGCGCCCGGCAGCCGATGGAGACCCAGCCCGTGGCCGCGGTCAGGAAGGTCAGGTTCAGTGGCTGGCAGAAGCTGTTCGTCCCGTAGTTTCCCGGCGGCGCGAGGGCGGCGGCCGGGGACCAGTGCAGGCCGCCGTCGGATGTCCGGTAGAGCCAGGTCACGGGCTGCCCCGGTCCCCTGAAGGTCGGGCTGAGCAGCAGCCAGCCGTGGCTGGCATCGGCGAAGCTCAACCGGGCCGCTGGGGCGCTGGTCTGGAAAACCGCCGACTCGGTCCAGGTACGCCCGCCGTCGGCCGTGACGAAGACCGCGGTCGTGCTCACCGGGCCGCCGTCGCCGGAGTCCGATGTCGCGCGGCTGACCGCCAGGTAGGCGTGGTTGCGGTCGACCGGGTCCAGGGCCTGGAAGGAATACAGCGTCGTCAGCATCGGGCGTGCCGCGGCGGGCGTCACGTCGCGCCAGGTACGCGCCCCGTCCGTGGTCCGTGCGAGCAGGATGTGCGCGTTATCGGCGATGACTCCCGGGTTCGCCGACCAGACCAGCGCCCACCCGGACGTGGCCGACGTCATCTGCAGCGACTGGAACCACATCGGCTTGGGTTGCGAAGCTGGCGAGCCCGGCAGTGAAGCTGGCGAGCCCGGCGGCGAGGCTGGCGCGCCTGCCTTCGGGGTAGCCGAGGCGCAGCCGGCCGACAAGAGAAGGATCACCGCGGCCGTGCACCACGCACCCGCCGTTGTTCGCCGCGTCATCGGCGCGCCTCTTTCCGGTCCGCTTCCGCTTACCGTCGCTTAATGGGACTTTCCATGGGGCCGTCCGGTTGCGGCTTTACGTGTAGTTAGGCTACAGATCGTGGGTGGTCTCGGCCTGATCCTGGGTGAGTGGTACCGGAATCCGCTGCGCCGCCAGATGCGGGCACAGCCCATCGCGTACCGGACCGAGTTGTACCGGGTCAGGTTCAAGCTCTCGATGACGAGGAAATACCTCCTCGAGGATGTCTGGAACGCCCTGGTCGCCGCGGGCGCGGTCCCGACGTCCGGCGGGCCCGTCAGCGGGGGGTCCGTCAGCGGGAGTCCGGATGAGGCGGTGCCGGGGGCGTGCGCCACGCTGCGTTCGGCTTAAATAAGGTTGGCGTCGGAGCGCAGGGCGGTGGCCTGGTCCGTGCGTTCCCAGGTGAAGCCGGGCTCGTTGCGGCCGAAGTGGCCGTAGGCGGCCGTCTGGCGGTAGATCGGCCGGCGTAGGTCCAGGGCCTGGATCAGGGCGGCGGGCCGCAGGTCGAAGTGGTCGCGGACCAGGTCGGCGATCAGCGGCCGAGGGACCTTCTCGGTGCCGAACGTCTCGATGAGCAGGGACAGCGGCCGGGCCACCCCGATCGCGTAGGCGACCTGGACCTCGGCCCGGTCGGCGAGGCCGGCCGCGACGATGTTCTTGGCCACGTGCCGCGCCGCGTAGGCGGCGGACCGGTCCACCTTGCTGGGATCCTTGCCGGAGAAGGCGCCGCCGCCGTGCCGGGCGAACCCGCCGTAGGTGTCGACGATGATCTTGCGGCCGGTCAGCCCGGTGTCGCCGACCGGACCGCCGATCACGAACCGCCCGGTCGGGTTGACGTAGAACTCCCGGCGCAGGGCGCCGGGGTCGTAGCTGTCCGGGGGCAGGACGTGCGTCACCACCTGTTCCCACAGCGCGTCGGGGAGCTTGGCCTGCACCCCGTCCTCGTGCTGGGTGGAGATGAGCACCTTCTCGACCCGGACCGGCTGGCCCGCCGCGTCGTAGCGCACCGTCACCTGGGTCTTGCCATCGGGCCGCAGGTACGGCAGCAGCCCGTTGCGGCGGACGTGCGCGAGCCGCTGGGCCAGCCGGTGCGCGAGGACGATCGGCATCGGCATGAGCTCCGGTGTCTCGCTGGTCGCGTAGCCGAACATCATGCCCTGATCGCCCGCGCCCGCGGCGTCGAACGGGTCGGTGCTGCCCGCTCGTTGATCGTGGGACGACGCCACCCCGCGGGCGATGTCGGGTGACTGCCGGTCCAGCGCCGTGATCACGCCGATCGCGTGGCCGTCGTAGCCGAACTCGCCGGTGTCGTAGCCGATGTCGCAGATCACCTGGCGGGCGATCGCCGCGAAGTCGAGGACCGCGCTGGTGGTGATCTCGCCGGCCAGGACACACAGCCCGGTGGTCAGCAGGGTCTCGACCGCCACCCGCGACCCGGGATCCTCCGTCAGCGCNNCAAGCTCGGCCCGGACGGCCGCGACCCCGGCCACCATGGCGCGCAGCTTGCGCCGGGCTACCTCGGGTGGGAGGTGCCGCAGCCCGCAGTCCGGGTTGATCATCAAGCGGTCGGCCGGGACGTACTCCAGCGCCCGGCGGATCCGTTCCGCGACGAGCTCGGGCGTTTCGACCTCGGGGCTCTTGACGTCGATCACGCCGAACCCCAGCCACCGGTCCCACCCGTGCTGGCGGATCAGCCGCAGGTCATCCAGGCCCTTGCGGGCGAACTCGAGCACGATCTGGTCGACCCGCGCCGTCTTCACCGCGGGGAACAGGAAGTCGTAGTGCCCTTCCCATGACGGCCGCGCGTACCGGTTGCCGTAGCAGACGTGCAGCGCCCAGGTGGCATCTATGTTCTCGGTGACGATGTTGACCGCCTCGACGGCCAGCTCGACCTGGTCCGGGTACCCGGCCAGGAACGGCTCGTCGATCTGCAGGAAGTCGGCGCCGGCCGCGGCCAGCGTGCGGGCCTCGGCGTTGAGCCGGCGGGCCAGCGCCCGGACCAGGTCCCCGGGCTGCTCGTAGGCGCCGTCGCGGATCCGGCGGGACAGCGAGAACGGGCCGGTGAAGGAGAACTTGACCGGCCGCTGGGTGAGCTGGCGGGTGAACGTGAAGTCTTTAGCCAGTTCCAAGGTCGTGTCATGGCTATCGGGTAGCGGCCGGGTGACCTCCGCGTCGTAGTAGTCGAAGTAGTCGGTCTTGGCCCGCTGCGGGATGTGCACGCCCGGGATCCGGGCCAGGAAGTAGTCCACGTCGTTGTCCCGGCGCAGCTCGCCGTCGGAGACGATGTCGATGCCGGCCAGCTCCTGGTCCTTGACCGCCGCCTTGATCGCCACCTCGTGGATCTCGGCCAGGTGCTGCGCGCTGATCCGGCGCTGGTAGTACTCGGTCTTCAGCCGTTCCAGCCATTCCGGGACCGAGTAGGAGCCCACCACGGTGGTCGGGAGGAGCATTTAGTCACGCGCCTGGGCGGTAAGGGTGGTGATGTTCGAGCCCGGCCGCTGGCGGAACGGCGCGAACTGGACGCCGAACCCGCGCCGGCTCGCGACCAGCTGCAGTAGCGGCCCGTTGACCCAGTTGACCACCGAGCCGTCGTACTTGCCCGGCCCGTAGAAACCGGTGCGGTACTGGTGGCTGCCGGTCAGGAACAGGTCGTGGCACTGCACCCGGCCGAACGGGTGCAACAGCGGCAGCGTCCCGATGAAACTGGACAGCGCGCCGTTGCTGACGTGCATCCGGATGTCGCCGTCCGCCTCGATCAGCGGATGGAGCATCTCGCCGGTCAGCTCCCCGGTGAGCTGGTAGCTGTCCAGGCCCTCCAGCGGGACGTACCGTTCCCGGAGCCGCAGCGCGTCCCACACCGCCCGCCAGAAGCCGACCGCGTTTTCCGGAGCGGGGAACTGGCCGGGCGCGGACTCGCTCAGCAGCTCGGGGCCGATGCGCAGCAGCCGGTCGACGAGCTTTGCAACTGCGGGCCGGTCGATGCCGAACCGGCCGGCGATCAGGTCGGCGTCGTCGTCGGTCAGGAAGGCCTGGGTCTGCACCTGGTAGGTGCGCCCGTGGATGCAGGCCAGTTCGTCGGTGGGCAGGTTGTCGTACACGTTGGAGATGTAGACCAGGAACGCCTTGCTGCCGAGGAATCCCAGCGTGATGTCCGGGCGGGTGGCCTCGACGACCAGGGCGCTGATCCGCTCGCTGTGGTGGGCCACGGCCCGGCGGGCCCGTTCCAGCACGTGCGGAGAGTAGTCGCCCATCAGGTACCGCAGCCGGCGATAGTACTCGCGCCCGTGCCTGCGGTCCAGCTGGACGAACTCGTCTAGCCAGGTGCGGGCCTGGTTGCCGTTGCCGACGCCGAGCTCCAGGATGTAGAGCTCGTCCGGCAGCGCCCGGCGGGCGTCGAGCTCGTCCCAGATCCGGAACAGTTCCAGGATCAGCTCCCGGGCCGCCTCGGCGTTCCGCGCGTCGCTCTCGCCGCCCGGCAGCGACTGCTCGTACTCTTTGCCCGTCGCCTGCTCCCAGTCGGACAGGGCCTGCCAGTACAGCGCGTTGAACCGCCAGATGCAGCTGTCCCGGCCCGGTACCCAGGATTCCAGCGCCAGTCCGGCGGGGTCTTCGAGCGCGTGCTTGATGTCGGCTTCCAGGTCTATGCCGGTGCTGCGACGCAGGTCGATGGCGATCTCGGTCTCGGTGGTGCCGATGGGGCGGGCGACGACGGGCTCGCGGAAGTTCTGCTTGTACTGGATCCAGTCGCACACCAGGCGCAGCCTGGACAAGTCGGCGGGCGAGGCGCAGACCGCCTCGATGATCGGGCCGAGCGCCGACCGCGCAGCGGCCGATTCGCGCAGCTTCTTGACCGGCCGGAGGTCAACTTCCATCGTGGCCTCCCGGCTCCCGGCTGATCCGGACGCCCGCACGGTCCAGGATGTCCGGGACGGCCCGCTCGTTCCCGGTCACCAGCAGGTGCACCCCGGCCACGCCGGGGATCTCGGCCACCTGCTGGACGATCTCGGCCGCGAGCTTGACGCCCTCGGCTGCCTGTCTATCTGACGGCACGGCCCGCAGCCTTTGGTAGACATCGTCTGGCACCTCCACCCCGGGCACGTGGTCCCGCATGTAGTCCAGGGCCCGCACGGAGCGGACCGCGCCGACCCCGGCCAGGATGGCGCACCGCTCGGGCAGCCCTAGGTCGCGGACCTGCGCCAGCCACCGGGCGAAGGCCGGGACGTCGAACACGAACTGGGTCTGCACGAACTGCGCGCCGGCCGCGACCTTCTTGCCGAGCCGGTCGGCGCGGAACTCCCCCGACGGGGCGAACGGGTTCTCCACCGCGCCGAGGAAACAGTCCGGAGCCGGGTCGAGCCGACGCCCGGACAGCAGGACGTGCTGGTCGCGCATGGTGCGCAGGGTCCAAAGGAGCTCCACGCTGTCCAGGTCGAACACCGGCTTGGCCTCCGGATGGTCACCGAACTTCGGGCGATCTCCGGTCATGACCAAGATGTTGCGGATACCGAGCGCGGACGCGCCGAGCAGGTCGGACTGCAGCGCGATGCGGTTGCGGTCCCGGCAGGTCATCTGCATGACCGGCTCCAGCCCGGCGGCCAGCACGGCCAGGCTGCCCGCCCAGCTGGCCAGGCGCACGTTGGAGCCCTGGTTGTCGGTGACGTTGACCGCGTCCACCCAGTCCCGCAGCAGCGCCGCGGTGGCCGTGATCTTCTCGGTGCTGGCCCCGCGGGGCGGGCTGATCTCGGCGGTCACCGCGAAGCCGCCCGAGGCCAGGCGCTCGCGCAGGCTCACGGTTGCGCTCCGGGGTTACCAGCGTTAGGCCGCTGGACGTGCTGCCGCTGGCGGGCCACGCGGGCCCCCGGGCGCGGATGGACGGGAACTGGTGACGCAGTGGTCATGCGCGGCCCAATCCGATTCGCCGGTATTTGGCATAACAGCCGCGAAAAGGACGAATTGCGATAACGCTTTAGCGGCTACATTTACTATGATCGAAGCAACCACACCGGAAATCAACGACACCCGCCACAAGCTTCCTTCCGAGTCCGTTGTGCAGGCACACAAGCAGATCCGGGTAAGTCAACTCCGAATGCCCGGGCGGCACAAAATCCGCGGACCGCAATTTGTGGGCGGGCACAGCCGGACCCGCCCGCCGTTAGCGGCCGACCGTCCAGATGCCCTGGCTCGCGGTGATCTGGACGAGCTTGCCGGTGACTGCCAGGATGAGCCCGGGAAGCGCACGAGACGATCACTCACGTATTCCCCACGCCTCAGTGAGCTCCTGCCGGGTGAACGTGGGAGCGGGCTCGCCCGGGCCGCGATCAGTCTGGATGCGCGCCTTGGCCACGCCTCGCTCGACTTCCCGCCGCAGTCGCTTCAGCTCAGCCTTCAGCGCATCCAGTTCCGCACGGGGGATACTGACCAGCTCGGATGCTTCTGCGCTCACGCGGCTCCCTCAGTTCGGCGCTTCAGGTCCAAGTGTAGATCGATGGACCAGACCCGGGTCACCCTAGCTGATCACAAGTTCATCGTGGCTTCGATGGTCAACCGGCGCCTAGGCCGGACGTTTCCAGAGTTGGCAGGGTTCCCTCTTCCGGGGCCGGTATGCCCTCGGCCGCGTGTGCGGAGCGGAAGCGTCCCGCGTAACGCCTCTCGCCTACCACCCGCACCAAGATCTGGGAGCATTCGGGAATCAGG
>PLDT01000395.1:0-4526 GCA_003136255.1 Actinomycetota bacterium
CCTAGACCCCGACTAGCCCTAACCCCTACGCGCTCGATAGGACCGTTCCTCCGCCTGCCGAGCGCGCTGGCCACCACGTCGATGGTGCCCCGCCATGCTCGCACCCCTGTCCGGCCGCCCTCGCACCCCCCCGCCCTCCCACACCCCAACTATCCCTCCCCGCCAGCCACAGGCGCCCCATCGACGTGGAGGATCCGGCTTTTGCGGAGGATCCGGGCCGCTGGGGTTGCCCGGATCCTCCACTTAGGCCAGATCCTCCGCGTTAATGGAACTGGTGAGCTAGCTGGTGTGGGAGTGCCGACGGGGCGGGTGCGAGCCGAGGGCCAGGGATCCGGGAACCAGACAGATGCAAAGCACGCAAGCCCTGCCGTAGCACGCCAGCACCAGAAGATAACTGACACCACGCCCCCGGCGGTCGCGTTACGGGCTGTCTAACTCGCTCGGTGGCCCACCGACTTGCAACGGGTCAACCGCCTGGCGTGGCTAGAGAGGCTGGCGTGATTTGTCGGGGCGCTAGGCTGGGGCGGTGTCGCCGCAGGGGACGGCCGCGTATGACGGCCTGCCAGACCTGCCGCCGCTCGTCGAGCAGGCGGTGAGCATCGCCCGACGGGAAGGCTTCGAGAACTCGTGCCGCCCGGAGCACGGGCGCCTGCTATTCGCGCTGGCCAGCGGGGCCGACGTGATCGGCGAGACCGGTACCGGCTGCGGCGTGGGCCTGGCCTGGCTGGCCTCGGGGGCGAAGCCAGGTGCCCGCCTGGTCAGCGTCGAGCTGGATGCCGGCCGGGCCGCGCTCGCTGCGGACCTGGTCAAAGACCTGCCCCAGGTAACCGTCATCCACGGCGACTGGCGGGAGATCCACCGGGAGGCCCCGTTCGACCTGCTCGTCCTGGACGGCGGCGCGCACGGCAAGCGTGGCAGCGAGCGCCCCGGCAAGCCCGCCGGCGACCCGGCCGACCCCGCGGTCCTGCTCCGTCCCGGCGGCACCCTGGTCATCGACGACCTGACCCCCGCGCAAGAGTGGCCGCCGCGCTTCAACGGGGAGATCGACGAGGCCCGGATGTACTGGCTCACGCACCCCGGTCTCGACGCGGCCGAGCTTCGGCTCGCTCCCGGCCTGGCCGCCCTGGTGGCCACCCGCCGCTGGCCCGCCCGGTAAGCGTCAGCTGCCGTCCCGCAGGTTCGCCGGGGCACCGGGCCGGAACGAGATGTGGTCGAAGGTGGCCGTGCAGCCCTCGCCGGTCGGCGACTGGGCCAGGAAGCCCACCCGGACCAGCTCGGCCGGGTCCCCGCCCAGCGCGAAGTACCGCAGCAAGCGCCACCAGGACCCGTCCGTCGAGGCGTGGAAGGCCCAGGCCGCGCCGGACCGGGTGATCCGCAGCCACATGGTGTCGCCGTCCACCTCGAAGGAGTTGCAGTCGTCCGAGATGCCCTTGGTCACGACCGTGACCGCGGTCGGCCGGAGCTGCGGCGAGTACTCGAAGCACAGCTTGGCCCAGTGCCGCTCGCGGGCGTGCAGCAGCAGGACGCCCGCGTCGTACATGCTGCCGAACTCCACCCGGACCTGGGCGGCCAGCGTGAAGTCGCCCGCCGGGGGCAAGCCCACGAAGCGGCCCGCGTCCGGAACACTCCCCGGATCAGTTCCCGCGGGATCGACGAACATGTCGGTCCCGGCCGCCGCGCGCAGGATCAGCGCCCCGTGCAGGATCCGGCAGTGCAGCGCCGGGTGCCCGGCGGGTTCCAGGGGGAACGGCAAACTGGGCAACTTCAGTGCGGTCACCTGGGTAGTTTGCCACGACATGCGCCTGGTGTGGTCCGCGGGAATGCCGTATCCCGTTGCTACCCTCGGGCATGCGCTTCGCTGTCGATGTGCCGAACTTCGGTGACTTCGCCGACCCCCGCGTGGTCGCCGACCTGGCCCGGCGGGCCGAGGAGGCGGGCTGGGACGGGTTGTTCGTCTGGGATCACGTCACGCACCGCAAGGCGCAGCGGCGGACGATCGCCGACCCGTGGGTGCTGCTGACCGCCGCGGCGCTGGCCACGGAGCGGATCCGGCTCGGCACGATGATCACCCCGGTGGCGCGGCGGCGGGTGTCGAAGCTGGCCCGGGAGGTGACCACCCTCGACCGCCTCACCGGCGGCCGGATGATCTTCGGCGTCGGTCTCGGTGCCCCGATAGCCGACGAGTTCGGCAGCTTCGGCGAGACCACCGACCCGAAGGAACTGGCCGCCCGCCTGGACGAGGGCCTCACCGCGCTGAGCCTGCTGTGGTCGGGCGAGCCGGTCACCTTCCGCGGCGAGCACGTGGTCGTCGAGGACGTGACCTTCCTGCCCACGCCCGTGCAGCGGCCGCGGGTCCCGGTGTGGGTCGGCGGGGAATGGCCGGCCAGGCCGCCGATGCGCCGCGCGGCCCGCTGGGACGGTGCGGTGCCGCTCTTGCGCGACGACGGGGGTAAGCCCCGGCAGCCCGACCCCGCGACCGTCCGCGAGATCCGGGACTTCCTCAGCCGCGAACGGGCCCGGGCCGGCCGCGACCGCGAGCCGTTCGACCTGGTCCTGTCCGGGACGAGCTCGGGCGCGGCGACGGCCCTGGTCGGCCCGCTCGCCGAGGCGGGTGGGACCTGGTGGCTCGAATGCCGGTGGGACGACCTGGAGCGCGCCGAGCCCATGGTTCGCCGGGCCGACCAGGGCCCGCCCCGCCTGGCCTGAGGCGCACTAAGGCGCGCAGCCTGGTCCGGATCCGCGCGGCTGGGCTCGAGTTCGCTGCGCAAGCGGTCCACGTGAGCCAGGATCTCGCCGCGCAGCGGCCAGCCGTCCGGGCGCTCGGCCGGGTCGACGGCCAGCACGTCGGCCAGCCGGTCCTGCTGGCGGTGAGCCTCCTCCAGGTGATCCATGAGCCCAACCTCGAGCGGCTCGGCCTGCACGTCCTGGGCGTCTAGCGGCTCCGGGTCGGCCTCGATGAGCTGGCCGTAGGCGCGCACGCCGGCGGCGAGCTCGGCGATGACCGCGGCCAGCCGGGCGCGGGTTTCCGGGTCCTTGACCGGGCTGTCCTCGCTGTCCAGCCGGGTGCCGTCGGAGACCGCACGGGCCAGCACGCGCAGGTCGGTGGCGGCCCGCTCCAGCGTGTCGACGCCGTCGCGCAGGCCCGCGGCGGGGTTGGCGTTGCGGAGCCGCCGGGGGTTCAGCCGGACGCTCTCCTCGGCCTGGGCGAGTGCGTCGTCCACCCGCTCGATCTCGCCGCGCAGGGCCCGGGTGCGGTCCAGCCACTCGGCCGCGCGGCGCGAGTCGGGTTCGTCGGCCAGGCCGTCGGCCATCTGGCCGAGCAGGTCGCCCATCTGGCGGGTCAGGTCGCCGATCGCGTCCTTGGCGGGCTGCACCCGCAACGGCGCGAAGAGCAGGCCGGCGGCCAGTCCGGCCGCGGCGCCGATGAGCGTTTCGGTGATCCGGCTGGTCGCGGCGGCGTGCGAGTCGACCGCGAAGATCAGCATGGCGCTGATCGGGACCTCCAGGGCGTCCTCACGCAGCCGCAGCATCAGGCCAAGCGCGAGCGCGCCCGCGATGAGCAGGCCGAGGACCCACCAGCTGAACGGGACGTAAGCCGATACCGCCACCGCGGCCAGCACGCCGGTGGTGACGCCGATGACCCGCTGCACGGCGCTGCGGATGGTGTGGAACAGGGTCGCCTGCACCACCAGCAGCGCGGTCAGCGGGGCCAGGACCGACCGGACCGACCCGCCCGGCAGTTGCAGCGCGACCAGGTAGGCGAACACCGCGGTTAGCGTCATCCGGGTGATGTACACCGCGGCCGGCTGGGCCCGGTGGCGCACCAGGGTGAGCTGCTCGGCCTGGCGCTTGGCGACCGCCTTGGCGGCCTCGCTCACGCTCTCGCCGGGCACGCGGCGGTTGCGGAAACCTTTCATGGGATCAATACCGAAATCGAGTGGGCGGCGGGAGACAAAAAGGCTTTAGTCGAGAGCAAAATCATCACTAGCGGCTAACGCGTGCCCCGCGCAGCTATTCCCGCCCGCAGGTCCAGCTCTCACCCGCCCCTGACGCCGGCGTCACTCACCGCCGCTCCGGTTTCCCGCGGTTCTCCACCCGCCAGACCAGGCGCAACCCGGACCAGTCCTCGTCGATGGCGGCCACCTTGACGTCGACGAGGCCCATCGGCAGCGCGTGCTCGCGGATGACGTTGTCGGTGATGTCGCTGCGGTGTCCGCCGGCCCGGCGCGGCCACGCGATCCACAAGGCCCCGGCCGGGTAGATGCGCTGCCCCAGCCCGTCGAGCTCCCCGCCGATCTCGCCCGCGGCGGTGAAGAACGCGATGATCACGTCGGCCGGGCCGTCCGGGCCCGCGTCGGTCAGCCCGCCCGGCGGATCGGCCAGATCCCAGCCCGGCGGTGGATGGTGCAGGCCGACCCGCTGCCTGGGCCGCAGCCCCAGCTTGGCCGCCTGCGGCCGACCCGAGCCAGGTGGGCCAGACGAGCTAGCAGAGGCAGGCGACACGAGAACGAGTCGATATCACACGC
>PLDT01000509.1:0-3714 GCA_003136255.1 Actinomycetota bacterium
CTTACCGGGTGGCGCCTGCGGGGATGTAGGTCAGATTTGTAGGTAACCAAGATCATCTTCACCCATGACGCTGACCAGGGATGTCCCGGATCTGGTTGCAATAGAGCCCGTAACGCGACTGCCGGGGCCTGCGAGTCGGGTGTGCCAGTTCGCGCTGCGAGTAACTGCCGCCCCGAGGCCCGCCGTCCCGGCCCGCCGTCCCCTCGTCCCCGTCCGGCTGTCCCCGCACTCCGGCCATCCCTCCTCGCCAGCTCCAGGCGCCCCATCGACGCGGAGCATCCGGCTTCCGTGGTGATTTCGGGCCGCTGGGGCGCACCCGGATACGCCGCGGAATCCGGGTCCGCCGCACCAGGCGAGCCTCCACTCGACCACCGTGGTACCAGCCAGCCCCTCCTGACTCAGCCGTCTCGCCCCAGGACCGTTTACGCGGGAGGGTTCGGGCTTATGGGATGCGCAGGGGGTCTATGGTGCACAAACCGCTCCCGCAAGCCCAAACCCTCCCGGATCTTGACGCCGGGCGGACGGAGCGACCGCTGTCAGCGGCAGCGCGGCCTCAAGGGTCAGCCGACGGCCGAGGCGGACACTTCCGGACCTGGCATGCGGCACCGGGGTGGTCATCGTGAAGATGACCTTGGTTACCTAAAACCTGACGTGCGCCCCACCTGCGGAAGGACAGCCGGAAATGTCAGTGGGGTCGCACACAATATCGGAAGGAGTCCTAGACGCACGTAAGGAGAACTACTGATGGCAGCAGGCGACACCCAGATCACGATCGCTGGGAATCTCGTAGATGACCCGGAATTGCGGTTCACCCCGGCCGGGCAGCCGGTGGCGCGGTTCCGGGTGGCCTCNNNAAGGAAGGCGAGAAGCGGACCGTGTACGAGGTCGAGGTCGACGACGTCGGCCCCTCGCTGCGCAACGCCTCGGCCAAGGTCAACAAGGTGGCTCGGTCCACCGGGAACGGCGGCGGCCAGGGCGGTTCCGCGGGAGCCGGCCGGGGGGCGGACGGCCAGGGCGGCTCGGGTGGCGACACCGATCCGTGGGCGGCCGACAGCGGCGGCAACTACTCGGACGAGCCGCCGTTCTAGTCTCGGCAGGTACCTGCCGCGCGCTTCGGGGCATACTGGAAGGCATCAGGGAGGAATCATGGCCATGGCGCAAACCCTCAGGCAGGCTGCGCCGCCTTATGCGGCGTTGACCATCGCCAAGTGGTTCATCGCATGGGCTGAGGCCGAAGGCGAGGAGCTGTCCAACCTTAAGCTCCAAAAGCTGCTCTACTACGCGCAGGGGCACCATCTCGCTGAACGGCGCCAGCCGCTGTTCACCGACCAGATTCAGGCGTGGTCGCACGGCCCGGTGGTGTCCCAGGTGTATCACGAGTACAAGGGCTGCGGCAGCTCCAGCATCGTCCTGCCGGACACCGACCCTTTCTCGTGGGACGAGGTCGACCCCGATACCGCCGAGCTCCTTAGCAAGGTGTGGAACACGTACGGTGGCTTCTCTGCCGGTCACCTGCGCAACATGACGCATGAAGAACCGCCGTGGCAGAGGCACTGGCAAGACGGGGTCCGCGGAATCAGCATCCCGCAGCAGGAGATCGAGGAATACTTCGCGTCTCGCCGCTGATGCCTAGCTCAAAGAACCGGGGCCAACGCCCGCTGCCTGCTAAGGGCGCGTACGCGCAGCCGGATAAACCGCCTCATTACAACAACGAGACGCCGAAGTTCTGCCTGCATTTCCTAAGGGCTGGTTTTGATGTTCACGCTCTGGATGCCGCAGGGCAGGCGGCCCTCGCCAAGACGCTCCAGAGGCTAGCGTCCTCGTATTGGAAGGACCTCATCACTGCACCACTGCACGGCCAGGGCAGTGAGTTTCTGCCCAGCGTCCAGGTAAAGGCACCGATCCCGACGCAGTTCATTGACGAGGACAGATTTCTGGTGTTCCGGTACCACGGACTGCTACCGATGGCCGGGGTACGCGTCCGCGATGTCTTCCACATCCTCTGGGTCGAGCCCACGTTCGGCCAGCTCTACAACCACGGTTGACCGGAAGCGGTAAGTCAGGTTTCGCCAACAGCGGCGGCAACTACTCGGACGAGCAGCCGCTCTGAGCTATGTGTGGCCACAAATTGTGAGACATTCAGTGGGTGGCGGCTCCGGATGCGCACACGGTCGGCCTACGGGACCTGCGGCAGCACCGGTGGGGGAACGTCAACCCGCTCCGGTACTGGCCCGGCTGGTGGCATCCGGGCCGGCGACTCTGGCCCGGCGGCCAGGGTACCGCCCGCGTATGCGGCCCGGCGATGGGACCGACCGGCTTTCCGATGGTCTCGCGGCGCTGCGGGACGAGGAACGCTGCCGTCAGGGGATGCCGCCGGCGTGATGGCGGAACAGGTGGTGCGGCTCTGGATCCGGGTGCGGGGTGGGAGGATGCGGGGGTGCGGGGGGAACGACCCGGGTCGCGAGCAGGCCGAGTAGGGCGAAGCCGGCGACGATGAAGCCCGCTACCGCGGTACGGTGATTGTCCGTGCCGTGGACGGCGACCAGTGCCGCGGACACGATCGCCACGCCGAGGGCCGAACCGCACTGGCGGGTGGCGGTCAGCAGGGCACTGGCCGTGCCCTCGGAGCGGGCGGCGACCGGGCCGCGGGTGCCGGCCAGGGTGGAGGAGACCTGGCTGAGCCGGGCCGCTACCCCGAGCACGAACTGGGCGACGAGCAGCAGGGCTAGCGAACCGGTCAGCACGCCGACGGCGGCTCCGGATAGGGCGACCAGGGCGATGGCCAGGGCGATGGCCAGCGCGCGCCGCGGACCCAGGGCGGGCACGAGCCGGCCGGCCGGGCCGGACAGCGCGAACGCCCCGGCCGCCTGCGGGATGAAGCACAGGCCGGTGTAAACCGGACTGAGGTCCCGCCCTTCCTGCAGGTACAGCGTCACCAGGAGGACCTGGCCGGCGCTGAAGGCGCCGACCGCGATCAGGGTCAGGTTGGCTCCGGCGATGGCGCGGTCCTTGAGCAGGGCCAGGTTGAGCAGCGGAGCCCGGGCCCGGCGTTCCCGGATGACGAACGCGGCCAGCAGCAGGATCGCGACCGCGGCGGCCAGTGCCGGCTGGGTAATCTGCCGCGTGTCGCCGGCGCGTGCGATAGCCAGCACCAGGAGAGCGACCCCGGCGGTCACGGTGACGGCCCCGGGAACGTCCAGATCCCTTCCGCTCCCGGGCGGATCCCGCGGCAGCAGCCGCATCGAGGCCGCCAGCAGCGCGATGCCGACGGGAACGTTGACGAAGAAGACCAGGCGCCAGGTGACCTCGACGAGCAGGCCGCCGAGCACCGCGCCGGACGCGAAGCCCGCCGAGGTAATCGCGCCGTAGGTGCCCAGCGCGCGGCTGCGCTCCTTGTCCCCGGGATAGGCCGTAACTAGCAGGGACAGGCCCGCGGGAGCGAGCATGGACGCCCCGATGCCCTGCACCACCCGCGACGTGATCAGCAGGACGGGCTCGACAGCCAGGCCGCCGGAGATGCTCGCGAGGACGAACACGATCAGGCCGATCCGGTACAGCCGGGCCCGGCCGTACACGTCGGCGAGCCGGCCGCCCAGCAGCAGGAACCCGCCAAAGGCCACAGCGTAGGCGCTCACCAGCCACTGCAGTGTGGTGGTGGCGACGTGCAGGCCGTCCTGGATCGAGGGCAGCGCGACATTGACGATCGTGAAGTCC
>PLDT01000181.1:0-392 GCA_003136255.1 Actinomycetota bacterium
GGAAGCAAGTACCGCTCCGGGTCGCGATTGGCCGCGCCCAGCGACACGGTCACGAAGGCGCCCGCGGGAATCCGCACCCCGCCCAGCTCCACGTCCTGGGTAGCCGTCCGGGCCACGGTGAGCGACGGGGTCTCCCACCGAAGCGCCTCCTCGATCGCCTGCGGCACCAAGCCCCGGTCGGCGCGCACCGCGTCCAGCTGCTCCGGCTGCGAGAGCAGCCCGAACAGCAGGTTGCTGGACGAGCGGTAGGTCGTCTCCGCCCCGGCCGGCAGGAGCAGCAGCAGGAACGGATAGATCTCCTCGTCGCTGAGCCGGTGTCCGTCGACCTCGGCCTCGATCAGCTGGCTCACCAGGTCATCACGCGTGTTACGCCGCCGGTCGGCGATGATCTC
>PLDT01000181.1:464-6807 GCA_003136255.1 Actinomycetota bacterium
CCGACGATCGTGTCGCCCCACTGGTCCAGGACGCGGGCGCGGAAGGCCCCGGCCACCAGGGCGCGGTGGCGCTGATGCTCGGGCGGGTCCATCTGCAGGATGGTCCGCCCCATGACCGGCCCGAACATCGCCTCGTACCCGGCCGAGGAGAACCGCACGTTGTCGGTGAGCACCTGCCGCGCGAGCTCGTGGCTGGTCACGGTGAACAGGGACGGTACGTGCACCGGGGACCCGGGTCGCGGGTCAAAGTGGACCTCGAGGACCGGGCTGTCCGCCCGGATCCCCGCGAACATCGGGTACGGGTCGCGTATATCCCCGGCGAGCTCAGCGAACTGCCGCATCGGGTCGTAACTAGCGCCGGACGTCGTCACCAATCCCGTCCCCTTCCATCTCCCAGATCAAATAGCCCGAAGATCATGCACCGTCATCCTCCAGATTGATGCGCTGAACAACCCCGGTGGTTACCGTCAGTGTTGTGGCTAGGGATATTTCCGCCGGGGCCCGGTCGCGCGGACCTACGGCGCTCAGCCAGCCCCGCTGGCTGCCCGCCGTGCTCGTCAGTTGCGCGGCCCTGATAACGCTGACTGTAATGGCCGGACCGTACCTGCACGGCGCGGGCAAGCGCGTGGTTCTCGCGTGGGTGCTGTGCTTCCCGATCGCGGCCCTGCGGCGCTGGCCACTGCCGGTGCTGGCGACCGCCACCGCCGCCAACGCGCTGGTCATGGCCGGGGGCAACGCCCCGCTGCCGCTCGGCATCATGCTCGGTCTCGCGTCGTTCCTGGCCGCCTCGCGCCTGCCGAGACGGCTGTCCATCGTCGCGGCCGCGGCCAGCGCCGTGGTCCTCGGCGCAGCGCTCGTGTACGCCGCGGTTACGGCCAGGCAGGACACCCTCGCCGTCGCCGCCGTGGAAGGCTTCCTGCCGCTGGTGGCCGGCTGGTTCACCGGCGACAGCGTCGCGGCGCGCCGGCGCTACCTGGCCGGGCTGGCCAGACAAGCCCAGAAAGAGCAAGCCGCCGAGGCCGAACGCGCCCGCCAGCAGGTCCGCGAGGAGCGGGTCCGCATCGCCCGCGAACTGCACGACGTCGTGGCCCACACCCTCGCCGTGATCACCGTCCAGGCCGGCGTCGGCCGGCGCCTCATGGCCAAACGCCCGGAGGAGGCAGGCGCCGCCCTCGAATCCATTGAAAATATCGGCCGAACGGCCCAGGAAGAACTGCACGTAGTACTCGGGCTCTTGCGTGACGAGGAGCATCGAACGGCCACCCTGACCCCGGCCCCGAAACTCGTCGACGTCAAGGCGCTGGTCGACACCGTCCGGACCTCGGGCACCCCGGTGGACCTGCACCTGTCCGGGACCGACCGACCGCTGTCCCCGGCGCTCGAGCTGTCGGTCTACCGCGTCATCCAGGAGGCGCTCACCAACGTCGTCAAGCACGCCCCAGGCGCCCGCGCCGCGGTCAGCCTGGCCGTCTCCGACCGCGAGATCCTGCTCGACGTCACCGACGACGGCGGCCCGGCCAGGCTCCCCACACTCGCGGCCACACTCGCGGCCACACTCCCGGCCGAACCCCCGGCGGCCGGCGAGTGGCAAGCAGGCCCCGGCCACGGGATCGTCGGGATGCGCGAGCGGATCGCGGCGTTCGGCGGCTGGCTGGTCGCCGAGCCGCTGACCGGCCGGGGCTTCCGGGTGAACGCCCAGGTCCCGATCGATGGCGCGGGGTGACGACCAGGATTCTGGTCGTGGACGACCAGGCGCTGCTCCGCACCGCGTTCGCCTCGCTGATCGACGCCGAGGACGACCTGGAGGTCGTCGGCGAGGCGGCCGACGGCCGGCAGGCGGTCGAGCTCGCGGCCCGCCTCGCCCCGGACGTCGTCGTCATGGACGTCCGGATGCCGGTGCTGGACGGGATCGAGGCCACGCGGCAGATTTTTTCCGAACGAGGCCGTGGTGCCTGCCCCCGGGTCCTCATCCTCACCACGTTCGACCTGGACGAGTACGTCTTCGAGGCGCTGCGCGCCGGGGCAAGCGGGTTCGCGCTGAAGAGCCGTCCGCTTGAGGAACTGCTGACCGCGATCCGCACCGTCGCCGCCGGCGAGGCGCTACTGGCCCCGAGCGTGACGCGCCGGCTCATCGCGCACTTCACCGAGGCCGACCGCGCACCGAGGAAGGCCCCCCGCGGCCTGGACGAACTCACCGGGCGCGAGCGCGAGGTCCTGTCGCTAGTCGCCCGGGGCCTGTCCAACGCCGAACTCACCGAGACGCTGCACGTGAGCCTCCCGACGGTTAAGACCCACGTGAGCCGGATCCTGACCAAGCTCGGCGCCCGCGACCGGACCCAGCTCGTCGTCCTCGCCTACGAATCTGGCCTGGTCACCACGCCCTGAACCCCGCGCGTCATCCCCGGGAATGACGCCCTTATCGTCCGCCCGCCTGATGACAGCGCAATCGCTGCTCGGCCACGATGAGGCACGATGAACGCCAACGACCTGCTCGCCGCCGGACCCGCTGTCACCGGACCCCATCAGTCCGTCCATGCTCCAGGAATCATCCTGGGCCTCGTGGTGCTCGCCGCCCTGGGCTATGGCGCGGTCCGCCTCACCCACCGCGTTCGCCTCAACCGCCCGCCAAGCCCGCGGCAAGAGCTGCCGAGCCGGGAGCCAACCGCCCCCAGCCCCGCGCCGGCCCCGCCGACGGCCCGCCGGGCACCCTCGACCTTCCAGCACCCGAACGGCGGCTGGGCGGTCGAGACCCACGGCCTGACCAAGCGGTTCGGCCCCACCGTCGCGGTCGACGACGTCGAGTTGCTCGTGCCGCGCGGCTCCGCCTTCGGCTACCTCGGCCCGAACGGCGCGGGCAAGACCACCCTGATCCGCACCTTGCTCGGCCTGACCAAGGCCAATGCCGGCACGATGGCGCTGCTCGGCACGCCGGTCCCGGCCGAGCGGAGCCGCGCCCTGGCCCGGGTCGGGGCGATCGTCGACGAGCCCCGCTTCCACCCGCACCTGACCGGCCGGGACAACCTCCGCCTGCTGGCCGCAGCCCGGGGCGGCGACGCTGACCAGCGCATCGCCCCCTCGCTGGCCCGGGTCGGCCTGGCCGAACGGGCCGGGGACAAGGTCGCGACGTACTCGATGGGCATGCGCCAGCGCCTGGGCGTGGCCGCGTGCCTGCTCGCCGACCCCGAACTGCTCATCCTGGACGAGCCCATGAACGGGCTCGACCCGGCCGGCATGCACGAGATGCGGGCGATGATCGCCAGCCTGGCCGGCGAGGGCCGCACCGTCGTGCTGTCGTCGCACCTGCTCGATGAGGTGCAGCGCACCTGCGACGCGGTGGCGATCGTCGACCACGGCCGGGTGATCCGGCAGGGTTCCATCGACGAGCTGATCCGCGGCGCGGGTGCCGCGGTCGTGCAGGTCGACTGCGCCGAACCCGCCCAGGCCAAACAGCTCGTCGACGACGCGGGCATCGCCGCGGGCACGGCCATCACCGACACCGGGCTGGCCGTGACCCTGCCGGCCGGGGCGTCGCGTGAGGTCGTCGCCGACCTCAACCGGCGCCTGGTCGGGGCCGGGATCGACGTGTACGGCCTCCGGGAGGTCCAGGCGTCGCTGGAGGACTGGTTCTTGTCCGTGACGAGCCGACTGGGAGAGCCATCGTGACCACCACCGAGCCCTCGCTGTCCGAAGGACGATCCGCCGCGCCCGGGCCCGGCCGGCGGCGGGCGCCGAGGACCAGCGCCTGGCTGCCCACCTGGGCTCTGATCACCACCAAGAACCTGGAGCTCCGCAAGCGCCGCGGCCTCATGATCACCGCCGTGGTGCTGATCGTGGTGCCGACCGTCCTCGTCCTGGGCCTGCGGCTGCTGTTCCACGCGATCGATCCGCACAGCAACGGCCCGGCCGGCTCTCCGGACCTTTTCTCCCAGCTGAGCAACCTGACGGCCGAGTTCGGGTTCATCGCCGCCGCGGCCCTCGGCGCCGCGGCCGGGACGACGGACCTGTCCGAGGGCGTGTTCCGCCACCTGGTCATCACCGGCCGCTCGCGGCTGGCCCTCTACCTGGCGCGCATCCCGGCCGGCCTGGCCATCTTGATCCCGATGGTGGCCCTGGCCTTCCTCATGAACTGCCTGGTCACCAGCTATGAGGGCACCCCGCCACCCACGTCGGTCAGCCTGTACGGCCTCAACGCCCCGGAGCATCTCGACCAGGCCGGGCTGCGGACCTGGCTCCTGCTCAATCCGCAGCAATCCGCCAACGGGCTCCCGATCCAGGTCGGCCCGGCCACCACCCCGGCGCAGATCCGCTCGGCGATCAACGGGGGCATCGCCGGCTTCTACGCCGACTACACCGCCAGTGAGATCTCCGGTGCCATCCCGGCTGACAACGAGATGGCCAAGATCGGGTTGTGGCTCGAGCTCGACGTCGGGATCGCGTTCCTGGTCGGCCTCGGCTTCGGGTCGCTCACCGGGCAGCGGACGACCACGACCATCGTGCTGATCGCGCTGGAGATCATCGTGACCCCGATCCTGGCCGCCCACGTGATCCCCTACTTCATCGACGGCCAGCGGCTCATCATCGGCATCGCGATGGACCAGCTCCGCCCGGCGGCGCTGGCCCCCGCCCCCGGCACGGTCGGCGGCGGCGGCGGCCCGGGCCACGCTCTGTTCGGCGGGCGGGGAGCCCTCGGCATCCCGGCGATGCCGACCTGGGCGATGATCTCGGTGATCGTCGGCTGGATCGTCGGCTGGTCCGGCCTCGGCGCCTGGCGGATGGTGACCCGCGACGCCTGACCCGCCCCGCTTACCCGTGGCGCTCGGCGCTCAGGTGCTGGCGGTACAGTCCGGCGACACGGAACGCCAGGTCGAGAGACTGGCTGCGGTTAAGGCGGGGGTCGCACGCGGTCTCATACCGGTAAGCCAGGTCGCTTTCCGCGATGGGCTGCCCGCCGCCGATGCACTCGGTCACGTCGTCGCCGGTGAACTCGATGTGCAGGCCACCAGGGTGGGTGCCGAGCGCGCGGTGCACCTCGAAGAAACCGGCCACCTCGTCCAGCACGTCATCGAAGTACCGTGTCTTTTGCCCGGTCGCCGCCTCCACGGTGTTGCCGTGCATCGGGTCGCACGCCCAGACGACCTCGGCGCCGCTGGCCGCTACCTTCTCCACCAGCGGTGGCAGCGCGTCGCGCACCCGGCCCGCGCCCATCCGGGTGATCAGGGTGAGCCGGCCAGGCTCGCGGTCCGGGTCCAGGGCCGCGATCAGCGCGAGCACCTCCTGCGCACCGGCCGCCGGGCCGATCTTGACCGCTACCGGATTGCCGACCCGGCGCGCGAACTCGACGTGGGCGCCGCCGGGATCACGGGTGCGCTCGCCGATCCACAGCAGGTGAGCCGACAGGTCATAGGCACGCCCGCTCCGCGGGTCGGTCCGGGTCAGCGCCTGCTCATAGTCAAGGAGCAGCGCCTCGTGGCTGGAGTAGAACTCCACGGCGCGGAACTGTTCGGGGTCAGCCCCGCAGGCGCGCATGAAGGCAATCGCCCGGTCGATCTCGCCCGCCAGCCGCTCATAGCGCTGCCCGGCCGGGCTGCGGGCCACGAAGTCCTGGTTCCAGGCATGGACCTGGCGCAGGTCGGCATACCCGCCGCTGGCGAAGGCCCGGCACATGTTCAGCGTGACCGACGAGCAGTGATAAGCATCGAGCAGCCGGCCTGGGTCAGGCGTCCTGGCCGCGGCGGTGAACTCGATCCCGTTCACCGCGTCGCCCCGGTACACCGGAAGCTCCACGCCGTCCCGGACCTCGGTCGCCGCCGACCGGGGCTTGGCGAACTGGCCCGCCATGCGGCCGACCTTGACCACCGGCACGCTGGCCGCGTACGTCAGCACGACGGCCATCTGCAACAGCGTCCGCAGCTTGCCCCGGATGCCGTCAGCGGTCATCCCGGCGAACGTCTCCGCACAGTCGCCGCCCTGCAGCAAGAACGCCTCACCGCGCGCTACCGAGGCCAGCCGCTCTTTCAGTTGGTCGCATTCGCCCGCGAACACCAGCGGCGGCAGGTTCTCCAACCCGCGCACCACCGCCTCGAGCCGCCCCCGGTCCGGCCACTGCGGCTGCTGAAGAGTCACCCGCCCAGGCTAGCGGTCCCGCCGCTCGCGCAGTCCGATCCGTCCGGGGAGGACCTAGCCCGCGTAGGCCGCCAGGGCCGGCGAAAACCTAGCCCGCGTAGGCCGCCAGGGCCGGCACGAACAACGCCGCGTTCACGGTGCCGAGCCCCGACGCCAGGTTGTATCCCCGCTTGGCCCGGTACCCGGCGATGGTGTAGGTATGGCCGTTCTGGGTGAAGGT
>PLDT01000393.1:0-6008 GCA_003136255.1 Actinomycetota bacterium
TACCGCGGTGTCGGCAGCCAGCGGGGCGAAGCCAAGGCCCTCAGTGAACTCGGCGTCACCGAACGCCTGACGGGGCGCTACGCGGCTTCCGCGGCGAGCCTGACCGCTGCGCTCCGGCTCTTCCGGAGCGTCGGCGACCTGGCCGCCGAAGCGCTTGACCAGGCCGCGGACCTCGACCGCCAACGCGTCTGTCACGCTGCCCCCTTAGGCCGGACCTCGACACGCACGTTAGTCGCCGGATACTGGGATGCCCAGGCGGTCCGGGTCCAGTGCTTTGTACAGTGATCACCGACGACAACGAGGGGCGGCAGCGTGATACTGGTGACCGGAGCGACCGGGCGAGTTGGCTACCACGTGCTGGAGGCGCTGGCCGACGCGCGCGCCGACGTCACGGCGATGGTGCGGGTGGACGCCAAGGCCGCCGACCTGCCGGGGACGCCGCAGCACGTGGTGGCGAGCTTCGACGATCCGCCGCCGGCCGAGATCCTGCGGGGGTTCGACCAGGTCTTCCTGCTGAGCCCGGCGATCGAGGAGCAGGCCGAGCTCGAGACGGTGTTCATCGACGCGCTGGTGGCCGCGGGCCACGGCCCGCACGTGGTCAAGATCGCGGCCGACGGCTTCGCCGATCCCGGCTGCGACGTGCGGTTCATGCTCAGCCACCGGCAGGTCGCCGCGCACCTGGACGCCACCGGCCTGCCGGTCACCTACCTGGCGTCGGCCCTGTACATGGAGGACCTGCTGGCCACCGCGGACACCGTCCGCGAGGCCGGGGAGGTCTCGGTGCCAGCCGGGCACGGCCGGGTCGGGTTCGTAGCGGCCAGCGACGTGGCGGCGGTCGCGGCCCGGGTGCTGACCAGTCCGGATCACGCGGGGGCCACCTACGTGGTGACCGGGCCGGAGGCGCTGCGGTTCAAGGACGTCGCGGCGCGGGTCTCGGCCGTGTTCGCGCGGGAGGTCGACTACACCGACCAGGCACCGGAGCGAGCGCGCGAGCTGATGCTGGCCGGCGGGGTCAGCCCGTGGCGGGCGGACGGGAACCTGGAACTGTTCGACTGGATCCGGCAGGGCGGCGCGGACAACGTGACGGCCACGGTGCGCGAGGTGACCGGCGCCGATCCGCAGCCGGTGCAGGACTGGCTCGAGGAGTCGCGCGAGGAGTTCGAGGGTCCGGCGCTGGAGCTGCCCCGGTCGGTGTTCTGAACGAGACTCTCGGTGTTCTGAACGGGGCTCAGGAGCGGACTAGGCGGGCGATGGCCTCGGAGGCTTCCTTCACCTTGTCGCTGGCTTCCGGGCCGCCCTCCTCGATGGCCTGCGCGACGCAGTGGCCGAGGTGGTCTTCGACCAGGCCGAGGGCGACGGCCTGCAGCGCCCGGGTCACCGCGGAGACCTGGGTCAGGATGTCGATGCAGTAGGTGTCGTTCTCGACCATGCGCTGCAGGCCGCGCACCTGGCCCTCGATGCGGCGCAGCCGCTTGAGGTAAGCATCTTTGTCCTGGGTGTAACCGTGCATGACCCAACTCTAGGTGATGCTTCTCGATAACCTCACGGTATGCGCGACGAGACCATCACCGCCTTCCTCGACCAGCTTGCGGCCCGGGTGCCCGCCCCGGGCGGCGGCGCGACCGCAGCCCTGCAAGCCGCGCAGTCGGCGGCCCTGCTGGCCATGGTGGCCAGGTACAGCGACAGCGCCAAGTACGACGCCGACCTGATGAACCACGTCATCACCGAAGCCGACGGGATCAGGGGCGACGCCCTGACGCTGGCCGAGGCGGACGCCGCCGCGTTCGGGGCGGTGGCCGGCGCCTACGCGCTGGCCAAGGACACCGACGAGGAGAAGCAGGCCCGCTCGGCGGCCATCGCGGCCGCCCTGGCCGAGGCGGCGCGGCCGCCGGCCGACGTGGTCCGGCTGGCGCTGCTCCTGGTCAGCCTGGCCGAGGAGCTGCTCCCGGCCGGCAACCGCAACGTGATCACCGACGTGGCCGCGGCCGCGGAGGCGGCCCGGGCGGCGGCGGTCACGGCCCAGGTCAACATCGAGGTCAACCTGCGCGGCTTGAAGGACCCCTCGGTCCTGGGGGAGCTGGCGTCCATGGCCGAGGTCACCGACGACGTGGTCGCCCGCGCCGACCGGGTGGTGGCCGCGGTGCGCGAGGAGATCAGCCGATGACGCTCCTGTCCGGACGGGAACTCGCCGCGGACATCCGGGCCCGCACCGCGGCCGCGGCGGCCGCACTCGCGGTCCTGCGCCATCCGCCCCGGCTGAGCGTGGTCACCGCCACCGACGACGAGGCGAGCGCCTGGTACGTCCGGTCGATCGCCGCGGCGGCGGCCAAGGCCGGGATCGTCTGCGAGGTCGAGGACCTCGGCCCGGAGGCCACCGCGGACGGCATCACCGCGCAGCTGAGCGCGCTCAGCGCCGACCCGACGGTGGCCGGGATCATCTTGACCACTCCGTTGCCGGGCGGCATGCGGCTGCCCGAGCTGGCCGAGGCCATCGACCCGGCCAAGGACGTGGACGGCGCCAACCCGTCCTCACTTGGCCGGCTGATGACCGGCCTGCCGGCCTTCGCGCCAGCCACCGCCGAGGCGGTGGTCCGGCTGCTGGACCATTACCAGGTGGAGCTGGGGGGACGGCATGTGGTGGTGGTGGGGCGTTCGGCGGTGGTGGGCAAGCCGGTGACACACCTGCTGCTGGACCGGGACGCCACGGTCACCGTCTGCCACTCCCGCACCCGGGATCTGGCCGCCATCACCAGGCAGGCCGACGTGCTCGTGGTGGCCGCGGGCCGGACCGGGCTGATCGGCCCGGACCACGTGGCCCTGGGCGCCACGGTCATCGACGTCGGCACCAACGCCACCCCGGACGGCGGGCTGGCGGGCGACGTCGACCCCAAGGTCGCCGACATCGCGGGCGCGCTCAGCCCGGTGCCGGGCGGGGTCGGGCCGGTGACCACCGCNNGGGGGCTGAGGCACGGGGGGCTGAGGCACGCACCACGGCCGTTCGGGATTAAAGCTCTTTCTGCCGAACGGACGGTGGCGTGACGCGGCCGTCCGGGGCGTCCGCGGTGCCGGCGCCGCCTTCGGCCGCCCCGAGCAGGGCCAGGAACGGGCCGACCCGGAGCCCCTCCTGGGCGGAGTGCCGGAAGAGGCTGTCGTGGTTTATGGTGTACCTGGTGCGTCGGCCGGCCCGGGTCCGGGTCAGGTAGCCGGCGGCCTCGAGGTCGGCCACGATGGCCTGAACGGTGCGCTCGGTCAGCCCGACCACGGCGCTGATGTCCCGGATCCGGGCTTCGGGGTCGCGGGCGATCTCCACCAGGACGTGCCCGTGCCCGGTCAGGAGGGTCCAGGCGCCGCCGTTCTCGCCAGGGTCGCTCATACCATCTGATCATATACTCGCGAGAGGATTATCGCGAGTATATACACATGAAATTTTTCTCGCGTTTCTCTTGACACATGTCGTTCCGGCGCCGATCCTGATGGTGCGATCGGGTGACCGGTCCGGGTCATGGGAGGTGCTGCAGATGCGTGAGGTCAGCTATCCCGTCGAGCTGGTCCGGGGCGTGCCGGTGGTGGCGGCGCCCGAGGAGATCGACATCACCAATGCCGCCGGGCTGCGGACGGCGCTGCTCAAAGCGGCCGAGCACGACGCGGCCGGGGACGAAGCGGACGGGTTTGAGGCGGGCGGGCATCGGACGTTCGTGGTCGACATGACCCGGACCCGGTTTTGCGACTCGGCGGGGATTGCGGCTCTGGTGGGTGCGCACAAGCGGGCCCAGGCCGAGGGCGGGCGGGTGCTGCTGGCCGTCTCGGGCACGGCCGTACCGCGCATCTTCGAGCTCACCGGGATCGACCGCATCATCCCCAGTTTCACCAGCCTGGAAGAGGCGCTGGCGGAAACGCTCGCGGGGACCGGCCCCTTGCCGTTGGCGGATTTAACTGAGCATGCTGCGGTAGACGGCGATCAGGGCCGCCTTCTGTTCCTCGCTGAGGCGCTTGTCGGCGCGGATCGAATCCTCGGTCGGCGGGGGCGCTTGAAGGCTGGGGCCCGCTTCCGCGATCCCGCCTGCCGCGTCGGCCGCGACCTTGTCGATGAGGCCGGCCTGGGCCATCAACGTCTCCGCGGAAACGTTGAGCGCGTCGGAGATCTGCTTGAGCACGCGCACCGAGGGCTGGTGCAGGCCGCGCTCGATCTGGCTGAGGTACGGGTTCGACAGGTGCGTCAGTTCCGCCAGCTGCCGTAGAGACAGGTTGGCCATCCGGCGCTGAGTGCGGATGAAGGCGCCGAGCGCCTCCCGCTGGGGCTGCCACGGGTCCTGCACGGTCACCTCCTGGTTTTCGCAAACTATAGTACGCGGCAGCGCCGGGCTGCCGGTGCTGCCGCGTACGGGATCGAATCGATTACTTGCTGGCCTTGGGCTTGCTGTCCTCGCCGGACGGCAGCGCGGCCATGGCCTTCACCACGTCCTCGGCGAACTTGCGCTGGCCGGCCAGCAGCTTCTCGGCGAAGTCGTAGGCGCTGGCCACGACGTCTTCCGGCTTGGGCAGCTTGTCGGCAAGCGGCACGTTCACGGACGGCAGCTTGGGGGTGATGGACTGGACAGTCTCGACCCAGGTCTTGATCGCCTCGACGACGGTCTCCTGGCTCTTGCGGACGGTGTTCAGGATCTCGTCCTGCACTTGCTGCGGGCTAGTCATGGTCTGTTATCTCCTTTTCGGTTCGCTCTTTGCTAACTATACCAAGCATTGGGTTGGGATGTCAAGCGGTTCGCTTGGCATACATAGCAGGGCGCGGAGCGGGGAGCGGAGCCGGGGCGAGGAGCGGGCGTCGTTGCCTTGGCTAACCATCGTGAGATTCAGCTGGGACCTGATCGAGATATGCCGGTCCTAGGGGTTTGTCATACCCAGCCCTAATCTTGGGGTATCTAGCGATGCAGCAAGGTGCGGAGGTTGACGATGCGACGCCTGTGGATGTCTGCCCTGCTTGCGCCGGTACTGGCGCTGGCGGTACCGGCCGTGGCCCTGGCTACGCCGTCGGTCCCCGCGGCGCGGACGGCGCCGGCCGCCGCGGCGGGCCTGCAGGTCGGCCAGCACGGCTTGTCGGTCAGGGCGCTGCAGCGCCGGCTGGCCGCGCTGAAGTACTACCCGGGCNNCGCTGGCTCACCCGCGGGCGCCGCGGGTGCTCGACGCCGCCGCCGGGTCCAACCGGATCGAGGTCAACCTGGGCATCGAGGTCCTCGTCCTGTACCGCCACAACCAGATCCAGCTGATCAGCCACGTCTCCTCCGGCGGCGGATACTACTACTGCTCGCCCGGCGGCGGCTGCGGCGTGGCCATCACGCCGACCGGCAACTTCCGCACCCTCTCGTTCTTCCCCGGCTGGATCTCGGTGCCGCTCGGGTACATGTACAACTCGGTGTTCTTCCTCGGCACCTCGTACGCGATCCACGGCGACACCGACGTTCCGCTGGCGCCCGTCTCGCACGGCTGCGTCCGGATTCCCATGGACATCGCGAACTTCTTCCACACGCTGGTGAAGATCCCCGGCGAGCCGGTGATCATCCGCCGCTGACCGGGCCCTAGCTGACCGGCTCGGCCGCGGCTGTCGGCGGCGGGGCGGGCTGCTGTCCGTGGACCTCGGACAGCGACCGGGACAGCTGGATGCAGCCGATGGTGACCGCGATCACGGCGGCGATCTCGACCACCAGCAGCCAGCCGCCGGTCTGGACGTTCTCTCCGTAGACGGTTACCCCGAAGGAGGAGCTGATCAGCGCGTCGCCCAGGGTGAGCGGCGGCTGAACGGCGACCAGCGACCCGGCCTGCAGGCCGTTCTGCAGCAGGAACAGCGCGCCGACCCCGGCCACGGCGGTCGCGTACAGCTGCCACGAGCCGAAGAACGCCCCGGCCCCGCGCGGCAGGGCCGACACCGCGCTCTTCAGCAGCGTCGCGGTCAGCGCATAACCGCACGCGGCCGCGAGCCCGAACGCCGCCGCCCGCGCGTTGCCCCGGGCCCG
>PLDT01000393.1:6163-6283 GCA_003136255.1 Actinomycetota bacterium
TCCTCGGCTGCCAACCGCTGCAGAACCGAGGCCGTTCCGTTGAACAACGCCGTAAGCAGCGCGAACAAAACCGAGGTCACCGCGGCATCTTAGCCCGACGCCAGCCAGCGCGATACCCGG
>PLDT01000010.1:0-2582 GCA_003136255.1 Actinomycetota bacterium
CTATCGGGGCCTATGTCACGTCGGGTAACCAGTTACCGAACAGTTGCGATCAATGGGTGGCCTCATGCGTGCTACGCATACGATCAGGGTTGCGCAGCGAGCGCCGAGGCGATCACTCAGAAGCTCTCACCTTGCTGAACTGGCCGGACGCTCTTGTCCGCATCGCTGGCCCCGGTCCGGCCTGTAACTCCAGGCGGACCCCGGCGCGAAATCCGGCGCCGTTGTCACTTGATTGTCACTTCTACTCGAACAAGTACACGAAAAATGGTGGAGCTAAGGGGATTTGAACCCCTGACCTTCTGCATGCCATATAGGCCCCGGCGATCGCTGGATGGAGCTGGGCATCGGCATACGAGCTGTTTACCTGCGGCAATCCTGGCCCAATGTGGCCTGACGTTGCCCGGCACCTGCCGACGTTGGCTCCCAACTTAGCTCCCAGGGAACTCGTTCGCAGCGCTAACGTCCGCAGGTTGAACAGGCTGCCAGCCCGCCGCCGTCGCCGAAACCGGCAGCGATGACTCCCCCGGCCATCTCCACGGAGCACCCGGCTCAGCTCCGCCCGTCTGCGCAAGCCCGGGAACGCCCCACGCCCCGATCCGCTGAGTCTCTCCTTAGACACTGCACTCCCGCCATGGTGGTCTCAGCTGCCGGTAGCCCAATATTGCTGCATTCTGGCGATGGCTTCTTCTTTGCTCATGGCCGCCAATTCGGCTTCGCTAAGGCGGACTCGCGTCAGAAGCAAGTGGACGAGATCAGCTGGAAGCGCCTCCGGGGGCGCCTCGGGCGCGCCGCGGTCAGGCCTCTTCCCGTCCTGGACGCACACCCAGAACGTGGCCTGATCGACGTCGAGCTGATCTCTGAGAATGTGAGCCCACAGGCGCTCACCGTAAGTCTCGCGGTTCACCGGGTGCGAAATCCGCGTTCTCAAGATCCGCCCGTCATGGAGCTGGAGCTCGTAGGTGACATGATGCGTGCCGGTCTGGCCCCGCGCGTTCCGGACTGGCTGCCAGCCTTCAGTCCTGCAAAAGGCGTCATGGGCCTCCCGGGTCGGCGCAGGCCAGGTCACCGCGGCGACCCGGTGAGCCACTCCCTTAGCTGCTCATCGCTGCTGAGGGTGATCAGCTGTACCAGGGCCCAGTTATCGCGATGGTTGGGTGCATGCAGGAGGCGGTCCTGCCAGTCTTCAGCGTATTCGCGCAGCGCACCGGCCATCTCGGTGATGGCCTCCTCGAAAGTCCCCCCATCTGCGGCGACAGGCAGACCGGGAATGAATACTGACCATCCGCCAGCTTCCTGAACCACCTGGGCCCGGAATGGCGCCACGGACGCGAGGAAATACCGCAGACGCTCGGCGTCAAGCACAACTGCGGTGGCAGAATCACGGCGGACGGTAGCGACCTGACCGCTTTCAGCGGCGTCGAGCAGGTTCTTGAGATTGTTGCGCGCTTCGGTATAGCTGTCGTAGTGAACCTGCGTCATGGGCCATGGCCTCCATCGTCGCCTTGGCTCCAGTTAAGCCTATCGTGCCGCGTACGTCAAGTACGCAACGTACTTCTAGGTACGTCGGGCAGCTACGAACTTTTCCAGTCCAGGCCTGAAGCTGACAGGAACCGTGTCACGGAGAGCCATCTGAGTCTTCGTGCGCCCGCGCAAAGAGCCGCCTTTATGCGAGGGCTGGCTGCCGTGGCTGGGTCCTTCGCGACGCGACCGAATGGGGTGTTCTGGGAGGCTGGGTTCATGGGACCTGCGCCATGCGGCGATGAGTTCGGCCTTGGCGTCGCGTCTATCCGGTGGTGTGCAAGCGCACCAACCCCGATACAGGAGAGCGCCGATGCCCGAGATCGAACCGACCGCAGAACTGAACGAGGGATTCAGCGAGCCGGGCGCTACGGCCCGGCCCTGGACCGAAGTGGCCGAAGTGCTGTCAGAGACCGAGATGTTCTGGCTGTCGACCGTGCGCCGCGACGGGCAGCCGCACGTCACGCCGCTGCCGGCGATCTGGCTGGGCGGGGCGCTGCACTTTTGCGCCGGGTCGCATGAGCAGAAGGCGAAGAACCTGCAAGCCAATCCGGGCTGCGTCCTCGCGGTGGGCGCTAACCAGTTCCGGGCCGGGCTCGATGTGGTGGTCGAGGGACCGGCTGTCCTGGTGACCGATCCGGCGCGACTGCAGCGGCTGGCGGCGTTGTGGAAGTCCAAGCTCGACTGGGATTTCACGGTCACCGAGGGTGGGTTCCGCGATCCGGCTGGCCGTCTGGGGCTCGTGTTCGGCGTCACTCCGGCGAAGGTCCTCGCGTTCGGCAAGAACCCCTACAGCCAGACCCGGTATCGCTTCACCGGCTGAGCCGCCATCTGACCCCGCTCACGGCGGGCGGTGTGCATCATTCCGCCTGGTCGTCACGGGTGCCGGGATCGTCGGCTCGCTTCTGGATCTTGCACTGCACAGAGAAGCTGCCCAGCAGCCGCTCACCCAGCGTGACCAACCTTGCGCGAGCGAAGCTACGCGAACCACCTATTTGCACATTCGCCGGAGCAAGGATGGGCCACTCTTAGGACGGTTGCCTAACGCCCGGTCATGCCTCGCC
>PLDT01000495.1:0-9886 GCA_003136255.1 Actinomycetota bacterium
GTGCCGGTCGCGCTCGGCGCCGACGACCCGCTGCTGTTCGGCCCGCGGCTGACCGCCCAGTACGAGATCGCCCGGTACGTGCACGGGTTCACCGACGCCGACCTGGCCGACCTGGCCCGGACCTCGGTGCTCAACTCGGTCGCGCCCGAGCCGCGGCGGACCCGGCTGCTGGCCGGGATCGACGGCTGGCTGGCCGGAACGTCCTGATTACGGCGTGCGCGGAATACCGGCGCAGCGGCTAGGCTTGAAACACCAAGGCGACGATCCGGCCATCACCGGGGAGCCCCCGGAAGAAAGGGCGCGCCGCGCCCGACTAGAACCGGGCGGGTCCGGCCCGTCACAGCCGGCTGACGAGCGGTCGCCGGGAGAGGTGCCGGAAACGGCGCGGACGCTGGCGGCAAGCGAGGTGGTACCGCGGTACGCCCGCGCAGGAGCGGGCGCGTCGTCCTCGCGGCCCAGCCGAGTGACGCACCGCGAGGACCAACCAATGGCCGTTTATCCACGGGCCGGGGACACCGAGGTACCCGCCCAGCCGGACTTTCCCGCGCTNNAGGACAACGAGTACGTGTTCTACGACGGGCCGCCGTTCGCCAACGGACTGCCGCACTACGGGCACCTGCTCACCGGTTACGTCAAGGACCTGGTCCCGAGGTTCCAGACGATGCGGGGCAAGCGGGTCGAGCGCCGGTTCGGCTGGGACTGCCACGGGCTGCCCGCCGAGGTCGAGGCGGAACGGCTGCTGGGCATCTCCGGCAAGGCCGACATCCTCGCGATGGGCATCGAGAAGTTCAACCAGGCCTGCCGGGAGTCGGTGCTGCGCTACACCCGCGACTGGCAGGACTACGTCACCCGCCAGGCGCGCTGGGTCGACTTCGAGCACGACTACAAGACGCTCGACCTGTCCTACATGGAGAGCGTCATGTGGGCCTTCAAGCAGCTGTGGGACAAGGGCCTGGTCTACGAGGGGTTCAAGGTGCTGCCCTACTGCTGGCGGTGTGAGACCCCCTTGTCCAACCACGAGCTGCGGATGGACGACGACACGTACGCCGAGCGGCAGGACCCCTCGGTCACGGTCCGGTTCAAGCTGGAGACCGGGGAGTGGCTGCTGGCCTGGACCACCACGCCGTGGACGCTGCCGTCCAACCTGGCCTGCGCGGTCGGCGCGGACATCAGCTATGTGGTGGTCGAGAAGGACGGCGAGCGGTACATCCTGGCCCGGGACCGGCAGGCGGCCTACGAGCGGGAACTCGAGGACGCCGCGACGGTTGGCGTACTGACCGGCGCGGAGCTGGCCGGGCGCCGGTACGAGCCGTTGCTGCCCTACCTGACCGACGCCGGGACGTTCGGCACCCAGGACGCGTTCCGGGTCATCTTGTCCGATGACGTCACGACCGAGGACGGCACCGGGGTGGTGCACATGGCGCCCGCCTACGGCGAGGCCGACGCGCTGGCGTGCAACGCGGCCGGGATCCCGACCGTGCTCACGGTCGACGAACAGGCACGGTTCACCGGCGTGGTGCCCGACTTCGAGGGCCAGCACGTCTTCGACGCGAACGACGGGATCGCGGCCAAGCTGCGCGCCCAGGGCAGCCTGGTGCGGAAGGAAACCTACACGCACTCCTACCCGCACTGCTGGCGCTGCCGCAACCCGCTGATCTACAAGGCGGTGTCGAGCTGGTTCGTCGCGGTGACCGCGCTGCGGGACCGGATGGTGGAGCTGAACCAGGAGATCACCTGGGTGCCCGGCCACGTCAAGGACGGGCAGTTCGGCAAGTGGCTGGCCAACGCCCGGGACTGGTCGATCAGCCGGAACCGGTTCTGGGGCTCGCCGATCCCGGTCTGGCAGAGCGACGACCCGGCGTACCCGCGCACCGACGTGTACGGGTCGCTGGATGAGCTCGCGCGGGACTTCGGCGTCCGGCCCGGCGACCTGCACCGGCCGGCCATCGACGAGCTGACCCGGCCGAACCCGGACGACCCCACCGGCCGGTCGGTGATGCGCCGGGTGCCGGAGGTGCTGGACTGCTGGTTCGAGTCGGGGTCGATGCCGTTCGCCCAGGTGCACTACCCGTTCGAGAACCGCGAGTGGTTCGACCGCCACTACCCGGGCGACTTCATCGTGGAGTACATCGGCCAGACTCGCGGCTGGTTCTACACCCTGCACGTGCTGGCTACCGCGCTGTTCGACCGGCCGGCCTTCCGGACCTGCGTCAGCCACGGCATCGTGCTCGGCAACGACGGCCAGAAGATGTCCAAGAGCCTGCGCAACTACCCGGACGTGAACGAGGTCTTCGACCGCTACGGCTCGGACGCCATGCGCTGGTTCCTGATGGCCAGCCCGATCCTGCGCGGCGGGAACCTGATCGTGACCGAGCAGGGCATCAGGGACGCGCTCCGCCAGGCCATCTTGCCCCTGTGGAACAGCTACTACTTCTTCGCCCTGTACGCGAACGCCGAGTCGTACCAGGCCCGGCCCTCGACTACGAGCGAGAACGTGCTGGACCGCTACGTCCTGGCCAAGACCCGGGCCATGGTGACCGAGCTGACCGGGCTGCTCGAGGCCTGTAACGTCGGCGGCGCCTGCCAGCTGCTCCGGGAGCATCTGGAGGTGCTGACCAACTGGTACATCCGCCGGTCGCGCAGCCGGTTCTGGGCCGGCGAGCCCGACGCGCTTGACACCTTGTGGACCGTGCTCGAAACGGTCTGCCGGGCGGCCGCGCCGCTGCTGCCGCTGACCACCGAGGCGATCTGGCGGGGGCTGACCGGCGAGCCCAGCGTGCACCTGGCCTCCTGGCCGGAGGTTTCCGGCTGGCCGGATGACGCCGGCCTGACCGGGGCCATGGACCTGGTGCGGGCCGTGTGCAGCACCGCGCTGGGTATCCGCAAGGCCCAAGCGCTGCGGGTCCGGCTGCCGCTGGCGTCGCTGGTCATCGCCCACCCCGAGGCCAAGTCGCTGGCCCCGTTCACCAACCTGATCGCCGACGAGGTCAACGTCAAGACCGTCGAGCTGTCGCAGGAGGTGGCCAGCCTGGGCAGGTTCGAGCTGGCGGCCAATCCGCGACTGCTCGGACCCCGGCTCGGCGCCCAGGTGCAGCAGGTCATCCGAGCGGTCAAGGCGGGCGACTGGACGCGGTCCGGGGACCAGGTCACGGCCGCCGGGATCGCCCTGGAACCCGGCGAGTACGAGCTGCGGCTGGTCGCCGCGGACGCCGGCTCCACCTCGGCCCTGCCGGGGAGCACGGGCCTGATCGCGCTGGACACCCAGGTGACCCCGGCGCTGGCCGCGGAAGGCACCGCGCGGGACGTGGTCCGGGCCGTGCAGCAGGCGCGCCGGGACGCGGGCCTGTCGGTGTCGGACCGGATCCGGCTCACCGTCGGCGCCGACGGCGCGGTAGCCGCCGCGATCCGCGCGCACGCCGGGTTCGTGGCCGCGGAAACCTTGGCCGTGAGCCTGGACGTGCGCCCGGCCGAGGAGGTCGACGGCGAGCCCCAGCCCGCCGGCGACGGCTCGGTCACGATCGCCGTCACCAAGGAGGTCACGGTGGCCGTCACCAGGGAGACCGACCCCGCCTGAGCCCCGGATTCCCGCCACCACCCGGCAGCCCACTTCCTGCGCGGCATCACCAGCCCCGCAGCTCACCAGAGCAACATTTAAGTGGATGATTCGGCCTATGCGGAGATTTTGGGCAACTGGTGCACACCGGATCCGCACAGTGCCCTGCCGATCGGGCGCTGCGCATGCAGACTGGCCGCCCCGCCAGCCTCATCTCCACCTGCTCGCTCATGAATTCCAGATGGCTGGGCTTTCCTGGGAGGATTTGGGCTTCCGGGAGCGCTTTGGGTACTGGGGTGCACAAAACACTCCCCGGAGCCCGGATCCACCACGCAAATGGGACGTGTGCGCACGGTGGGGCGGCTGGGAGGCGGCGGGCGCGCGTCGCTGAGGGGCCGGGGCGACGCGGGGCCACGCATCCAGAGGCTGGTCAGAAGTTGTTACCGGTCGATTACGCGGGGGCAGACCGTTGAGCCGCTCTGGGTGGGCCGGCCGTAGTTAAGGTGACGGCCAGTGCCCGCGGCTGTCGCGAAAGATCACCGGATCGGCTGGTCACAACCGTCGACGATCTCCGGCCCGGTGAGCCGTGTCCTTTCGGCGGCAGTCGCGGCACTGGTCGTATTCTGGCGCGCCCCGAACCATCTCGCTCCCCGCCACGTGCACATGGGTGGAGACATTCTTCACCGGATGGGAGCGCGATTGAAATGAAAGCAACAAGACGGTACGCGGTCGGCCTGGCCGCGATCGTCACCACCGCGGCCGGCCTGCTGGCCGGAACGGCCGGGAGCGCCAGCGCGAGCGGGTTCGGGGCCTTCGTCGGACCGTTGCACCGGACCTCGGTGCTCGCGTCCACGGTGCCGGGCAACGGTGACGTCAACCCCTACGGNNTTCGCCAAGATCAACCGCAACCTGCCTGGCTGCCCCGGCGGCGTGGGCCTGACCACCGCCCTGACCGCGCTGCGCAGCGGCTGGGTCATCGTGGGGTCGCTGCCCACCAGGCACGGCGCCATCTCCGGCCCGGGCTGCCTGATCGTCCTGGACAACCACGGTCGCGTCCGGGAGACGTTCACCGGCGACGGGATCAACGGCCCGTGGGACATGGCCACCCTGGACCTGGGTAACCAGGCCGTGCTGTTCGTGACCAACGTGCTGAACGGCACGGTCGCGGCCAACGGCAAGACCGTCTTCGGGGGCACGGTAATCCGGCTGGTCATCAAGATCCCGCACGTCGGACTCCCGTTCGTCTGGTTCGACGCCACGATCGGATCCGGCTTCCCGGAGGCGCTGAACTCCGCGGCGCTGGTGCTCGGTCCGACCGGAGCCGGCCTGGGCCAGAACGGCACGCTGTACGTGGCCGACACGATAGGCAACCGGATCGCCGCCATCCCGGACGCCGTGTTCCGCGGCTTCGACGCCGGGCCCGGCTTCACCGTCTCCCGGGGCCACGCCCTGAACGCCCCGCTCGGCCTGGTCATCGCCCCCAACGGTGACATCCTGACCGTCAACGGCGGCAACGGCTGGCTGGTGGAGACCACCCCGTTCGGCGCTCAGATCGCCGTCCGCCAGCTCGACAGCTCCGGGTCACCGCCCGGATCTGGCGCGCTGTTCGGCCTGGCGGTCAAGCCCGGTCATGACGCCGTCTACTACGTCGACGACGCCACCAACACGCTGAACCTGCTGCACCACTAGGGAGGGCCCGGCGCGCTGTGGTCCCGCCGTCCGCGGCGGGGCTACAGCGCGATCCCGACTAGGACGGGTTCGGGGGTGAGCGAGACGCCGAAGGCGTCGCGGACGCCGTCTCTGATCTGGCGGGCCAGGGCGATCAGGGCGGCGGTGGTGGCCGATCCGGAGTTGACCAGGGCGAGCGTGTGCTTGGCGGAGATCCGGGCGCCGTCGCCCAGGCTGTAACCCTTGCCGAAGCCGGACCGCTCGATCAGCCACGCGGCGGGCACCTTGACCAGCCCGTCCCCGGCGTCGAAGCGGGGCACCCGGGTCTGGTTCCCGCACCGGGCCCGCGCCGCCGCCTCGACCGCGGCCAGCGCGGCGCCGTCGAGGACCGGGTTGACGAAGAACGAGCCGACGCTGCGGGTGTCGGGATCCGCGGCGTCGATCACCATCCCCTTACCCCGGCGAAGTTCGATCACGGCCGAACGGACCTCGGTGCTTGCTACCTGGTCACCGATCTCGACACCGAGGGCGGCGGCCAGTTCGGCGTACCGGACCGGCATGGACAGCGACTGCTCGGCGAGGCGGAACGTCGCGCTCAGCACGACGTGCCGGCGAGCGTCATCCCGCTTGAACACGCTGGTTCGGTAGCCGAATCCGCAATGGTCGTTCGGAATGATGTTGATCTGGCCGGTCACCCGGTCATAGGCCCGCACCTCGGTGATCGTCTCGGCGACCTCCTGGCCGTAGGCGCCGACGTTCTGGATGGGGGTGGCGCCGGCCCGCCCCGGGATGCCGGACAGGCACTCCAGGCCGGCCAGGCCCGCGGCGACGGTCCAGGCCACCACCGCGTCCCAGTCCTCGCCGGCCGCGACGGTCACCAGCCCCGTGCCGGGGTCCCGGTCGATGCCCTCGGTGGCGACCTGGATGACGGTGCCGTCGAACCCGTCGTCGGCCACCACGAGGTTGCTGCCGCCGCCGAGGATCAGGATCGGCTCGTCGCCGCCGTCCGCGGCCCAGACGGCCTCGATCAGGTCTTCGTCCGTACCGGCCCGGACGAAGCCGCGGGCCGGACCGCCCAGGCCGACCGTGGTGTAGTCGGCGAGCCTCACACCAGGCGCACGACGGCGCGGGCGCGGGTCAGCACCTTGTCGCCGTTCGACCTGGCGGTGACGTCGATCGCCACCTGGTGGTCGTCGAGCCGCTCGGTCACCTTGCCGGCCACCTCCACGGTGGCGCCCTTGTCGTCGTCGGGCACGACGACCGGCGCGGAAAAGCGGACCCCGAATTCGGTAACGGCGCCCGGGTCGCCNNCGCTCGTTCCAGTGGATCACGTTGAAGTCACCGGAGGCCCCGGCGTACAGGATCAGGTCGCGCCGGGTCACCTGGTACTGCCGCGGCGCAAGCTCGGTGCCGGGCTCGGTCTGGTCATAGCTGGGGCTGGCCATCGGCAGTATCCTTTTCCCCTGGCCTTACGCGCCGCGCTCGGCGAGCGTGGACCGGGCGGTGCACACGTGCTCGCCGTCCACGGTGCGGATCTGGGTCGCAGTGGTCAGCAGGGTCATGGAGCCGACCGACCGGATGGACTCGATGGTGGACTGCGTCACCACCACATCGCCGGCGTGCAGCGGGCGGGCGTGCTCGAAGCTCTGCTCGCCGTGCACGATCATCGCGTAGTTCACGCCGAGGCCCGGGTCGAACGTCACCCGGGCGCTGCCCGCCATGCTGACCACGATGGCGAACGTCGGGGGGGCGATCACGTCCGGGTAGCCCGCCGCCTGCGCGGCGGCCCGGTCACGGCACAGCACGCTGGGCTCGCCGATCGCGTCGGCGAACTCCTTGATCTTGACCCGGCTGACCTCGTACGGCTCAGACGGCTCGAAGGTCCGGCCGACGTAATCGGTGTTGATCGCCACGACCGGAAGCTTAGCGGGTCTCGCGGTGCGCGCGATGGCAGCGGCACCACGGGCAGTACTTCTTCAGCTCAAGCCGGTCCGGGTCGTTACGCCGGTTCTTCCGGGTGATGTAGTTCCGGCGCTTGCACTCCTGGCAAGCCAGCGTGATCTTCGGCCGGACATCGGTGGCAGCCACGGTGGATTGCCTCTCTTATCTATCTGGGGACTGAACAAGTGTAGCGGAGGCCGGACTTGAACCGGCGACACAGCGATTATGAGCCGCTTGCTCTGCCTGACTGAGCTACTCCGCCTGAGCTACTCCGCATCGCTAACGCAGAAAGGGTACCCGATCTTCCCCTGCGGTTTACCGCCCGCCGGTTTTGACCGGCCGCCCGGTAGGCGGGCAAGATCGAGCACGTGAGCATACTGGGGACCCGGGTTCTGCGGACAGAAGATCCACGCTTCCTGACCACCGGCGGGGTCTACACCGATGACCTGCTGCTGCCTGGCGCTTGTCACGTGCACTTCGTCCGGTCGTCGGTGGCCCACGCGCGGATCGCGGCGATCGACGTCAGCGAAGCGCTGCAGGCGCCGGGCGTGATCGCCGCGTTCACCGGCGCGGACCTGGATCTTCCGGAACTGGTCCCGTTCATGCCGATGATCAACCAGCAGATGGGTCAGGCGCTGCTGGCCCGGGACGTGGTCCGGTTCGTCGGCGAGCCGGTGGCCGTGGTCGTGACCGAGCACCGCTATCAGGGCGAGGACGCCGGGGACCTGGTGGACGTGGACTACGACGTGCTGCCCGTGGTGGTCGAGATGGCCGACGCGGAGGGGCCGTCGGCGGCCGTGCTCTTCCCGGCCGCGGGGACCAACGTGGCCGCCACGTTCGGCGACCCGGACGCGCTGAAGGCCGACCTGTTCGACGGGTGCGAGGTGGTGGTCTCCCGGACCATCCTCAACCAGCGGGTCGCGCCGGCCCCGATGGAGACCCGCGCGGCGGCCGCGCGGTGGGAGGCCGACGGCCGGCTGACGGCGTGGATCCCCAACCAGGGCGCGCAGGGTACCAAGAGCGCGCTGGCCGGCATGCTCGGGATCGACCCGGACGCGATCCGGGTCATCACCCTGGACGTGGGCGGCGCGTTCGGGGCCAAGTTCGGCGCCGACCCCGAGCACGCGCTGGTGTGCTGGGTGGCCAGGCGGCTCGGCCGCCCGGCGCGCTGGGCCGAGACCAGGAACGAGAACCTGGTCGGGATGACCCACGGCCGGGCCCAGCGCCAGACGGTCACGATCGGCGGCCGCCGGGACGGCACGGTGGAGGCCTACCGGCTGGAGATCCTGCAGGACTCCGGGGCCTACCCGCGGATCGGCGCGTTCTTGCCCATGCTGACCATCTTGATGGCGCCGGGGCCCTACGTGTTCCCCCGCGCCGAGGCGGTGGGCCGGTCCGTGGTCACCAACACCACGTCGCTGGGTGCCTACCGGGGCGCGGGGCGACCCGAGGCCACCGCCGCGGTGGAGCGGGCCATCGACCTGTTCGCGGCCGAGATCGGCGCGGACCCCGCCGAGGTGCGGCGCAAGAACCTGCTGCCCAAGTTCACCGACCCGCACACCACCGCGTTCGGCGCCGTGTACGACAGCGGCGACTACGCCGCGGCCCTGGAGACCGCGCTGGACGCGGCCGGCTACGCGGACCTGCGCGCGGAGCAGGCCAAGCGGCGGGCCAGCGGGGACGTGGTCCAGCTGGGCATCGGCCTGTCCTGCTACGTGGAGATCACCGGCGCGGGCGGGGAGGCGGGCGGCCCGCAGGAGAACGCCACCGTCGAGGTGCATCCGGACGGCAGCGCCACCATCTTGACCGGGACCTCGCCGCACGGCCAGGGCCACTCCACCGTGTGGGCCATGCTGGCCAGCGACGAGCTCGGCATCCCGATCGACAAGATCACGGTGAAGTGGGGTGACACCGACCTGATCCCGGTGGGCGGCGGCACCGGCGGATCCCGCAGCCTGCAGCTGGGCGGCGCGGCCGTGCAGCGCGCGTCGCGGGATCTCCTCGACGTGGCCAGGCAGCGGGTGGCCGACGAGCTGGAGGTCAGCCCGGCCGACCTGGTCTTCGACACCGGGCGGTCCTCGTTCGCGGTGGCCGGCGACCCGGACGTCTCGGTGTCGCTGGCGCACCTGGCCGAGCGGGAGCCGCTGCGGGTGCACGCGGTGTTCGGCGCGCCCGGCGCGACGTTCCCGTTCGGGGCGCACGTGGCCGTGGTCGAGGTGGACACCGAGACCGGCAAGACGGTGCTGCGGCGGGTGGTGACCGTCGACGACGCGGGTACCGTGGTCAACCCGGCGCTGGCCGAGGGGCAGCGGCACGGCGGCATCGCCCAGGGCGCGGCGCAGGCGCTCCTGGAGGAGTTCGTCTACGACCCGGACGGCAACCCGCTGACCACGAGCTTCGCCGACTACGCGTTCCTGTCGGCCACCGAGGTGCCCAGCTTCGAGCTGGCCGAGATGGCCACGCCGACCAGCTACAACCCGCTGGGGGCCAAGGGCATCGGGGAGGCCGGCACGATCGGGTCGACCCCGGCGGTGCAGAACGCGATCATCGACGCGCTGGCCCCGTTCGGCGTCCGGCACATCGACATGCCCGCGACCCCGCAGCGGGTCTGGCAGGCCCTGCGCACGGCCGCCGCCGATGAGCGGGCAGGTCCGGCCTTACTGAACCGACCCGGGCCGTCTAGGCTGCTGGAATGATCCGTTCGGCGATTCCGGGGGCCTGAGC
>PLDT01000102.1:0-13189 GCA_003136255.1 Actinomycetota bacterium
CCGGGGTGGCTGCTGGTCGCGGCGGCCGTGCTGGCCCTCGCGGCGGGCTGGTGCGCCAACGCGGAGGCCACCCTCACGCTGGTCGCCGCCACCGGGGTGGCCGAACGGCCCGAACACAGGGGCACGCTGCAGACGGTAACCGCCGATCTGCCCCGCTACATGAGCGTGCTGCTGCTGCTTCGCGTCGTCCTGGAGTGCCTGTCCGCGGTCCTGGTCACGGCCGCCTTCGTGCACTGGCTCGGCGACGACTGGCGCGCCGTGCTCTCCGCGGCGGGCGTGGTGATCCTCATGCACTACGCGCTGACTGGCGTGCGCCCGCAGCTCGGCCGGGTCGGCCCGCGCACCGCACGCACCGCCGGCCGCGCCGCCCGGTTCCTCTACCCGCTGACCCGGGCCCTGGGCCCGCTGCCCGGATTGCTGGTGGCCGTGGGCAACACCTTGCCGCCCGCCCGGCGATCCCGGGCCGCCGAAGACCATGAGGACGGGGAGGGTCCGGTGGCCCGGTCCGAGCTGCGCGGGCTGGTCGACTACCTCGAGCGCCGGACCGGTATCGAGCCGGGCGAGCGCGAGATGGTCCGTTCGGTCTTCGAGCTCGGCGACACCATCGTCAGGGAAGTCATGGTGCCGCGCACCGACATGGTGTTCATCGAGAGCGACATGACCGTGGAACAGGCTCTGTCCCTGGCCCTGCGCAGCGGCTTCTCGCGGATCCCGGTCGTCGGCGAGAACGAGGACGACGTAGTCGGCATCGCGTACCTGAAGGACATCGTGGCCTGGAGCCACGAACATCCCAGCGCCGAGGCCACCGAGAAGATCGCCACCGTCATGCGCTCGGCCAGTTACGTGCCGGACAGCAAACCGGTCGACGAGCTGCTGCGCCAGATGCAGGCGCAGCGCAATCACATGGTGATCGTGATCGACGAGTACGGCGGCACCGCCGGGCTGGTCACCATCGAGGACCTGCTGGAGGAGATTGTCGGCGAGATCACCGACGAGTACGACAACGAACAGCCGCCCTCCACGTGGCTCTCGGCCGACTCGGCCCGGGTAACCGCCCGGCTTTCGGTGACCGAGCTGGAGGAGCTGTTCGGCGTCCACATCGACGGGGCCGAGGACGTGGAGACGGTGGCCGGGTTGCTGGCCCACGCGCTCGGCCGCGTCCCCATCGCCGGCTCCACCGCCATGGTGAACGGCCTGCGGCTGACCGCGGAGCCCGGATCCGGGCGGCGCAACAAGATCGGCACGGTACTGGTGCAGCGGGAGACCGAGGACCACCCCTAACCCATCGCGGGCCGCCCCCCGTACACTCGGTCGCGTGAGCGATGAGACGTCTGGCCCGCCCCCCGAGATAAATACCGAAGACCTCAAGATCATCACCTTGGCTAGGTCCTCGAGGGCGCGGATAGCGGCGTCCGAGGGCGCGGCCGTCCGCGACGAGACCGGCCGGACCTACACCGCCGCCGCCGTGGCCCTGCCCTCGCTGCGGCTGTCCGCCCTGCGCCTGGCCGTGGCCATGGCCGTCTCCAGCGGCGCGCAGAAACTGGAGGCCGCCGCCCTGGTCAGCGACGCCGAGCTGGACCCGGGTGACCTGGCCGTGGTGCGCGACCTCGGGCCGGACACGATCGTCCTGCACGCCGCCCCCGACGGCACCCTCCGCGCCGTTCTCACCGTCTGACCCGCACGGACCATCCAGGTCCGCCCCGCCCCTGTCTCCCCTTACGCCGAACGGCCATGGTTTCACCGGCCACAACATGCACGACAATTGAGTGGTGAACGATCCGTCGCCCGCCCGCCTCCCGGGCGCCGACGCCCCGGATGCTGACCCCCGCCTGGGCGCCGGCCGCCCGGGCGCCGCCTTCCGCTCGGGTTTCGCGTGCCTGGCCGGCCGCCCCAACGTCGGCAAGTCGACGCTTACCAACGCGCTGGTCGGGGCGAAGGTCGCGATCACCAGCGACCGTCCGCAGACCACCCGGCGCGTGATCCGGGGGATCGTACACCGTCCGGACGCGCAGCTGGTCCTGGTCGACACCCCCGGCCTGCACAAACCGCGGACGCTGCTTGGCGAGCACCTGGACAGCCTGGTCCGCTCGACCCTGGCCGAGGTCGACGTGATCGGGTTCTGCATCCCGGCCGGCGACCCGGTCGGCCCGGGCGACCGGTTCTTCGCCCACGAGCTGGAGAACGTCAGGAAGACCCCGGTCGTGGTGGTCGTGACCAAGTGCGACGAGGTGTCGCCGGACCGGATCGCGGAGCAGCTAGTGGCGGTGAGCGAGCTCGGTGACTGGGCGGATGTGGTCCCGGTCTCGGCCATAACCGGCTTCCAGCTCGACGTGCTGGCCGACGTGTTCGTGGCCCATCTGCCCGAAGGCCCGCCGCTCTACCCCGACGGCGAGCTGACCGACGAGCCAGAACTGATCATGGTCGCCGAGCTGATTAGGGAGGCCGCCCTGGAGGGCGTCCGCGACGAGCTGCCGCACTCGATCGCGGTCGTGGTCGAGGAGATGGGCCCGCACCCCGGCCGGAACGACCTGATCGACGTGCACGCCGAGCTGTACGTGGAGCGGCCGAGCCAGAAGGCCATCGTCATCGGCGCCCGGGGCGCCCGGCTGAAGGACGTCGGCAGCCGGGCCCGGCACCAGATCGAAGCCCTCCTTGGCACCAAGGTCTACCTCGACCTGCACGTCAAGATCGCCAAAGACTGGCAGCGTAACCCCAAGCAGCTCCGCCGCCTGGGGTTCTACGACTGATCCCGGCGTCCCGTCACCCAAGCCCGCCCGGGCCGCCTTAACACCCCAAATCAGCCCCGCCCTGACATCCGGCCCGGCATGATGGACTCACCTGTGGCCAGGAGGGATCCGTCATGCTGATCATCTTTGGCCTGCGCGTGTTCTACCGGACGATTGCGCAGGGCACCTTCCACTGCCGTCGCTGCGGCGGAGACCGGCAGTACCGGCACCGTGCCGGCCGCCGCTGGTTCACGCTGTTCTTCATTCCGGTCATCCCGCTGAACTCGGTCGGCGAGCACGTGCAATGCGCCACCTGCCGGACCCGCTACGTGACCGACGCGCTCAACCAGCCGACCACGGCGCAGATGCAGGCCGCACTGCCCGCGGGCATGCGCGCCGCCGCCTCGGCCATGCTGCGGTCCGGCGACCCGGCCAGTCCGGCGGCCCGGCAGCGGGCCATCGAGGCGGTCGTGGGCGCCGGGATGCCCGGATACAACGAGGTCCTGCTGAACGCCGACCTCACCCAGCCGTTCGAGGCGATCCGTCCGGCCCTGAACCAGGTGGGCGCCCAGCTCACCGTCCAGGCCCGGGAGTGGTACCTGGCGGACGTGATCCGGATCGCCATGGCCGACGGCCCGCTGACCGACGGCGAACGGCAGGCCGCCCTGGCCATCGGCCTGGACCTGGGCATGACCCACGCGCAGACCATCGGCGTGATCGCCACCACCGAGCAGTCGGCCGGCCGCGGCTAGTACCGGGCCCGGCTCGCCAGCGCCTGCTCGCCCAGGGCTGCCGCCACGTCCAGCTTCCACCAGCTAGCCGGCCGGCCCTGGACGGTGTAACCGAGCGCCTCGTTGACCGCGATCATGTACCCGTTGGACTCCGCGTTCCAGGTATCGATCCGCTCCAGCCGCGGCTCCGCGGCCCGCAGCAGCTCCAGCATCGCGATCTTCACCAGCAGGCCGAGCCGGTGCCCGCGGTGCTTGCTGGTCACGCCGGTCAGCATCTGATGCGCCCAGCCCGGATCGGCCGGATCCACCGCCATCTCGGTGAGGGCCGCCAGCTCCCCGGTAGCCTCGTGCCGCGCCGCCACCGCGTAGGTCTGCACCCCGTACGCGGGTCGCAGGTCGTTGACGCGCTCGCGGACCCGCTGCGCGTCCCACACCGCGGGTGCCGTCTGCGGGTCGTGCGGGGCGTCGTTGAGCGCGGCGTAGAGCGCCGCCGCCTGCTCGATGAACTCCTCGGGCACCAGCCCGGTCCAGGACACCAGCCAGTAGCCCGCGGCCTTCGGCCCGGCTGCCTCGCGGAGCCGTTCCAGCTGATCCGCTCCCGCCGTGCGCACGTCCATCACGCGCTGTACGTCCACCAGCCCGGGCTCCGCCCCCGTCGAACGGGCGAAGGCCTCGCCGTCGCTGCCGTAACGCGCCGCGCCGTTGATCATCGAGCGCCCGTGCTCGGCCGCGCGAGCCGTCGCGTGCGTGAGCAGGGCCAGGCCGACTCCGCGCCGGCGCTCCGCCGGATGCACGACGAGGTCCAGGTTGGCCTGGTCGAGGTTCTCCAGGCTGGGCAGCTCGAGCCGGTACCAGCCCGCGACCGAGCCCTCCGCCTGCCCCTCGGCCAGCCACACTTCCCGCGGGTCGCCGCCCCACCCGACGCTCAGCCAACCGCGGAACGGTCGTTCGGTGAACCACGGTCCGTCCGGTTCGTCCACGTGCTGGGCGGCCAGGAATAGCTCGAAACAGGCGCGGATGGTGTCGGTATCCGCCAGGTCGAGTCGCTCGATGCGCATCCTCATACCCAACCCCGCCCCGCCCCGCCGCCGCCACTGTATTTCTCCCGCTCGCCTCCGGGGGCGGTACCGCCCCCGGCGTCCCTCGGGCCGGGTCGGCTGGTAGGGTTGTCGGTAATGTTGCGCGAGCTGCTCCTGCTTAGCGGCCGCGGCGGGGGCCGATAGGCCGGCTCCCTCGCCGCGGGGTATTGGCGCGTGCGCTGGCCATTGACCAGGCCCATACCGATCGCCAGAGGAAGCAGACCATGCAGACCGAGTACGGATTTCATCGCGTAACACCCCCCCGGCAGCAACCCAGCGGCATGCCCTGCCAGCGTTACACCCCGTTCCAGCCGGTAGACCTGCCGGACCGGACCTGGCCCGGCAAATCCATCACCACGGCACCGCGCTGGCTGTCCACCGACCTCCGGGACGGCAACCAGGCGCTGATCGACCCGATGAGCCCGGCCCGCAAGCACATGATGTTCGACCTGCTGGTCCGGATGGGCTACAAGGAGATCGAGGTCGGCTTCCCGTCCGCCAGCCAGACCGACTTCGACTTCGTGCGCGAGCTGATCGAAGGCGACCGGGTCCCCGACGACGTCCGGATCTCGGTGCTCACCCAGGCCCGCGAGGACCTGATCGAGCGCTCGGTCCAGTCGCTGGTCGGGGCGCGCCTGGCCACCGTGCACCTGTACAACGCGACCGCGCCGATCTTCCGCCGGGTGGTGTTCCGCATCGACCGCGAGGAGTGCAAGGCGCTGGCCGTCGAGGGCACCCGCCACGTCATGAAGTACGCCGAGGAGCTCGCTGGCGGCACCGACTTCGGCTATGAGTACTCGCCCGAGATCTTCATGGACACCGAACTCGACTTCGCCCTGGACGTCTGCGCCGGCGTCATGGACGTCTGGCAGCCCGAGCCCGACCGGGAGATCATCCTCAACCTGCCGTGCACGGTCGAGCGGTCCACCCCCAACGTCTACGCCGACCAGATCGAGTGGATGAGCCGGAACCTGCCCCACCGCGACTCCGTCTGCGTATCGGTCCACACCCATAATGACCGCGGCACCGCCGTCGCCGACGCGGAACTGGCCGTGCTGGCCGGCGCGGACCGGATCGAGGGATGCCTGTTCGGCAACGGCGAGCGGACCGGCAACGTCTGCCTGGTCACCCTCGGGCTGAACCTGTTCAGCCAGGGCATCGACCCGATGATCAGCTTCTCCGACATCGACGAGATCCGTCGCACGGTCGAGTACTGCAACCAGCTTCCGGTCCACCCGCGCCACCCCTACGCCGGTGACCTGGTCTACACCGCGTTCTCCGGCTCGCACCAGGACGCGATCAAGAAAGGCTTCGAGGCGCTGGAGGCCGACGCCGCCCAGGCCGGTATCCCGTTCGGCGAATACCCGTGGGCGGTGCCGTACCTGGCCATCGACCCGCACGACGTCGGCCGTACCTACGAGGCCGTGATCAGGGTCAACTCGCAGTCGGGCAAGGGCGGGGTGGCCTACCTCATGAAGGCCGAGCACCGGCTGGACCTGCCGCGCCGCCTGCAGATCGAGTTCTCCCGGGTCATCCAGGCGCACACCGACACCGAGGGCGGCGAGGTGACCGCGGCCCAGATGTGGGAGATCTTCTCCACCGAGTACCTGGCCGAAGGGCCGCTCAGCCTGCTGGGCCACCAGAGTTCCTCGGTGGTCGAGTCCAAGCACGCGCTTACCGCGGAGATATCCACCGAAGGGCAGGCGCAGCAGGTCGAGGGTATCGGCAACGGCCCGATCTCCGCGTTCTGCGACGCGCTGGCCACCCTCGGCATCGAGGCCCGGGTGCTCGACTACACCGAGCACGCCCTCACTCAAGGCACCGACGCGCAGGCCGCGGCCTACGTGGAGTGCGAGATCGGTGGCCAGGTCTACTGGGGCGTAGGCGTCGACACGAACACGGCCAGCGCGTCCATGCGTGCTGTCCTGTCCGCGGTCAACCGCTCCCGCCGCGCCTGACCCCGTCCCGGCGTACGCCCGACGGCAGCCTACGGCCGCGTCAAGCCTGCCGCTGTCCTGTTGTGCGGGAGAATAGGTAGGTGCTGCCTTACCGAGACGACGGGATCGTGCTGCGGACCCAGAAGCTGGGCGAGGCCGACCGGATCATCACCGTTCTGGGCCGGACCACCGGGCGGATCCGTGCGGTGGCCAAGGGTGTCCGCCGCACGAAGTCGCGGTTCGGCGCCCGGCTCGAGCCGTTCACGCACGTCGACCTCATGCTGCACCCCGGGCGTTCGCTGGACGTGATCACCCAGGCCGAGGTGATCCGGCCCTACGGCGAGCCGCTGGCCGCGGACTACCCCCGCTACACGGCCGGCGTGGCCATGCTGGAGACGGCCGAGCGGTTCACCCCGATGGAGAAGGAGCCTGCCCTGCGCCAGTTGCTGTTGCTTATCGGCGGGCTGCGATCCCTCAGCGAGAGGGAGCACGACCCCCGGCTGGTGCTGGACGCCTTCCTGCTGCGCTCGCTCGCGGTGGCGGGCTACGCCCCCTCCCTGGAGGAGTGCGCTCGGTGCGGCGCGGCGGCCGGCAGCCGGCCTCGCCCCGAGGCCAGCGCGGCCGGCCGCGAGGTCCGGCTGTCGGCCTTCGCCGTCGCGGCGGGCGGTATGGTGTGCGCGTCCTGCCGCCCGCCCGGCGCGGCCGCGCCCGCGGCGAGCACCGTGGCCCTGATGCTCGCCTTGCTGCGTGGTGACTGGGACAGCGCCGACCGCAGCGAGCGAAGGCACCAGGTAGAGTGCAGCGGGCTCGTCGCCGCCTACCTGCAATGGCATCTAGAGCATTCAATCCGTTCGCTACGTCACGTGGAGCGCGTCTGATGGGGGAGCGGTACCCGGCCGTCGGGGCGCCCCGAGCCACGGGGGTCCGCCCGCCCGATCCGCATCCGAGCGGGGTCAAGCCCCCCGCCATCCCGGCCGAACTGGTGCCCCGGCACGTGGCCCTGGTCATGGACGGCGACGGCCGGTGGGCGAAAAAGCGCGGGCTGCCCAGGACCGAGGGTCACAAGGAGGGCGAGTCCTCGCTGCTCGACGTGATCATGGGGGCGATCGAGCTCGGCATTCCGTACCTGTCCGCCTACGCGTTCTCGACGGAGAACTGGCGGCGCTCGCCGGACGAGGTGCGCTTCCTGATGGGCTTTAACCGCGACGTCATTCACCGGCGCCGTGATCTGCTGAACGAAATGGGGGTCCGCATCCGCTGGGCGGGCCGCCAGCCGCGGCTGTGGCGCAGCGTGATCAGCGAGCTGGAGTACGCCGAGCAGCTGTCCGCCGGGAATACCGTCCTGACCTTGCAGTTCTGCGTCAACTACGGCGGCCGGGCGGAGATCGTGGACGCCGCGGCCGCGATGGCGGCCGATGTCGCGGCCGGAAAACTCCGCCTGGATAAGCTCAACGAAAAGGTGTTCGCCCGCTATCTGTACGAGCCAGAGATACCGGACGTCGATCTTTTCGTCAGGTCCTCCGGCGAGCAGCGCCTGTCCAACTTCTTGCTGTGGCAGTCGGCCTACGCCGAACTGGTCTTCCTCGATACCCTCTGGCCCGACTTCGACCGGCGCCATCTGTGGCACGCGTGCGAGATTTACGCCAGCCGCGACCGCCGGTACGGCGGCGCCCAGGCCAACCCCGTTCCCGTCCCGCCGGATCCCGGAGAATAAATCCGGAGGGCATCCCTCGAACGGGCGTGCGAAAGCTGCCCGACCATCGGGAACGGCGGCCATATCAAACGGTCACTCATTCTTTATCAAACTCCTCACTCGGCATTCCCCGGCCGCATCGCTAATTCTCAGCCGAAAACAGTTTCGCTTCCGCCGAATTCCTGGCCGGGAATCCGGCTCGCCTCCCGTGCCGCGGGCCGCCATCGTTGCCGCCGAAGAAATTCACTGTGTGTAACTCTCCGAATACGGGGAACGTTACAGCCTGCCGGAGCGCAGGGATCGAACTCGTGGGGCGAATCGATCCTTGATGTGTCCGTGGGGTCCTTGCCAATCATTGGTCACGGGGTTTATTCGGGGGGATAATGCGTCGCGCGGTAGTGGCAGTCATGGTCGGGTGCGCGTTGGGCGGAATTGGATGGGGAGCCGGGCATCAGCACGCCATCTCCGGCGAGCACCTTGCCGCGGCCATCCAGTCCGTCCCCAGTGGAACCGTCGCTAAGACCGCCCGGGCCGCGGCCCCGGCCATGAAAACCGTCGAGTATCGCGGCTATGCGATCCGGGTCCCGGCCACCTGGCCGGTGTACTCGCTCAGCAAGGATCCCGATCAATGCGTCCGCTACGACGTAAACGCCGTTTATCTGGGCACCCCCGGTCCCAACCAGAACTGCCCGGCGCACCTGGTCGGCCGGGCCGACACGGTGAGCATCGGCGGCCCGGTCGCGCTGGGGCCATCGTCGACTCCGATCCGGACCGGCCTGCGGGCCGCGGTGGGAGCCAAGCGAGTGAGCACGGACATGCCCGCCGCAGTGGGAGCCAAGCGAGGGAGTACGGACACGCCCGCCGCACCGGGCACGATCTTGCAGGACACGCAGCTACGCGAGCTCGCCGTCGCCATGCCCGACAGCGCCCCGGCCATCACCGGCACATACGGGACCGACCCGGACCTGATCATGCAGGTGCTGGCCAGCCTGCACCTGATGACCCAGGGCCAGGAAGGGCCACGGCCCAGCGAGGTGACCGCCTCCGCCGTGCCGCAGGCTTCACCGTCGCCGAGCAGCTCACCGTCGCCGAGCAGCTCACTATGGATTCCGCCGTACTGGCCCGCGCCCACGCCGACCGGCACGCCCACGCCAACCGGCACGCCCACGCCGACCGGCACGCCCACGCCGTCGCCGTCGCCGTCGGCTAGTCCGAGTCCGGCCCCCTCGTCGCCCGCCCCCTCGTCCCCGGCGCCGGTGCCCGCACCCGCCGGCGCCCTCGCAGGCTTTGACACCTGCACCGCCCCGTCGCTGCCGACCATGCAGGCGTGGCGGGCCAAGTACGCCGTCGCCGCGATCTACATCGGCGGCCAGGAGATGGGCTGTGACTACGGCAACCTGTCCAAGAGCTGGGTCCAGGCCGCTGAGGGTATGGGCTGGTCCCTCATGCCGACCTTCGTCGGGCCGCAGGCCCCCTGCAACAGCTTCAGCGACGAGATCAACTCGAGCCAGGCCGGCGCGGAGGGACAGCAGGCCGCCAGCCAGGCGGTCACGGACGCGGCCTCGTTCGGGCTGGGCCCGGGGTCGCCGATCTACTACGACATGGAGGCCTACGACGAGACCAACGCCAGTTGCGTGACCGCGGTGCTCACCTTCCTGGACGCCTGGGACCGCCAGCTCCAGGTCAGCGGCTACGTATCCGGCGTGTACTCCAGCGCGGCTTCGGGCATGGTCGACCTGCAGACCACGAGCAGTATCGACGGGCACCAGCTGGCCGAGCCGCAGGCGATCTGGTTTGCGCTATGGGACAACGCGGTCAACCTGACCGGGTCGCCCTACCTGACCCCCGCGGTATGGCCGGCCTCGGCCCGGTCCAAGCAGTACGCCGGCCCGCAAGTGGTGACCGTCGGCGGCATCTCGCTGAACGTCGACTCCGACCTGGTGGACGGCCCGGTGGCGCAGGGGTGACCAGCAGTCACCCATCCGCACCGGGCGAATCCAGTTCGCGGTGGTCGCCCAGTGCTCCTAAGCTAGGGGGCCACCGGTTAGGGATGCGGTCCGCAGCCGAGCCGGAATCACCACGGGGATCGCGCCCGTCGCGCCCACCGACCGCCAGCCGGATGGAGACCACAGATGGCCTTGCGCAGTGACCGTCTCGACGCCATTGTCAGCCTCAGCAAACGACGGGGATTCGTCTACCCGTCCAGCGAGATCTACGGAGGCCTGCGAGCCTCCTGGGACTACGGCCCGCTCGGCGTCGAGCTGAAGAACAACATCAAGCGCCAGTGGTGGCGGACGATGGTAACCGAGCGCGACGATATCGTCGGCCTGGACTCCTCGGTGATCCTGGCCCGCGAGGTGTGGGAGGCGAGCGGGCACGTCACCGAGTTCGTCGACCCGCTCACCGAGTGCACGTTCTGCCACAAGCGGTACCGGGCGGACCAGCTCATCGAGGCCTACGAGGAGAAGCACCACCACCCTCCGACGAACGGCCTTGAGGACATTACGTGCCCGAACTGCGGCAACCGCGGCACCTTCACCGAGCCGCGCATGTTCAACGGGTTGCTGCGCACGCACCTGGGCCCGGTCGAAGACGAGTCCGGGCTCGCCTACCTGCGTCCGGAGACCGCGCAGGGCATCTTCATCAACTTCAAGAACGTGCTGCAGACCTCGCGGAAGAAGATCCCGTTCGGCATCGGGCAGATCGGCAAGTCGTTCCGCAACGAGATCACCCCGGGCAACTTCATCTTCCGGACCCGCGAGTTCGAGCAGATGGAGATGGAGTTCTTCGTCAAGCCCGGCACCGACGAGGACTGGCACCAGTACTGGATCGACACCCGTATGGCCTGGTACACCGACCTCGGCATCCGCCCGGAGAACCTGCGGCCGTACGAGCATCCGAAAGAGAAGCTGTCGCACTACTCCAAGCGCACGGTCGACATCGAGTACAAGTTTGACTTCGTCGGCACCGAGTGGGGCGAGCTTGAGGGCATCGCCAATCGCACCGACTTCGACCTGACCACCCACGCGGAGGCGTCCGGGCAGGACCTGTCCTACCTGGACCAGGAGTCGGGCGAGCGGTTCGTCCCGTACGTAATCGAGCCCGCGGCCGGCGTCGACCGCGGCGCGCTGGTGTTCCTGCTCGACGCGTACGCCGAGGACGAGGCGCCGGACGCCAAGGGCAACCCGGAGAAGCGGACGGTGCTGCGCCTGGACCGCAGGCTCGCGCCGGTCAAGGCCGCGGTGCTCCCGCTGTCGCGCAACGCCGACCTGTCGCCCAAGGCCCGCGACCTGGCCGCGGCGCTGCGCAAGCACTGGAATACCGACTTCGACGACGCCAGCGCGATCGGCCGCCGCTACCGGCGTCAGGACGAGATCGGCACCCCGTACTGCGTCACCGTCGACTTCGACACCCTGAACGACGAGGCGGTGACGGTCCGGGACCGCGACTCCATGCGCCAGGAACGCGTCGGCCTCGACCACGTCGAGTCCTACCTGACCGAACGTCTCGGCCCCTGCTGACCCGATCGGTTCCGCCCCGAGCCCGCGCAGGGCGGGGGGCAGGGCGGGGAGTCAGGGCGGCGAGAGCAGCGCGGTGAGGATGGCGTCCGGGGCCGGGGCGTCCTGGGCGCGGCGGTAGATCTCGGCCGCGGCCCGATGGAAGCCGTCGGGCAGCCCCGCTGCGGCCATGCTCGCGGCGATCTCTTCCATCTCCGCCACCCACCGCCAGCCCTTGGCTGCCGCGGACCCGGCGGCCCGGGCCGACCGTTCGGCCAGGCCCGGCTGGGAAACATCCCACTCGGTCAGCAGCGTCTCCTCCACCCCTTCGGCGCGGGCCAGCGCCCGCGCCGCCAGCAGCAGGGCCGCGCTGCCCTTGGTCCACGACGCGTAGGCCATCTTCACCGCGGACGCCGTCCCCGCGTCCCTGCCGATCATCCGCGCGTCGACCGGGCCGCCCGCGAACAGTCGCTGGACCTCACCGGCCCGCGCCCCGGACAGGTAGAGCCGGATGAAGCCGGGCGCCACCGGGGGCGTTCCGATGATTCCGCCGTCCACGTAGCTGGCTCCGCCGGCCTCGACGATCCGGGCGATCTCGCGCGCGGTGGCCGGCGAGACCGCGTTGGCGTCGGTGTACACCCCGCCGAACCCCGCCACCTGCCGGGCCAGGCCGGCTGCGGCGTGCGGCGGGCAGACTGAGATGATGACGTCGGCCTGCCGGACCAGACCAGCCAGCCCCCCGGAGGCCGCGGTCAGCCCCGCCGCCGCGGCCCGGGCCGCGGTGGCCGGACTGCGCCCCTCCGGCGCCCACAGCACCCGGTGCCCGGCCGCGGTCAGGCACCGCCCGACCGCGGCCCCCATTTCCCCCGGATGCAGCAACCCGACCGTAGTTGTAACCATGCCTGCTATTTCATCAGGTGCCGGCGTCGAACGTCACGGCCAGCGGGGTGAACGCCTCCTGTATCACGTCTTCGGAGCCGCGTCCTGGTTGCGCTTCCGGGACGAAGGTCCGTGTCTTTACGGTCACTCCACCGGTAGAGTCCCGAGTGAATACATGTCGCGCGCTGCGAAGAGCAGGACGAATAGCAGGACGAGGAGTACGAAGTGCCGAAGCTCGTTTATGACTTCACCGAGGGCAACAAGGACCTAAAGGATCTGCTGGGCGGCAAGGGCGCCAACCTGGCCGAGATGACCAACATCGGCCTGCCGGTGCCCCCCGGATTCATCATTACCACCGAGGCGTGCCGCTACTATCTGGAACAGGGCACGACGCCGGAAGGCCTCGACGAGGAAATCGCGGCCCATCTGGACAAACTAGAAACAGCGATAGACCGCAAGCTCGGCGATCCGGCCGACCCGCTGCTGGTTAGCGTCAGGTCCGGGGCGAAGTTCTCCATGCCGGGCATGATGGATACCGTCCTGAACATCGGCCTGTCCGACGAGTCGGTACAGGGCCTGGCCAAGCAGGCCGGCAACGAGCGGTTCGCCTGGGACGCCTACCGCCGCCTGATCCAGATGTTCGGCAA
>PLDT01000093.1:0-131 GCA_003136255.1 Actinomycetota bacterium
CGCAACCGCGCGATGGGCGTGTATGCGGCGATGAGCATCGCCGGCGGAGGCATCGGCCTGATGGCGGGCGGCCTGCTGGTCGAATACGCCAGCTGGCGCTGGGTGCTATTCGTCAACGTGCCGATCGGCCT
>PLDT01000093.1:233-7399 GCA_003136255.1 Actinomycetota bacterium
CTGCGCAGCCGGGACCGGACCGGGGCCTACCTGATCAGCCTGTGCGTGGGGACCGCGCTGTTCGGCATGTTCTTCTTCCTGACCCTGTTCGTGCAGAACGTGTGGGGGTACAGCCCGCTGAAGACCGGCATCGCCTACCTGCCGCTGATCGGCATGGTCATACTGGCGTCCGCGGTGGCCTCGCAGCTGGTCACGCGGATCGGCGCCCGGCCGCTGATGCTGGCCGGCAGCGTCGTGGCCACCGGCGGGTTGTTCTGGCTGTCCCGGATCAACGAGAACAGCCACTACGTCTCCGGGCTGCTCGGGCCGATGCTGGTCACCGCGCTCGGGATGGGGCTGATCTTCGTGCCGCTGTCGCTGGTCTCGCTGATCAAGGTGGCCGACGCCGACGCGGGCGTGGCGTCGTCGCTGCTGAACGTGGGCCAGCAGGTCGGCGGGTCGATCGGGCTGGCGATCCTCGGCACAGTGGCGTGGAGCGCGGTGGCGACCAGCGTCCACTCGCAGGTCGCGGCGGCGGCCGCGGCGGCCAAGCACGCGGCCGGGCACCTGTCGGCCGCCCAGCAGGCCGCGGCGGCCAGGGCGATCACCGACCACGCGTACTCGGTCGGGTTCTCCAAGGGGTACGTGGTCTCGGCCGGGATCGCGGTCATCGGGCTGCTCATCACGGTGCTCGCGATCCGCGTCAAGCGGGAGGACCTGGCCGGGATCGACCCGCTGGCGGCGCCCACCGACTCGCCTGAGCCGGTTTCCGGCACCGTCTAGCCTTGTTGGTCATGGCCGCAGGACTGCTGTTTGTCTACACCGACCCCGGGGTCGGGCCCGTGAGCGAAGCGGAGTACCACGACTGGTACGACCACGAGCACGGGCCCGCCCGGCTTCGGGTGCCGGGGTTGGTCGGCGCGCACCGGTACCAGGCGCTGGACGAGGCCACGCCGCGGTGGGTGGCACTGTACGACCTGGAGAGCCCGCAGGTGCTGGAAAGCCCGGAGTACCAGGCGCTGCTCGCGGGCGGCAGCGAGCGGGAGAAGTTCATCATGTCGCACCTGGCCACGGTCGACCGGCGGATCTACGAGCAGCTCAGCGAGGATCGTGNNCAGGAGCACATCCCGATGCTGCTCGAAGTCCCCGGCTGGCGGCGGATCCGCAGGTGGAGACTGATTGGCGGCTCCGAGCCACTGGGCCCCGATTTCCTCTCCCTGCACGAGCTGACCGGTCCCGCGGTGCTCGAGGAACCGGGCTACCGGGCCGCGGTCAGCACGCCGTGGCGGAACCGGATCGTGTCCGGCGCGCTACGCCGGGAACGCCGGGTGCTCGGTTACCGTAACTCTTTCCGCTGAACCTCTGGCGTGCCTGGATTGTCTTCCTGCTGCACCTCTGGCATGCCTAGACTTGCCGCGTGTCATCTATCACTGGTGGCGGCTCGTCGTCTGGCGGCGTGCGGCGCCGCACCGTCATCGGTGCCATCCCGGTCACCATCGCCTCGGTGGCGGTCCTGGGCGCCGGGGGCTGTACCTCGCCTGCTGGCTCGACCAGCCAGCGGACCCCGCGCTTCTTCACCAGCCATCAGGCCGCGGTCGTCGAGGCCGCGACCGCGCGGATCGCGCCCGGGCCTGCTGACGACCCGGCCGAAGCTGGGCACCCGGGGGCCCGCGAGGCCGACGTGACCGGCTATATCGANNCCGTGGAGCAACCGGCACACGTCCGGTCCCGATCTGATGGCGCGCTTCGACGCACTCGACCCGGTGGCCAGGATCGCCTGGCGCAAGCGCCTGGCCGGCTGGCAGGACCAGTACCGGACGGGCATCGCCACCCTGGACAAGCTGGCCGGTGGCGACTTCACCAAGGCCGGCCACGCGAAGCAGGACAAGATCTTGGCCATGTCGTCGGTGAGTTCGTTCACGTCGCTGCTGTTCGAGCACACGATCGAGGGTCTGTACGCGGCCCCGGAATACGGCGGCAACCAGGGCCTGGCCGGCTGGAAGGACATCGCCTTCCCCGGCGACATCCAGCCGCGCGGCTACACCCCCGATGAGGTCTCGCGGTCGGACGGGCCCGATCCGGTCGACAACACCGGCATCGTGGCCGACGTGCTCAAGCTCCTCGGCGCCCTGTAATGAGCGCTGTAATGAGCAAGGCCGTGGTGATCGGCAGCGGCGCGGGCGGCTCGATCGCCGCGATGGTGCTCGCGCAGGCCGGGTGGCAGGTGGTGGTGTTCGAGAAGGGCCCCAACCACTTCTCCAACCTCGGCGGTGAGGGGCCGATCGGCACGGTTTTCGCCAACGACAGCCTGGCCATGATCGTGCGTAACTTCCCCGGTCCGGACCCGGAGGTGTTCCCGCGCACCTGGCGGCCGGTCGGGGTCTCGGCCGTCCAGTACACCGGGAGCGTCGACGAGCTGCCCCAGGTGGTCGGGGGCGGGACCGTGCACTGGGACGCCAAGGTGCCCAGGTTCTGGGACCTCGACTTCCAGCAGCTGTCCGCGCTGGGTCCGGTGCCGGGCGCCGACGTGGCCGACTGGCCGTTCGGGTACTCCGACATCGCGCCCTACTACGAGCAGGTGGAGCAGCTCATCGGCGTGCAGGGCGACGTCACGGCGTTTCCCGACATCGTGCGCAAGCACGCCCCCCGGGCCGCGCAGTACCCGATGCCGCCGGGCCCGCAGATGCGCGCGTCGCTCGCGGTGGCGGCGGGCGCCACCGCCGTCGGCCTGCACCCGTTCCCGTTCCCGATGGCGGCCAACTCGGTAAGCGGCTACAACGGCCAGCACGCCTGCAACAACTGCGGATTCTGCAGCAGCTTCGGCTGCCCGGTGGTGGCCCGGCCGTCGGCACTGGTCCCGCTGCGCCAAGCGCTGCGCACCGGGCGGGTGACGCTGGTCCCGTCGACGATGGTCACGTCCGTCGTCTTGTCCGGCTCTGGCGCTGCTTCGCGGGCTACCGGGGTGCGGTGGGTGCGGATGACAGCTTCGGGACCGGTCACGGGGACCGAGGACGCGGACGTGGTGGTGATGGCGGCGTCGGCCATCGAGACGGTCCGGCTCGCGTTGTTGTCGTCGTTCCCCGATGTGAGCGGGAAGCTGGGGCGGCGGCTGATGTTCCACGCGTTCATCGACGGGACGGCGATCTTCCTCGATGAGCGGATGCACGCCTACCGGGGACGTTCGGTGACGCAGTGCGTGGAGGACGCCGTCGACCCGGACTTCCCGGGGGCCCGGGCCTTCGCCCGCGCGCATGGGCTGCCCTACCTGCGCGGCGGCCTGATGGAGCTCGGCGGCAGCCAGGACCCGATCAGCGAGGCGCAGTCCTACCAGACCCTGCTCAGCCTGCTCGGCTCGGCCAGGCCGTTCGGCACGGAGTTCAAGCAGCTCATGCGGGCCTCGCTGCTGCGCGACCGGCTGGCGGGCTGCTCGTTCATCGGCCACGACCTGCCCTACCTGGACCACACGGTGACCCTCGACCCCACGGTCAGGGACGTGTTCGGGCTGCCGGTGGCGCGGATCACCTGGAGTGCCGGCCCGCACGAGCAGGTGGCCCAGGACTTCTGGATCCCGCGGCTGAAGCAGATGATGCTGCGTGCGGGCGCCGGCGTGGCCTTGGCCGTGCCGGCCACCGAAAACAGCGGCGGCCTGCCGACCGGCAACCACATCATGGGCGGCATGATGATGGGGCCTGACCCGTCGTCGAGCGTCACCGACGCTTATGGCCGCGTGCATGGCCTGGACAACGTCTACGTGGCCGACGGCTCGGTGTTCGTCACGTCCGGCGCGCACAACCCGACGAACACCCTGATGGCCGTGGCCCTGCGGAACATGCGCCACCTGACCGGGACTGGCGGGCCGGTGACGGGGTAGGTAGCCCGGACATGAAGAAGCTACTAGAACTCCTCGTCTGCATTCTCCACCCGCTGGCGGTGATCCTGATGTGGATCGACCTCGCGGGGCGCAGTGACCTGTCCGGCGGGCAGAAGCTGGCCTGGGGGCTGTTCGGCCTGATCCCGCTGGTGCCGTTCGTATACGTGCTCACCGGCGGCGACCTCTGGTAGTTCCCGTTCCCGTGGTAGTTCCCGTGTGAGTTCCCGTGTGAGTTCCCGCCCAGCGGGCGCAGCATTTCGCGGGCTCACGCGTCATAGGAACATGAGGGCTACCGCCGAGCCTGGGCTGGAGGACCTGTACCGGGAGCACGCGCTGGGGCTGGTTCGGTTCGCGCTGCTGCTTACCGGCGATCGGGCCACAGCTGAGGACGTGGTGCAGGACGCGTTCCTTGGGCTGCACCGGCGCTGGGACGACCTCAGGGACCGGGACCGCGTCTTGGCCTACCTGCGCACCGCGGTGGTGAACGGCACCAGGTCGCGCTACCGTCGGCACCTGGTCGCGCGGCGGCTGGGTTCCGAGCCGCTCGCGCTGGTCGAGTCCGCCGAGGCCTCGGTGCTGGCCGGCGAAGACCGGCGGACCCTGCTTGCCGCCGTCGACGCCCTGCCGCGCCGTCAGCGCGAGGTGCTCGCGCTGAAGTACTTCCTAGATCTCAGCGAGCAGGAAGTCGCCTCGATTCTCAGCATCAGTCGCGGGGCCGTGGCGTCCACCGCCTCCCGCGCGCTCACCGCACTGGCCCGCCGGCTCCGGGAGGAATCGTGACCGGCCTGGAAGACGGGCTCCGCGGCGCATATCGCGCGGTGACCGACACGGTCCGCGAAGAGGACCTGCCCGGCTTGTACGAAAGGCGGGCCCGGTCCACTCTCGGGTTCACGGGCCGGCCCCCGCTCGGGTCTACGGTCCGGCCACGCCGGAGGTGGTTCGGCATGGTCGCGCCGCTGGCGGCGGCCGCCGCGGTCGTCGTCGCGATCGGGGTCGCCGTGGCCGTGCCGAAGCTGGTGAGATCCCCCGGCGGGTCGGCTACTTCCGCGGCTCCGGCCGCTTCCGCAGCTCCGGCGGCTCCCGTGTCGGCTCCGCCGTTCGTGGTCGTGCTGAACCAGCCGGATTCCCGGGTGCCGCTGGATGTGGTATCGGCGGCGACCGGGCGGACCACGGCCAAGGTGCTAGAACCCAGGAAGGACACCGTTTGGGTCGACGCAGAGGCCACCGGGAGCCCTACCACGTTCGTGCTGGCGGCCGGCCTACTGCGCGGCGGGCTGTGCAACCCCACCTACTTGTACATGCTGACGCTGTCGGCCAGCGGAGCGGCGGCCTCGCTGCGGCCGTTCACCGATCCGGTCGTCCCGGCAGAGATCGTGTCGCTGGCCGCCAGCGCGGACGGCCGCACAGTCGCCTTCGCCGCCGACCAATGCCGGGGCCCGAACCAGGAAATCGGGATCATCCGCAGTGGCCGGGTGAAGACGTGGCAGGAGATATATCCACTCACCGTCAACAGCCTGTCCCTGTCGGCTGACGGAAGCGTGCTGGGATACGTCGAGGGCCCGATCGGCTACGGCCATGACTGGGTGCGCATGCTTGATACCAGCTCGGCGCCCGGCAACGCGACCGCGGCCAGCAAGATGGTGTACACCTACCCCACCGACGGCCGCGCGACCTTCTTCACGTTCGGCGCGGACAGCGCCACGCTCTACGTTTCGTGGCTGACCGGCCAAGATACCTTCCACCTGGCCGGGTACCGGGTGGGACGCGGCGGCCTGCAAGGCAGGCTGTTCAGCCGGATCATGCCCGACGGTCTGTCCCTCTCACGCGCCGGGAGCCAAGTGCTCGTCTGGGATCCGTCGGTTGCCGCGTACCTCGTCGATCCCGTGACCGGAAAGGCCACCCGAGTCCGGCCGCGGTGGCTGAACGCCTGGGGAATCGCCTGGTAGCCAGTGGGCTAGCGCTCCTTGGCCGGTCGTGCTCGCCTCTCGGTGACGGCCTGGACCGTATCGTCACGAAAAGCGATGGAATGACTCCGGAGAGCCATTATCATAAGAGCAGCGGTCGTATGTGTAAGCGGGTGCGTGGTGATGAACGACAGAGCATGGCAGGTGCTGCCCGGCCTGGAGGCCATCCAGGTGCTGCGCGGTCTGCAGGCCTGGCAGATCACTGAGCTACCGCGCCGTCCGCACGCTCGGCAGAACTCCGTCCCGGACCCGGACCGCACCGACCTGGGCGCGACGCAGCGCCTGCAGGGGCTGGTATCGGCGTTTCACTACGGTGCCCCGGTGGCGTTCGGCTGGATGCGCGAGCAACCGGGCGGTCCGGTGCGAGTACTCGCCGCCGGGCCCGCCTTGGTGGGCGCGGCCGGGCTTGCCTTGGCGGGTGCGGGCGGGTCGGAGCTGGCGGGCGCGGCCGACGGCGGGCAGGTGGTGCTGACCTTCCCGGCCGGCGCCCGGGCACGGCCGCTCGCGCCCGGTCAGGCTGCCGACCTGCTAGCCCGGATGCCCTGCTGGATGCAGCTGGCCGGGATCACCGACGCGCTGCTGGCCGGCCGGGTGGACCAGGGGCCGGCCAGCCGGGATGCCCGGCCATCGCTTGAGGACGGACTACTGTCGGCCTGGACCGGGCCGTTTGCCTGGCTCGTGCTCGCAGAACCGGTCTCGGCAGGCCAGCTCCACGATCTGGCCTCTGAGGTATCCCTGGCCCAGCTCAGCGCGCAGCGTTCTGACAGCCCGCCTGCGCAACTGGCCGCGCAGCGGCTGTCGGCCCGGCACACCGAGCTGCGCCAGGCGGCGGCGACCGGCCTGTGGAAGGTCCGCGTCGTGGCCGGCGGCCCGGAACCGACTGCCGCGGCTCAGATTGCCGGCTTGCTGTGCGCGTCGACCGATCTGGACGGCCTACCTTATGCTTTGGCCCCGGTTCCCGGGTGCGCCGGGCTGGCGGAGACCCTAGACGGTGCACGGCGCGCTCATGCCGAGCTATCTCCAGCGGTGCCGCTCCCCCGGGCCAGCGACGATCCAGATATCGCGGGCCCGGCCGCGCCGTTCTACGCCTCCTCCAAGCTGTTGGCCGCGCTAGCCCGGCCCCCGGCGCGTGAGCTGCCCGGCATCCGGTTCGTGCTGCGGCCCGACTTCGACGTCACCCCGGAGACCACGGCCATCCCCGGCGACTCGAGCGGGCCGCCGGTGCCGCTAGGAACCGTGCTGGACTGGAACCGGGTGCCGGCCGGTGACCTGGCGGTGCCCCGCGCGTCGTTGAACCGGCACGTGTTCGTCTGCGGCGCGACCGGCGCCGGGAAGTCCCAGACCGTCCGCGG
>PLDT01000091.1:0-5526 GCA_003136255.1 Actinomycetota bacterium
GGCACAGTTCGACCTGATCGCGGCCACCGACGCCGACGTCATCCGCCTGACCGCGGCGCTCGGCACCCTGGCCGTCGTGACCGACCAAGCGCGCCGCGCCGTGCGCGTAGCCGTCCAGGGCAGCGGCCTGGAGGGAATCCGGGAGCTGAACGTCATTACCGGGGCGGCCGCGGCGGCGGGCGCCGGCATCGAGCGGTTCTCGCTCCGCGAGCCAGACCTTGACGACGTGTACTTCCAGCTCACGGGTCATGCGCGGCCGCCCGGAGCGGCCGGGGACGCGGCATGACCGCCGTGCCTGCCGGGACCCGCTGCCGGTCNNACACTGCAGCCCGTCCTGATCGTGGTGCTCGCCGACTTCCTGTTCGGCGGCGCCATCAACACCGGCACGCACGGCAGCTATATCAACTTCGTCATGCCCGGGATCCTCGTCGTGGCAGCGGCCTTCGCCGCGGTCACCACGACGATCAGCGTCGCGGCCGACATGCTGGAAGGCGTCATCGACCGGTTCCGCACCCTGCCCATGGCCAAGTCCGCTGTCATCACCGGCCACGTCATCGCCGACCTCGCCCGCGGCCTGGTCGGCCTCGCCGTGGCGATCGCGGCCGGCTACGCCGTCGGCTTCCGCCCGGCCGCGGGGATTGGCGGATGGGCCATGGCCGTTCCCGTTTTCCTGCTCGTCACGCTCGCCCTGTCCCTGCTCGCGGCGCTGATCGGGCTGCTCGGCAAGAGCGTGGAAGTCGCCCAGCAACTCGCGGCGATCATCATCATCCCGATCTTCTTCAGCAGCGCCCTCGTCCCGGCTGGCACGATGCCGCCCTGGCTGCGTGTCGTCACCGCCAACCAGCCTGTCACCCAGGCCGTCGACACCCTGCGGGCACTGCTCCTGAACCAGCCGCCCGGTAGCCACCTCTGGCTCACGCTGACCGAGTTCGGCGGCATCATCGTCGTCGCCTTCACCCTCGCCACCATCTTGTTCAAGCGAACCGCCAACGCCTTAGCTGTCGGTGGATGAGGGCCAGTGGTCTGCTGCCCACTCCGCCCAGCCCGGCCATCCCGCTGGCGGGCCGGGGATGTCACCGCCGCCGAGTTCGGCGGCGTCAGGGACCTGGAACTGGTCCCGCCACTGGTCGACGTCGGCCTCGGTCATCGGGAACGTCTGATGGGGTGCCGTGGCCTGGCGGTGCGCGATCCGGGCGAGCTGGACGTCCTTGTCTACGGGCAGGTAGATCACCTGGCAGGCGGCCCCGGCTGATCGTGCCAGCCAGCGCAGTGCCGACCGTTCATCACGGCCCCAGAGCCCGAAGTCGAGCACGACGCTGGTCCCCAGCCGCAGCGCCTGCAGGGCCACCGAGATGAGCCGCCCCTCCAGTACGAAGCGCTGGCCGTCGGCCAGCGGCTCGCCGAACAGCGGGACCATCCAGTGATCCGGGGTCAGCCGCAGCGCCCGGTGCACCGCGGCGAGCTGTTTGGCCCGGGTGGTTTTCCCGGCTCCGGGGAGCCCGGCCATCAGGAACATCGTGGCGGCGCACGGGTCCTGCGCCGTGATGGAGCCTTCGTACGGGGAAGGCGGATCGGATCGCTGCGGNNGGACACTGATCCGGCGGTACGTCCTGGCACTGACCCCGGCAGGGGGCAGGCGTTGAGGCCGCGGCCTCGGTACCGCCGCTAAGCGGCGGCGCGGGTCGTCATGGCAGCGCAACAGCACATGCCTTCACCATAACCGGTAGCGCCCGGCCTGCCCAGCGGTCAGGGCGTCGCCGCGAAGTGCTCCGCGAGCAGCGCCGCCACCTGATCGGCGGCCTGTTCGGGCAGCCAGTGCGAGGCGCCGTCGAGTTCAGTGAAGCGATAGGGCCCGGTGACGTAGTGCCCGCACAGCTCGGCCGCGGCCCGCGACACGAGCCGATCGCGGTTACCCCAGACGAATATCGTCGGCACCCGGATCGGCCCGGCCGGCTCGCGCAGGCTGAACGGCATGGCCCGGTACCAGTTGAGCGGACCGCGCAGCACCGCCGGATCCCGGGCCCGGGCGGCGTAGCGGTCCGCGCTGGCCGGATCGAGCCCGGTGCGCACCAGGGTGTCGCGAAAGGCCTGGCCGCCACGGCGGCCGAGCACGCGCTCGGGCAGCCAGGGCAGCTGGCAGGCGGCCATGTACCATGAGCGCGCCGCCTGGCCGCCGGTAATCAGGGCCCGGGCGAACGCCTGCGGGTGCGGCACCGACAACGCGGCCAGCGAGGTCACCCGTCCCGGGTGGCGCCCAGCCACGTACCAGGCCAGGGCAGCGCCCCAGTCGTGCCCGGCCAGGTGGAACCGTTCCGCTCCGGCCGCGTCGGCCAAGGCGAGCACGTCCGCCGCCAGCTGGGAGTTCCGGTACGCGGATCGGGCAAGCGGCCGGGCCCCTGGGGAGTAGCCGCGCAGGTCGGGCGCCAGGACCCGGTAGCCGCCCCCGGCGAGCGCGGACGTCGCCCGGTCCCAGCAGTGACGGTCCTGCGGAAAGCCGTGCAATAGGATGGCAACGCCTTCGGGCCCGTCCCCGCCCGCCGCGGCGGTGTCGGTGACCTCAAAGCTGAACGCCGCGTTGGTAAAGCGCTCCATGCCGCCATCGTCCTCCCCCGGGGCGCGCCGTCCGGCGCTCAGGCCTGAATTCAGCAGCGCCGCACGGTGTCCTCGGCTAGCTCCGCCTGCTTGGATACTCTTTACGATCGGGAGGTGGCATGCGGATCGGTGTGGTCTTCCCGCAGACCGAACTAGGCGGCGACGCGGGCGCGGTGCGAGCCTGGGCCCAGCGGGCCGAGGAACTCGGGTTTACCCATGTGCTGGCCTACGACCACGTGGTGGGCGCGGACCCCGCAGTGCACAAGGGCTGGGACGGCCCCTACGACGTGCGCACCACGTTTCACGAGCCGATGGTCCTGTACGGCTACCTGGCCGCGGTGACCTCCATGGAGCTGGTCACCGGGATCATTATCCTGCCGCAGCGGCAGACCGTGCTGGTCGCTAAGCAGGCGGCCGAGGTGGACCTGCTCACCGGCGGGAAGTTCCGGCTGGGCGTGGGCATCGGCTGGAACCGCGTCGAGTACGAGGCCCTCGGCCAGGACTTCAGCACGCGCGGCAGGCGCCTGGAGGAGCAGATCACGCTGTTGCGGCGGCTGTGGACCGAGCAGACCGTGACGTTCAGCGGGCCCTTCGACCAGATCACCGGGGCGGGCCTGGCGCCGATGCCGGTGCAGCGGCCGATCCCGGTGTGGATCGGCGCTCGGTCGGCGCCCGCCTACCGCCGCATCGGGCGGCTTGCCGACGGCTGGTTTCCCATGGCGGCCCCGGGCCCGCAGCTCGATGAGGCCCGCCGGATCGTGGCGGAGGCGGCCGCGCAGGCCGGCCGCGACCCGGCCAGCCTCGGCATGGAAGGGCGCGTGAGCTGGCAGCAGGACGGGGACGAGCTGGCGGCGGCGATGCGGCAATGGCAGGACGCGGACGCCACGCACCTGTCGGTCAACACCATGGGTGCCGACCTGAAGACCGTCGATGACCACCTGGCCGCCCTGGCCGCAGCAGCCGAGGCCGCTAAGACGATCAGCGGCTGAGGGCATCCGGTGGTTTCCGCAGCGGGGACCTCGTGCTCCATGTCAAAGCCGGGTTCTGGAACGCCGGCTCCCGACCGCATGTGCGGACGGTCTTCGCCACGCGCGTGTGACGGCCTCGCCCGTTCACGCATGAGCGTAAGCGCCTCAGCGTCACGCGCCAGGACAACCAACTCTGCCCGCTCGCCGACGAGCAGCTGATAACGCCTTAGCGGTGCAGGACGCCCTCCGCAAGGTGGCGATCATCTGCAGCGGCGGCAACACCAGTCCGGTGCAACTAGGGCAACTGTCGCGGCACGAGCCAGGCTGACTTCCGCCCGCTCCCGCCCGCCCCCTCCGCTCCTCACGCCCCAAGCGCCCGAAGCGCCCCGCGCCGGGACCGTCTCCCAACGTCATGGATGCGGCACCCTGATGGATCTTCCCACCACGCTGCTGCAGCCACGCTGTTCCTCCCCCGGCCCCGACGGGACTCCCCCGGCCAGGGATGATGCGGATGGGAAGCACGGGACGCTGGAGGCCCTACGTATCGGTAAACACGACCAAGACACATCAGCGGCACCTGTACCAGAAGCTCGGCGTGCGCAGCCGCAGCCAGGCCGTCGAGCGGGCCCGCGATCGGCCTGCTTGCGCCCTCGTCTCGCCGACGCGGTCAGTGACCCGGAGACGGCGATGGTCCACGCAGCTGCGGTCATCTGCGCGCAGGCCACATTGCCCGAGCCTGTCCTTGGTGATTAGCTCGCCTGGTGAAGCTTCTGCTGACGTCGGCTGGCCTGCGCAACCAGACCCTGCGGCAGGCCCTGCTGGACCTGCTGGGTAAGCCGTTCGCGTCGGCGAACGTCGTGTACGTGCCGACCGCGTCCGTCGCCGCGCCCGGCGACCACGGGTGGTTCGTTGCCGACTTGAACCAGCTGCATGGCCTGGGCTGGCGCGAGTTGGACATCCTGGAGCTGAACGGCCTGCCCCGGCAGATGGTGCTCGGCCGCCTGTTGCACGCTGACGTCATCTATGTGGAGGGCGGCAGCCACTATCACCTCGCGCGCAGCATAACCGGTAATGGCCTGGCCGACGGTCTGCTGAAGGCGCTGGAGGATCGTGTCTACGTGGGCGTGAGCGCCGGATCGATGATCTTCAGCCGTAATCTCCACGAACGTTCCGCCAGCATCATCGGGGACGCCGCTGACCTGCACGTCCTCGGCGCGACCACACTTGACCCTCCGCTTGGCCTCTTCGACTGGTATCTCAAGCCGCACCTGTACTCGCCGGATTTCCCGGAGCGCGACGACGCCTGGGCCGATCGGATCGCCGCGCGGGCGAACTTCCCGGTCTATTTCATCGACGATGAGACAGCCATCCGCGTCAACGGCGACCAGACGGACATCCTCTCCGAAGGCCGGTGGCGGTTTCACCCATAGCTCACGGAGCGAAACCTCGCCGCGGCAGCCGATCCGTCCAGCGCCGGCCGATCACTACGAGCGTGGATAGCTAGCTCGGCGCATTGACACATCCGGGCCAGGAGCGGAATTCTTGCAAGTTGCAGAACAATTTTTTATGCAACCGACCGGACCGCCGAGGAACCCGATGGACGTGAGGATGCCGATGATCACCAGCGAGAGGGACGGGGACCTGATGACCCGCCGGCCGGCGGCCATAGTGACCAGCGAGCACACGCTCAAGATCGAGGCGGCCCGCGCCGGGGTCGGCGTCGGGGAGTACCGGGCCCGGCTCCGGCAAGGACTGCTGTGGTGCTACCGCTGCCAGGACTGGCACCAGGCCGACGCCTTCCCGGCCGACGCGCGCCGGCACAGCGGCCGGTCCGGATCATGCCACCAGGCCATCCGCGCCGCCGCCCGCGACGCGCTCGCCAGCCGAGGCCAGTCCCCCGCGCCGGCCGCCGTATGGGTCATCCGGCGCCCCGGACCGGCCCCGCAGCCGCCGCCCGGCGGGCAGC
>PLDT01000115.1:0-2643 GCA_003136255.1 Actinomycetota bacterium
ACCTGGTCCGCGGTGAGCGCGGCGTCCACCGTGGGGTCGGTCACCGCGTGCACGCGATATCCGTCGGCGGCGACGCGGCGGCCGAACCGCTCGTAGTGCGCACCCTGCTCACCCCGGCCCGGAATGACGACGAGCGTGCCGCGGGCGACGATGCCTTCGGGTTCGGTCCAGGTGACGACGGGAATGTGCTGATCTAGCAGAGTCATGGCAGTTCCTCGGCTGGGGTGGGCGGATCATCATCGCGGCCGGCCAGCGGCTGACGGCCGGCCAGCGGCTGACGGCCGGCCAGCGGCCGACCAGCGGCCGGCTAGCGACTGGCAGCGGCCCGCTCGATCTAGCCCGGTGGGGAAGGTGATGAACAAGTGATTTTCCTCTTATACCGATTAAAATAGTAGGATATAGAGGAGCCCGTCCAACGACGATCGCGAATCGGACTGATCGGGAACGCTTATCAATGTGGTTACTCTGGGTGACATGACGAAGGTGCTCGATATAACTCCCTTGCGGAGCCTAATCGCGGTGGCCGACACGGGCGGCTTTCATCGCGCCGCCGCGAGCCTTCAGCTGAGCCAGTCCGCGGTCAGCCAGCACGTTCGCCGGCTTGAGCGGGTTCTCGGGCGGCCTCTCGTCGAACCCGACGGGCGCCGGGCCCGGCTCACCCCCTCGGGGGTGGCCCTGCTCGCCGAGGCGCGCCAGATCATCGCGGCCCACGATGAGGCGCTGCGACGGCTGGCCCTGGTTGAAGCCCCGGAGTTCGTCATCGGCGCGACTGACCACGCGGCGGACTACCTGCTGCCCCCGGTGGTTTCGGCCCTGGGCGAGTCGTTCCCCGACCTTCAGGTCAAGTTCCGCTTCGACCGGACCACGCCGCTGAACGACGCGCTGGACCGGGGGAGTATCGACCTCGCGGTCTTCATTACCGAGGCGAGCTCGCAACCGGGCCAGCTCGTCGGCTCCCTCCGGCTGGCGTGGTGCGCGGCGCCGGGGTGGACGCCTCCCTCGGAGGACCAGCCGTGGCCGCTGATCGCGATCGAAGAACCCTGCGCGATCCGGGGACGGGCCCTCACCGTCCTGGCCCAGAACGGCATCCGCGCCAAGGTGGTCGGCGACGCCGCCTATCTCGCTGGCGTGCTCAACGCCGCGCGCGCCGGGCTCGGCATTACCCTGCTGGCCCTGGCCGGACCACCGCCGGAGGGCCTGGTCGAGCGATACGACCTGCCCGCGGCGCCGCCCGTCAGCCTCACGGCGCGGTTCCGGCCCGGTACCGACCCCGACGTCACCGGAACCGCGCTCCGCGTGCTGCGCCACACCCTGACGGTCCCGCAACCGCTTTAAAATCCTCTAAGCCGGTGGATATTGTAGGGATATGAAGTTCGTCGTTCTCTCCCTCATCATCAATTCCCCTGACCCCCGGACCGGCCAGACGCTGAGCCAGCACGACAAGCTGCGGAGCGTGCTAGCTCAGGCCGAACTCGCCGAGCAGCTGGGCTACGACGCCTACCAGATCGGCGAGCGGCACGGCGCGCCGTTTCTCTGCTCCTCGCCGACCGTGCTGCTGAGCGCGGTCGCGCAGCGGACCAGCCGGGTCCGGCTGCTGACCGGGGTGACCGTGCTCAGCATCCACGACCCGGTGACCGTGGCCGAGCAGTACGCCCTGCTTGACCACCTCAGCGAGGGCCGGCTGGACCTGGTCATCGCGAAGGGCAACCATGCCCCGCACTTCGCGCTGTTCGGGCTGGATCCGGCGGAGCAGTGGGATGTCCTGGCCGAGAAGTACGAGCTACTGCGCCAGCTGTGGTCGCAGGAGGACGTCACCTGGTCCGGGAAGTACCGGGACCCGATCAAGGGCCTGACCACGCAACCGCGCCCGTTTCAGCCCAGCATCAGGGTCTGGCACGGCAGCGCGACGAGCCTGCAGACGACGGAGCTGGCCGCCCGGTTCGGCGACCCGCTCTTCTCCGCCAACGGCTTCTTCCGGACGTCGCAGTATCAGGAGCTCATCGATCATTACCGCGAACGCTGGGCGCACTACGGTCACCCGGGTCGGCCGCTAGTGGGGGCGAGCTTCCCGGCGCTGCTCATCCGCAAGAATTCACAGGACGCGATCGAGGCCTACCGCCCGTTCTGGAACGCCCAGCGCCAGAGCCCGGCGGCCAAGCACAACGGGTCCCCGTTCTGGGAGCTTGAGGAGTTCATCGAGCAGGGTTCGGCGATCATCGGCAGCCCGGAGCAGGTGCTGGACAAGATCAACCGCTTTACCGGCGGGTTCGGCCAGCAGCTCACCGGCATCAGCGTGGACACGCTGCCGTTCGCCTGGCAGCGCGAGCAACTTGAGTGGTTCGCCGCGGATATCGCTCCGGAGCTGCGCCGCAGCTACCCGGACTCGCTCTGGACGTGACCGCGGTCCGCCCGCGCCAGTAGGGTCACGGCATGTTGCGTCCTGAAAGCTGGTCCAGGCTTACAGGTGAAAGTCCTGTTCGGGTAGGTACCGGAGCGCCCGGTAGCAGGCCCCGGTTCGTCGTTGAGAGGCGGCGGGCTGAGCGGGGTGTCAAAAGCCTCTTCGGAGGGAGCAAGCACGCGGGCCGTAGCGTAAAGCGAACCTTGCAGCCTCGTCAGACTAACAACGGAGGAGCCGAGCCGCTC
>PLDT01000137.1:0-22123 GCA_003136255.1 Actinomycetota bacterium
GGCCGTCAGCGGTTCAGCGGTGGACAGCACCCGGCCGGACAGGGACTCACCGGCCGGCAGCACCAGGCCGCGGGCGGCGTCGGCGCCATCGCCGTCGGCGTAGGTGATCGTCAGCCGGCGGCCTTCCTCGTCGGGCAGGGCGAGCACGGCCAGGTCGGCCTCGGACAGTTCCCGCGCCTGCCGGGTGATGTCGGCCAGTACCTCACCGGGTTCAGAGCCGGACAGCAGCCGGGTGGTGACCTCGGCGCTGGCTTGGATCCAGCGCTGCTGGCGGCGGGCCGCCTCGTACAGCCGGGAGTTCTCGACCGCGACGGCCGCCGCGGCGCCCAGCGCCACCAGCACTGCCTCGTCGTCCTCGGTGAAGTCCCCGCCGTCGCGCTTGTCGGTCAGGTAGAGGTTGCCGAACACCTCGTCCCGGATCCGCACCGGGACGCCGAGGAAGCCGCGCATCGGCGGATGCCCGCCGGGGAATCCCGATGATGCTGGGTGGGCGGCGATGTCGGCCAGCCGCAGCGGCCCGGGATCATCGATCAGCAGGCCGAGCAGGCCGCGCCCCGCGGGCCAGTGATCGATCGCCTCGATCTCGTCCTGGCTCAGGCCCACCGGGATGAACGCGGCCAGTTGCTTGCCTTCGCCGATGACGCCCAGCGCCCCGTAGGTCGCATCCACCAGCCGGACCGCGGTCTGCACGATCCGCCGCAGCGTGGACTCAAGGTCCAGGCCGGAGCCGATGGCCACGACCGCCTCGATCAGGCCGCGCATCCGGTCCCTGGTCGCCAGCACGGCTTGCAGCCGTACCTGCAGCTCGGCCAGGAGATCGTCAAGCTGCAGATGCGGAAGAAACTCCGGGCGGTTCCCAGCATCCGGTTCCACCAGCAGATCCCTCCCGCTGACGATGCATCATAAGGCTATCCGCCGGGCCGCAGGCGGGTGCAGGCCAGTGCCAGGCCGGAAAATCACATTCATAGGGCCGAACGGCCCGTGGTGGCAGCATCCGGCCAAGCGGACAGTGGGCGCCCGGCAGAGGGTGTCCGCGGCTCTCAGCACCCACCCGAGGGCACCGGGCGGGCACGGGCGAGCCGCTTCCGGCACCGCGGGCTTGTGCCGGACTCGTTAATGCCGTTAACTGAGAGCGTGGCCGGCCCGGACCTTGCGCTTGTCGCCGCTCGTCTTGTTGACGGCGGGAGAGGTTATGGCAGGCGAATCGATGTCCGGGCGGATGCCGCCATCACCGGCACCCCCAGCACCCAAGGGGTCCCGCACGCGCGATGCGGATGCAGCGGGCGGTCTAGGTTTTCCTGATCTACCGCGGCTGGAACTGGATCAGCTGCTGGTGCAGCTGGCGGACCGCGCCGATGACGTGCGAGCCACGCAGGGGCGGCTGCGCGAGCTGCTGCGGGCGAATGCCCTGGTGGCCGGCGAGTTGAGCCTGCCGGTCGTGTTGCGGCGGGTCGTGGGGGCGGCCCGGGATCTTCTCGGCGCCCGGTATGTGGCGCTGGGCGTGCTTGGCCTCGACGGAGGACTGGAGCAGTTCGTGCACGCCGGCATGGACGAGGAGCTGGTCGCGAGGATCGGTGACCTGCCCACGGGCCGGGGGATCCTTGGTTTGCTGATCAGCGACCCGGTCCCGATCCGGCTTGCTGATCTCACCGCTCATCCCGCGTCGGCGGGGTTCCCGCCGGGACATCCGCCGATGCGCGGCTTCCTCGGCATCCCGGTCCGCCTCGGGGAGAAGGTCTTCGGCCACCTTTACCTGACCGAGCGTTGCGACGGCGGGGAATTTACCGCCGAGGATGAGGAGCTGGCGATCGCGCTCGCCGCGACCGCAGGCGTGGCGATCGCGAACGCGCGCCGGTTCACCGAATCCGAGCAGCGCCGCCGGTGGCTGGACGCCTCCGGCGAGCTGACGCCGTTGCTGCTTTCCAGCCAGGTGGGGGAGCCGCACGCGCTAATCGCCCAGCTCGCCGCGGCTGCCGCGGCCGCGGACTTTGCCGCGCTGGCCGTGCCGCACGGCGCGGACGAGGTAATCATCACCGGCGTATCCGGCGCGCTCACCGCGGGAATGATGAACCGGACAGCCCCGCTGGCAGGCTCGCTGGCCGGGCAGGCGATCCTCACCGGCAAGGCCAGCCTTGCCACCGGCGGCCGCCGCGAAGCGGCCGCCGCTGCGCTGAACGCCGATATCGGCCCCATGATCGTCGTCCCGCTAGCCGCCGGCGAGCAGGTCGGCGGCGCGTTGATGCTGGGCCGGCTGGCCGCAAATCCTGGATTCACCGAGACAGACCTGGACATGGCTGCATCCTTCGCAGGCCACGCCGCTGTGACCATGGAACTCGCCCGGGCCCGCATCGACCAGATCATCCTGGCTCAGGCAGAGGACCATGACCGCATCGCAGGTGACCTGCACGACCATGTCATCCAGGAGTTGTTTGCCCTCGGCATGACCCTCCAAGGCCACGCTGCCCGCAGCGATCGGGCCGACGCGGAACGGATCAAGGGCTATATCGACACCCTTGACGAGGCTATCGCCAATATCCGCACCAGCATTTTCGGGCTCCACCAGTCCCGGGCGGCCCCCGTCGGCCTGCACGCCCGGCTCCTGGCGATGATCGAGGAGCACACGCCGCAGCTCGGTTTCGCCGCCGCGATCCGTTTCGCCGGCCCGCTAGACCCGGGCCCGGACGCAGCCCTGGCCCACGACATCCTCGCCGTTACCCGCGAGGCCCTGTCCAACTGCGCACGCCATGCCCACGCCACCGCCATCAGCATCTCCCTGGCGCAACAGGAAGGGCTGATCATCCTCGACGTCATCGACAACGGCCGCGGCGTCGGCACCCCCACCCGGTCCAGCGGCCTGACCAGCATGCGCGGCCGCGCCGAACGCAACGGCGGTACCTTCCAGCTCATCACCCCCGGCAGCGGCGGCACCCACCTGACCTGGACCGGCCGCCTCCGCCAGAGCAGAGCCGCGAGGAAGTAGTCGGCGAGACGCGCGGATAGGGGCCGTCACGGGACATTGGGCCTGCCTGCGAGGGACGTTCGCCTCTGCCGGCCGAATTGTCGCCAAAACACCGCGGCAATGATATCCCGACAGAAGCGGAGATTGACCCTGCACCTGGAGGACCAGTGGACCAGGGACATTACCATCACGACCGGCCTGGTCGACGCGTACTCCACGCCGACACTGCTGCGCCTTCTGGCCAGCCACCACATCGACGCCGGACGGTTTGTCACCCACCGCTTCGCGCTGGATGAGTTCGACAAGGCCTACGATGTATTCGCCAGGCCAGCTGACACCGGAGCGCTCAAGGTCGTCCTGAGCCGTAGCGTTTAATGCTGCGGGCTTCCTAAGATCGGCCGCTCGCTGCGCCAGCGGGGCCTGATCATCGCCCGCGGCGATCAGGCCCCGCAGCTTCTGGTATTCCGTAGCGTCGATATCACCGCGGGCTAGCCGCTCGTCCAGTAGTCCGCGCGCGTCCGCTCCGCTGCGGCGCTCGTGGGCGCCTCGATCGCCGCGGCGCTGCTCGTGCTGCCTTGTCATCAGGCGGCTCTAAACGCGGCGGCCGAGTGACGGAGGTCCCGTTAGGGGGTGACTTCTGGCCGTGACGGGTGCGCCCGGGTGGGCGGCAGACTCCAGGTAACAAGCTGAAACAGGCGGGCCGGACCGGCCCCCTCAGCTAGAAGGAGACATTCTGATGCGCCGCTATTCTTCCCATCTGACCGTCATCGTGGGGTTCGCCGCCGCGGTGATCTTGCTGGCCGCGGGGGGGCTGCTGACGTGGGGTTCGGCTTACGTGCACAACACCGTGCAGGGCCAGCTGTCCTCGCAGCAGATCTTCTTCCCGCCCAAGGCCGCGTTCGCGAACCCCAAGGCCGGCACCGAGATCACCCCGAGCATGATTCCCAGCGTCTCGCAGTACGCCGGGCAGCAGATGCTGACCGGGCAGCAGGCCGAGGCCTACGCTGACCACTTCATCGCCGTCCACCTGTCCGAGATCGGCGGCGGCAAGACCTACTCCCAGCTGTCCACCGAGGCGATCGCGCAGCCGAAGAACGTGGCCCTGGCCGGCGAGGTGGCGACGGTGTTCAAGGGCACCACGCTGCGCAGCATGCTGCTGAACGCNNCTGGCTCTGGGCCGCCGGCCCGAGATCACCCACGAGGCCATCCCAGCCACCGGGCCCACGCCGGCCAAGACCGCCTAACCCCGGCCCGGCCAACCTGGCCCGACCGCAACACACGCACAGCACCATCGGCAACTACCTCCGGCCAGCGCCCATCAGGGTGCTGGCCGGAGGAGCGTCCAGCGATGAACACGCATCACGTCAGAAGGCTGCCGGTGACTGGCGCAAACCGCCAGCTGATCGGCCAGAAATGGACTTTCGGCCCTGGCCCGCGGCTGCGTTCACGGGCAGGCTTGGGAGCAGAACTTAACCAGCAGGTGGAGGCAGCATGAGAGCCCTCGTTTACCACGGTCCCGGCCGCAAGTCCTGGGACGAGGTACCCGACCCCGAGATCACCGATGACGGCGACATTATCGTGCAGGTGGATGCGACCACGATCTGCGGTACCGACCTGCACATTCTCAAGGGCGACCTGCCTGAGGTGCGCAACGGCCGGATTCTGGGTCACGAGGCGGTCGGGACCGTCGACGAGGTCGGCGACGGCGTCCGTACGCTCACGCCGGGCGACCGTGTGCTGGTCTCCAGCGTCAGCGCGTGCGGGACATGCCGGTTCTGCCGCGAGGCCCGCTACGGGCAGTGCCAGTCCGGCGGCGGCTGGGTCCTCGGCCACTCGATCGACGGCACCCAGGCCGAGTACGTTCGCGTGCCGTTCGCCGACACCTCCACGTTCCGGGTACCCGACGGCGCGGCCGACGAGGAGATCCTCATGCTGGCCGACATCCTCCCCACCGCCTATGAGGTGGGTGTGCTCAACGGGCAGGTCCAACCGGGCGACACGGTCGTCGTGGTCGGCGCCGGCCCCATCGGGCTCTCCGCCATACTCGGCGCTCAGCTGTACTCGCCGAGCCGGATCATCGCCGTCGACCTGGCCGACGCCCGTCTCGAGGCGGCGAAGTTGTTCGGCGCCGACCTGATGGTCAACAACGCCAGGGAAGACGCCGTCGCCTTCGTGCGGGACCTGACCGACGGGCTCGGAGCGGACGTGGCCATCGAGGCGGTCGGTGTACCGGCCAGCTTCGAGTTGTGCACCGAGCTCGTGCGGCCCGGTGGTCACGTGGCCAACATCGGCGTGCACGGCNNAGGAGATCCTCATGCTGGCCGACGTTCTGCCCACCGGCTACGAGGTCGGCGTCCTGGCCGGAGGCGTGCGTCCGGGCGATGTCGTCGCCGTCGTCGGGGCCGGCCCGGTTGGCTTGGCGGCGATCGCGTGCGCGCGGCTGTTCAGCCCGAGCCACATTGTCGCCATCGACTTGTCCGACGCCCGGCTGGAAGCGGCCAAGTACTTCGGCGCTGACGTGATCGTGAACAACTCCCGCGAGGACCCGCTGAGGGTCATCAGGGACCTGACCGGGGACCTGGCCGGGCGGCTCGGCGCGGACGTGTCCATCGAGGCCGTCGGGCTCCCGGCCACGTTCGAGCTGGCGGTCAAGCTGGTCCGGCCGGGTGGCCGGATCGCGAACATCGGCGTGCACGGCGGAGCCGTCTCGCTGCGCCTGGACGAACAGTGGATCAGGGACATAACGATCACCACGGGCCTGAAGGACACCTCCTCCACCCCGACCCTGATGCGCCTGGTCACCAACGGCCAGATTGACGCCAAGCGGTTCATCACCCATCGCTTCGGCCTGGATCAGTTTGAAGAGGCGTACGACGTGTTCGCCAACGCCGCCACCACCGGCGCGCTCAAGGTCGTCCTCAGCCCGCCCGAAACGGGACGATAGCGATGAAGACAAGCGTCAAGGACGCCATGACCACTCAGGTCGTGGCGGTCAAGCTCGGCGCATCATTCAATGAGATGGCCGCTCGGCTCCGTCAGTCCCGGGTGAGCGCGTTTCCGGTCATCGACGATGACATGAAGGTGATCGGGGTGGTCTCCGAGGCCGACATGCTGGCCAGGAAGGTGCTGAGCACCGGCATGCTCCACCGGGGGGAGCAGCAGAAGACCGAGGACCTCACCGCGGGCGACCTGATGACTCATCCGGCGATAACCGTCTCACCAGAAGATTCGGTCGAGGTGGCCGCCCGGCTGATGTATACCCTCCAGGTCAAGCGACTCCCCGTCACCGACCCCAGCGGCCGGCTCGCCGGGATCATCAGCCGGACCGACGTCCTGGCGGTCTTCGACCGCTCCGATGAGGAGATCCGCAAGGAGGTCACCGACGACGTGATCTGTCAGGAGTTCGGGGCCGCCCCGCGCCAGTTCACGGTGGCGGTTCAGGCGGGCGTCGTGACCCTGGAGGGTAAAGCGGAGACCGCCGCGCTGGGCCGCGTCATCGTGCGCAAGGTCCGGCACGTTCGGGGTGTCGTCGCCGTCCGCGATCGCCTCAGCTACCCCGACGCCGACGCCAGCATCGCCGGCCCCGGCTTCTGACCCGAAGACAAATGAGACCGCAATGAGCACCACGCAGCTAGTTCAACCGGCTGGCGGCCGACACCGAGGCGCGGCGGATCTGCCGTGACCCGTCGCCGGATCAGGTGGCGTTGCTCGCGTTGTCGGACGGCGAGGTGGTCGGCTGCGCCAGCCACATCACCACCGGTGAGCGAGTACCTGGCCGCCAGAGCGGTGCGGCGGAGATCGCGTTCGCGGTAGTCGATCACATGCACCACCGTGGCATCGCCACCTTGCTGCTCGAACATCAGCACCGCGCGGGGACGTCCCTGACTTCGCTGATATCAGGGCCGGGGAAGCCCGCACGCTGGCACACGAATTCCTCCGCCAGGCACCTGCCGGGGGCTGGCTTTCCCCGGCCAGACGACCGACCTTCTAGGCTGCTACGGAATCCTGCTGGCCGACGCCGAAGACGCTCGCGACCGTCGCCGCGCGAGCGGCCGGCACCGAGGTGATCATCAAGGTCGCGGCTGACCGCACCTTCGGCCCGCTGGTAACGTTCGGGCTCGGCGGCGCCCGGCTCGCGCCGCTGACCGACACGGACGCGGACCAGCTGGTCCGGGACGTTGGTCCGGGGGGGNNGGGGGGGCGTACCTGCGCGACCTGCTGCTGCGGGTCTCGCGGCTCGCCGACGACCTGCCCGAAGTCACCAACCTTGACCTCAGCCCGGTCACCGCCTGGCCAGACGGAGCCATCGTCATGGCCGCGCGGATCAAGGTCGCACCCTACGAGCCGCAGGATCCCTTCCTGCGCAAGCTGCGCTGATGCGCCAGCAAAGGCTGATGCGCCAGCAAAGAAGCCGTTTACCAGCGGCCAAGCACCACGGCCGTTCGGGAAAAGTGATCTAGTAGTTCGCCGGGATCTCGTCGCTCGTCAGTTGCCAGGCACCCAAAGTACGATTCCGGCCGGCATGGCCGCGCCGGGAGAGGTAGTTCCCGCGAACACGCCGTTGATGTAGGCAGCTGCATCGCTTGCGAATGCGCCGTCATGGATCGCGGTCATTTGCAGGATCGAAGACACCTCTGTCTTGAGCTGCGCAGCTAGGTCATTAAGGGACAGGCCGCCGTCGCTTGTCCAGGCGACCTGCCCCGCCCGGATCGCTTCCGCACGGCTGATGATCTCGTATCGCTGGCCGGCCCGCGGCCCGGGACCTGGGCAGGTGTGGCCGCCCCAGGCACCTCCGCCCATCACGTGAGTTCCGTAGCCCTTGATGTCTACCGAGTCGGTGACCTGCAGCGGGAACCCAGCGAACCTGCTGAGGACCTCGACCAGCTGCGCTGATGCGGTGAGCTGAGCATCGGTGAGCGGGTTCTCGGTGTTGCCGTCGTCGGCGTGCTCGATCGAGTACCAGGTTTCGTTGCCGGCCATCTCCGCCCAGGCGATCCAGCCCTTGCCGATCGGCCCGAACTGCCAGACTGAGCCGTCCTGCGCGATGCCGAAATGCGCGCTGACGGCGGCGGAGGAGCTGTTAAACAGATTGACGGTGGTCGGCTGCAGGTTCCCGACCATCGTGTGCATCACGACGCCCATCATGGCCCCCGATCCCCAGGAGCCGTTGCTGGTCGGGAACGGGCTGTTATAGGTGATCGCCACCGGGCCAGTCACCCGGCCGTCAGGACCGATCTCCAGCTTGCCGGTCATGGATATCCTTTCCAGCGGCGCGATGCCTCACATCATGAAGCTGTGCAGATGGATGTCAAGTAGGCGATAGCCGACAACCGGGCTGCACCGTGTCTTCCTGGACTCCTCGGCGTCCCGGCCGTAGACCGCTTGCTGGATAATGGCGTAGATAAAGTACGAGGCGGGCAGCGGACAGGGCGGTGTTCCCATGGAGACCTTCTGGGAGTCGTTCCGTCTGGACCCGCGGCAGCCGGGGCACGCGTCGATGCGCGCTTCGGACGCCGACCGGGAGATCGTCCGTGCCATGCTCGGCGATGCTTTCGCGGACGGGCGCCTCACCCGCGAGGAGTACGACGACAGGCTGAACACCCTGTACGGCAGCCGGACCCTCGGTGAAGTGTCCTCCCTGGTCACCGATCTCGTGCCGCTTTACGCCCCGCCCATGACACCCGCGCCGCTCCTGAGCGCAGATCTGAGGACGCGCGGCGCGCGCAAGTGGCGCAAGGACGTGGAGGGGTCGTTCGCGGCCTTCCTCGTCCCTAGCATCATCTGTACGGTGATCTGGATCGCCGCCACCGGCCGCGGCTTCTTCTGGCCCGCGTTCCCCATGCTGTTCCTCGGGATCAACCTCATTAAAACGGTCGTGAACCGCGAATCGGTCATCGAGCGCGAGGTCCTCCGGCTGGAAGAGCAGGCGGCCAAGGACACCGCTCCGGAACTCCCCGCCAAACGCGGTGACCCGGGCGAGGCAAAGGAAGGGCGATAGAGCTGCGGGCTCTAGTCGTTCGCCGGGATCTGGTGACGGTTCCAACGGCCTTGCCGTGAGCCAACCGCAGGGTCAGCTGTCTGCCGGCTGCGCGGAAGCTGAACCCGCCCATTCGCCGCCCGGCCGCGAAGCTTTCCAGGATGAAACGCAACCCGAAAAAGTCAGCTATCAGACTTATGGTTCCAGGCATGTACGAACCACCCAGCCGGTACNNACGTCACCGTCACGATTTCGCGCGACCAGGACGGCCAGCTTCCCGACCCGGTCGCGTTCGCGGTGGCGGCCGACGAGGCGGCATGGCGCAGGTCCGCCAACATCGTCAGCGCGCACATGGACGACAGGATCATCAGCATCGTCACAGTGCACGCGCCAGACCGGTACGCGGCAGTGACCGTCGCCCACGCCGTCGTATCCGATGCGCTCAGGCATCGGGCCGCATCAGCCGGCCAGTCAGCCGGCGATGCCCGCGCCGGGGCGCAGACTCCACCACCGACGGCCGCCTGAGTCAGGATCCGAGGCTGCCAGGAAATGACATGATAAAGCTAGAAATTATCTAATTGGCGCGGCCGTGCCAGGGAATTACGTAAGAGCGGCAACCTGCCACCGTCGGCTGAACTTTCCCGTACCCTTTGACGGAAAGGTCACATGAAGTCACGGTAGGTAACCACAACCTGCCCAGCTAATGGTGGTGATAAAGGATGCGCTGGTTAGCCCGTCGGCCGTCAGCGAATGCGAGCCCGCCGCAGGCGGATCTGGCCGACGCCGGCCCGTGCGATGCCGATGACGCACTGCCGGACACCGGCGAGCTACTAGCGGCGGCCGAGCGGTTCATCACGCAATTCCATGATGAGAACCCGGGGGCGGGTGCTTTCGCCTACCGGATGCGGCAGGTCCATGACGAGGTTAGGTCGCACGGGACGTACCGGCACACTCGCGAGGAGCTCGCGTTCGCTGCTCGCGTCGCATGGCGGAACAGCTCGCGCTGCATCGGCCGGATGTACTGGCGTACGCTGCGGGTCAGAGACCTGCGGCAGGTGAGCGCTGCGGCTCAGATCGCGGCTGAATGTTTCACCCATCTGCGCGAGGCCACCAACGCCGGACGGATCAGGCCGATGATCACCGTCTTCGCGCCGGATGCCCCCGCACGGCCAGGTCCGCGCATCCTCAATGCGCAGCTGACCGGCTACGCCGGTCATCGGCCCGGCCAGGCCGTGATCGGGGACGCGGCGCACCTGGAGATCACCCGCCTGGCCCGGAAACTCGGCTGGCGGGCCGGCGATCCGCCCGGCCCGTTCGACCTGCTCCCGCTGATCATTCAATCGCCGGGATTACCGCCAGCCTGTTTCGAGCTGCCCAAGGACGCCGTACTCGAGGTCCCGCTCCGTCACCCGGACCTGGCTTGGTTCCGCGAGTTGCGGCTTCGCTGGTACGCGGTCCCGGTGATCAGCGACATGTACCTGGAGGCGGGAGGCATCCGCTATCCGGCCGCTCCGTTCAACGGCTGGTACATGTGCACGGAGATCGGCTCTCGTGACCTCGGCGACGAGGACCGGTACAACCAGTTGCCGGAAATCGCCGCCCGGATGGGCCTGAGCACCGACAACCCCCGGACGCTGTGGAAGGATCGCGCCGTCACCGAGCTGAACGTGGCCGTACTGCACTCCTACGAGACGTCCGGGGTGAAGATCGCCGACCATCACACCGAGTCGGAGCGTTTCCTGGCGCATATCGAGAAAGAACAGCAGCACGGCCGACGCTGCCCGGCCGACTGGTCCTGGATCGTGCCGCCCGCAGCGGGCTCGACCACGCCGGTGTTTCACCGCACCTACGACGACTTCGACGCGTCGCCGAACTTCTACCGGCACGCCCGTTAGCGGGCGGCTGGCCCGGTTCAGGTGCCGGTGCCGGTCCGGGGTTTGCCCGCCAGCAGGGCATCGTCGAAGTGAATGCGCTCCTGCTCGAGGCCCGCCCGGGCGAGCACCCGGATGGTCTCGCGCACCATCTCCGGCGGGCCCGCGACGTACGCCTCGCACTCGGTATGCGGCATGTACCGAGCGGCGACCCGGCCGACGTTGCCCTGCATCCCGTCGAAGGCGGGGTCGTCAGAGGTCACCGGGATCAGCTGGAACTCACGGTAGGCATCCTCAAGCCGCCAGAGAGCCGGCAGGTCATAAAGCTCCTGCCGGCGCCGCGCCCCGTAGTAGAGATAGATCCGCCGCGGCGTCACGGCCGACGTGCGCACCGCTTGCTCGATGATCGCCTTGATCGGCGACAGCCCGGTGCCGCCAGCCACGCACAACAGGTCGCGGCCCTCGGCCCGCTCCAGCGTCATCGTGCCAACAGGGGGGCCCAGCACCAGCTCAGAGCCGGGCGATGTGTAGCGCACCAGCGCGTTGCTCACCCAGCCGCCAGGAATCGCCTTCACGTGCAGCGCTAAGAGGCCATCGTCGCGCGGCATGCACGCGATCGAGTATGACCGCCAGACCCGCGGCCAGCGCGGTGTCTGCACGGTCAGGTGCTGGCCCGCCATGAACGGCAGGGGCTGATCTGGTGCGATGGTCAGCACGGCGACGTCGTCCGCCCGGTGGTCAACGTTGACCACCTCAGCGGTCCATGAGGCCGGACTCGTGGCGGCGTCCTGCTCTGCCGCCTTGATCATCAGCGATGAGCCAGCTACGTAGATCTGAGTCCATGCCTCTTGCGCCTCGCTGGTGAAGGCATCTCGGGCGAAGGCCCGAAGCGTCGCCAGCAGCGCCGTGCCCACCGCCTCGTACATCTCCGGCTCAACCTGGTACTTGCGATGGTCCCGACCCAGTTGGGAGAGGTAGGCAGCCATCTCATCCGGCGTGGACAAGCTCTCCACGATCCGGCCGAGGGCACGGAACAGCCGGTCCCGCTGCTCATCCATGGCCGGCGGGAACAGCTGGCGAAGGTGCGGCTGGCGGAGGAACAGCTGGCCGTAGAAGAAGCCCACCGCCTTGTCGCCAGCGTCGGCGACGTAGCGGAAAGTCTCCTTGATCGCCGCGATCGCCGGGTCGGGTTCGCCCCCAGCCGGCTCCAGGACGGCAGCCGGCTGCTGGACGGGATCCGGCTGCTGGCCTGGCCCCGGTTCCCCGCGCTCCGCTTCAGGTGCCGCAGTCGCAGGAGGCTGGGCCGCGTGCGAGGGCACCTGCCTCCTCGGCAGCTCCTGGACCTGGGCCTCCTGGTCAGCAGCATCCGGCCGCCCGGCCGTCTCCTGCGGTGCCGACCACCCGCCGGGCGGGGCCAGCGGTGCGGGTGCGGAGAGGAGTTCCTGTTCAGCGTCAGCATCCATGGCCCGCAGGGCCTTATGCAGCCGGGTCAGCGTCTCCAGATCCTTGCTCCACGAGCGCCCCTGCCACCAGGACGCTAAGCCCCGGCGGCTATTCTGCTCGGCTTCCGTCGCGGTCACGCCGTGACCCGCCGGGCTTCGGCGACGGCCTTCGGCTGAGTCTGGACGCGGTCGGCGAGCTCACCCGACTGATCGCGGCATGGCATCGCTGTCTCCGATTTCGCTCATCCGGCCTACTCTCCAAAGACTTATGAACACGCAGCGTACTTATGTGATCCTATACTGTGAGATACCGACCGCTCGGTCCGTCTGCGAAATTTCACCTGACGCAATTGCGAATTCGCCCAGGCCTGCGCAGGTAGTCACTTATGTCCGTCGTGTTAAGCGGAAGCCCAGCCGTGATCCCGATTCTCGGCGCGCGCGAGCGACCTCTCGGGGCAGAACCGTTGACGCAACCAGACGGTTGCCATAGAGTAGCAACCGTTGGGTTGCTACTTGCGGGAGGCGTCATGGCTGATCACGGATCCACCAGCACCTTCGCGGCCGCCATGACGGCCCCGCTGGCAGCGGCGCTGACGGCGACGCTGGGGCTCGCCGCCGCGTCCTGGGTCATCGCGGTCTGGCAGATGCGCGGGATGGACATGGGGGTCGCGACCCGGCTCGGCTCGTTTGCGTTCTTCATCGCCGTGTGGGTGGTGATGATGGCCGCGATGATGCTGCCGGGCGCGGCCCCCGCCGTGCTCAGACGCGCTCAGGCCAGCGGCGGGGTGCGCGCCGTGCCGCTGTACATCGGGTCCTACCTCGCGGTCTGGGCCCTGGTGGGCGCGGCCGTGTACGCGCTGTACCGCCCGCACGGCTATGTCGCCGCCGCAGTCGTGGTGATCGCGGCCGGTGTCTACGAGTTCACGCCGCTCAAGCGGCACTTCCGCCGACGCTGCCATGACGGCGTCCGCTCCGGATGGGGGTTCGGGCTGTGCTGCGCGGGCTCGAGCATCGGGCAGATGGCCATGCTGGCGGCGCTGGGCGTCATGAGCGTCACCTGGATGTCGGTGATCGCCGTCCTGGCCCTGAGCCAGAAGCTGCTGCCCGCCAAAGCCGCCGTCGATGTGCCAGTGGCGCTCGCGATCGTCGGGCTCGGTATCTGGATCATCCTCGCGCCATCATCGGTTCCCGGCTGACCACCAACGACCGGTCACAAGTCCGGAACGCGTAAAGAATGGCTTGCCGCTCGCTCGCCGACCCGCCACGCGATCCGATCCGTCAGGCCGCAACTCGACATCGCGACATTCCGGACACCGATCATGATCACGGGTACTTTTGGCCCGTATGCGGCCATTTGTGCCCGCGATCATGAAACGGCCCCACCCGAGGGCGCTTCCCTAAGATTGCCGCCAGCCACCAGCCGCCCGCCGCCCGCCCGCCCGCCCGCCAGCCGCCAGGCCGTCCGCCAGCCGGCCGAACGCCCGGGCCTGCTCCACCGGCAGGCCCGGGTCGCTCACGCGTCCCCCACAAGGAGATCGGCGCGATACTGGCCGGGACTGTGGCACGGCTACGAGCTGGGACTATCCTCTCCTGCCGTTAGGTGCCTGCCTCGGGTTAGCTTTTCTTGGCGCGCCTGGCGGCCGACTTCTCGGTGCGAGCGTCCCCGGTGATCAGCGAGCCGTCGGGCGCCTCCAGGTGGGCGCGGACGAACCAGTGGAACTCCTCCAGCTGGCGGCTCTGCCCGATGAGCAGATCCTGGGTGACCAGGTCGAGCTCCTCGGTGGTGTCGATCGCTCCCCGGTGGGCCTCGATGATCCCGGCGTAAACCACGTCCAGCGCGCCGAGATGCTCCTGGGTCCCGGCGCGACCGATGGAATAGTCGTCCCAGTCGCGCTGCGCGACCAGTGCGCCCGGTGTGCCGACCGGTGACCCGCCCAGCGCCGCGATCCGCTCCGCGGTCTCGTCGACCATGGCCCGTACCGCCTCGACCTGCGGATCTAGCATCGTATGGACCGCGATGAAGTTCGGTCCGATCACGTTCCAGTGCACGTGCTTGAGGGTCAGGGCCAGGTCGTTGAGAGAGTTGAGCCGGTCCTGCAGCAACGCGGTGATCCGCTTGGCGCTGTCGCTCTTCATTCCCGGCACCGTGTATCTCACTATGACAGTTCCTTCCTGTTGACCGCGGATTGCGGCGAACCGCTTTCCCTACCTCAAGCTGGCCGGTTTAGTCAGTCGAGCCGCAGGAATATGGCACTCGGACGGCCGGGATAGCGCGGCGGCAGCCGGGTAGCGAGCGGTCAGGCGCGGGGGAGCCAGGCGTCCCTGGGCGGGGAGGTGGGCAGAGATGGGATCTCCTGATCCGCGGGATGAGTCCGAGGCGCAGCGAGATGACCGTAATCTCGCCGAGCTGCTGCAAGAGCTGCGGGTGGCCGGCCTGGGGGTGCAGGTCCTGTTCGGGTTCTTGCTCTCGCTGCCGTTTACCAGCCGGTTCGACAAGGTCAGCCCGGCGCAGCGTGATCTGTACCTGGCCAGCCTGGTCCTGGCCGCGGTCGCCACCGCGCTGCTGGTGGGACCGGTCGCCTATCACCGGCTGGTGTTCCGCCGCGGGCAGAAGGAGAGCCTGGTCCGGGCGGCCAGCGTGATGGCGATCGCCGGGCTGGCCGCGGTCGGGCTGGCCGTCTCGGCCGCGGTCCTGCTCGTGACCAGTTATGTGGCCAGCGGATTGGCTGCGGCGCTGATCACAGCGTTTGTCGTCGCCACGTTCGGCACGCTATGGTTCGCGTTCCCCCTCGCACGCCGAAGCTGATCGAGAACAGCCGCCGTGTTATCGAGCGGCCGCCGTCGCGCGGATCAGGTTCGAGCGAAGCGCGTGGTGGCGGCCTTCGATGATCCTCACCGCGCCGGACTTCGAGCGCATCGAAAGCGACTGGGTGTACACGCGCTGCGGGGTGTACCGAACCCCCTGCAGTAGCTCGCCGCTGGTCACGCCCGTAGCGGCGAAGAAGATGTCGTCGCCCGACACCAGGTCCCGCGTCGACAGCACGCGGTCAAGGTCGTAGCCGCGGTCCAGCGCCGCCGCCCGCTCGCCGTCGTTGCGCGGGTACAGGCGCCCGAGGAGCTGGCCGTCCAGGCACCGCAATGCGCAGGCCGCGATCACGCCCTCGGGCGTTCCGCCGATCCCGACGCAGATGTCCACCGACGATGCCGGGTCGGCCGCCAGGATCGCGCCCGCGACGTCCCCGTCGAGCAGCAACTTGATGCGCGCCCCGGTCGCCAGTACCTCCGCCACGAGATCCGCGTGGCGTGGACGATCGAGCACCGCCACCGTGATGTCCTCGGCGCGCTTGCCCCGCCGCTCCGCGATCCGGCGCAGGTTCTCGGCGATGGGCGCATCGAGATCGACGACATCGGCGACGTCCTCGGCGACGGCGAGCTTTTCCATGTACACGCACGGGCCGGGATCGAACATCGTTCCGCGCTCAGCGACGGCCACGACCGAGATGGCGTCCGGCAGGCTCTTGGCCGTCAGGGTCGTGCCATCTACCGGGTCGACGGCGAAATCGACCTCCGGCGGCGCCCCCGTGCCGACGTGCTCGCCGTTGTAGAGCATCGGCGCCTCGTCCTTTTCGCCCTCGCCGATAACGACGATGCCGTCCATCTGGACCGAGTTCAGCACCGGACGCATGGCATCGACGGCCGCCTGATCCACAAGCTCCTTGTTGCCGCGGCCCATAAAGCGCGCCGCGGCGATCGCTGCCGCTTCGGTCACGCGAACGAGCTCGAGGGCGAGGTTGCGGTCGGTATCGGCCGGGATGGTGCCGCTTGCCGTCATGTCGTACTTCCTAGCGTGGCCGGTTCCTATGGGTCAGCCGGGCATCCGCGGAGACCGGCCCGCTCGCACCGCTGACGGTATGAGCAGAATTTCGCACTGTCAAGGATCCCCGACGCCCCAAGCTCGGCGTGACCACGACGGAGTCCGTCCAGCGCTGACCGCACGGTCATCAGACGGTAGCGCCGGGGTGTGGCGTCGACTCCAGCAGGTCCCCGATCACGGCGGGGTCCAGGTCGAGCTGGCGGGCGAAGGAGAGGGCTTCCGCTGTGGTTTCGGTGAGGTCGGCGAGCCAGTGGTTGAGCACCAGCTTGGCTCGGGTGCCGTTGCCGGCCGGGCCGAGCCAGGCGGTGGCCCGGCCGAGGGTGCCGAACACCGGGGCGACGTCTTGGGCCATCCACTGCGGGCCGCTAGCCAAGATGGTCAGCTCGCCGGCCTGGGCCGGTCCGCAGACCGGGGCGTCGAAGAAGTGCACCCCGTAGCGGCCGGCGGTATTGGCGAACCGCTGCGTCCATTCGATTCCGACGGTGGCCATCTGCACCCAGATCAGGCCGGGGCCCGCGGCGGCCAGCCCGTCGGACCCGTTCCACACCTGGTCGGTGGCCGGCCCGTCGGCCAGCATGGTGATGAGGATCCCGGCGCCCTTGACGGCTTCGGCCGGGCTGGCCGCCACGGTAGCGCCGTCCTTGACCAACGCGCCGGCGTGGCTGGCGGTGCGGTCCCACGTCCGCACCTCGAAGCCGGCCCGGGCCAGGTTGGCGGCCATCGGGCCACCCATCGGCCCGGTGCCGAGAAACGCGATCACGCGTGTGCCCGACCGCCTGTGGTTCCTTTTCGGCCCGAACGGCCGTACTGCAAGCTGCGTGGTCATGACCTTGCCTTCCGGCGTGGGCCTGGCTTCGGATAGCACCGAGCTTCACGCCCGTCAGGGTGAGCCGGCATCACCCGGGCGGGTGAATCCTCAGCCTGCGGCGGCGATGCCCAGGCCCGCGCTCAGGGCGGCGATGATCGCTCCGCCGACGGTGATGGCCAGGAACGACCGGGCGAAGCTGGTGTGGAAGAACCGGTGCCGCAGCCAGGCCAGGACGAGCAGTTCGCTGGCCACGACCGCGATGGCGGCGCTGATCGCGGCGCCGTAGCCGGGAATGAGGAACGGCAGGGTGTGGAAGATGCCCCCGGCGAAGGTTCCGCCGCCGGTGATCGCGCCGCGCAGCACGGGGCTGCCCCGCCCGGTCAGGTCCCCGGTGTCGGACAGGCCTTCGGAGAAGGCCATGCTCACTCCGGCGCCCATGGCGGTCGCCGCCCCGGTGAAGAACGCAGTCAGCGGGCGGTGGGTGGCCAGCGCCACCGCGAAGATGGGCGCCAGCGTCGACAACGACCCGTCCATCAGCCCGCTGAGCGCGGGCTGGACGCGCCGCAGTAGGAAGGACTGGGTATCGACGGGGTGTCGTGAAATTCTGACCGGCGGGATGATCTTGCTGGATCCGTTCATATCGGCAAGCTTCATGCCCGGCCGGGTGAGCCAGCGTCACACAATCGGGTGATTCGCGCCGATCACAGTCTTCGCGCCGATCAGGGCCTTCGCGGCGGAAGGGCCAGCAGGCCGAGCGCGCGGGCCTGCTCCACGGCCTCGTGCCGCCGGTGCGCGCCGAGCTTGTCGTAGACGTGCCGCATGTGGGTCTTGACGGTGTTGACCGACAGGTAGAGCTGGTCGGCGATCTCCGGCGCCGACAGTTTGGTCGGCAGGTAACGCAGCACGCGGATCTCGCTCTCGCTGAGCGGCTCGGTTAGCCGGGGGGCCGGCCCTCCAAGGCCTCCCGATACCCCCTGGGCCAGGATCTGGGAGATCAGGGCGGCGTGAGCGGTGCCCAGCCGGCGGTGGCGGTCGAGCAGCCCCGGTGCGGGGTCGAGCAGGAACGGGAACAGCAGGCCTTCCGGCTTGGCCAGATCGAGGGCGCGCTCCAGGGCGCGCCTCGCGACGCCTGCGTCGCCGAGCGCGTCGCGGGCGATCGCTTCGAGCAGCCACGCCTGAACGTCCCACAGATGGGCGTTCACCAACGGCACCGAGCCGTCGATGACGGGCGCCAGGGCGAGCGTCGCCGCCCGCGGATCGTCCTGGGCGAGCCGGAGCACCGCTATGGCATTGCGCATCTGTCCGCTGTCGCGCTCGGGGCCATCCATCGCGGCCAGGGCCTGCTCGGCACGTTGCAGCTGGCCCAGCCGCACGAGCGTCTGCAGCGTGTGTGATCGCAGCCGCCTGGCCAGCGCGTGCTCGGTGACGAGCTGCCCGGCCAGCCGCTCAGCCGCCCGGAACGCGCTAAGCGCGGGCTCGGGGCGGCCGCTCACGAGGTCCAGCAGCCCGCGAACGTAGTGGAGCCTCACCCCGGCTGCTGGTTCGATCTCGGTCCGAAGCGTGCGCTCGGCCTGCTCAAGCGACCGCTCCCCTTCCTCGAGCCGGCCCTGGGCGACCAGCGCCAAGCCCAGCGCCACGTAGGCGGCGCCGGCGACCGGCTCCTCGGTCCAGCCGTGACGGCCGGCCAGCTCGATCGCCTGCCTGCTTCGCTGCTCTCCCACCGAGAAAGACTGCCAGCTCGCCAGCTGCGCCCAGTTCGCCAGGCCGGTCACCTCCAGGAAGGGCCGCCTGATCCGGCGGGCCAGGGCGATGCCGTGCTCAAGGTGCCGATCCGCCTCTTCGAAGCGAGCGGTCCACACCTCGGCGATGCCGAGGTTGATCAGTGCCAGCGCCCGCAGATCCTCGCCCAGGCCCAGCCACGCCTCCTCAGCCGTCCCGGCCGGTGCCAGCAGCGGTTGCGCCTGCTCGGCCACGGCCGCTACGTCCCCGCGCTGGCGGGCCAACCGCATGCGCACCACGGCGAGGACCACCCGCGAGCGCCCACGCCGGTCCGAAGGTACCGATTCCAGTGCCCGGGTGGCGAGAACCACGTACCGTTCGGCCTCCTCCAGCGACCCCCGGCCCAGCTCGACCCCGGCCATCCGCGCGGCCAGCTCCGCATCCCCGGCGATCACGTCGGCGGGGAACCCGGCCAGCAGCTCGAGCGCGGTGGCGCCCAGCCCACCGAGCCCGAGGCCGACCCAGTGGTCCGACAGCACGCGGGCGGCCAGGTCCCAGTCCTCCGCCGCCTGGGCGTGCCGCACTGCCTCGGCCGGGTACCCGTGGTCCGCGTACCAGCCGCCGGCGGCCTCGTGCAGGGCGGGCAGCTCGGCCGGCGCGCTGCCCCGCAGCTCCAGCTGCAACAGGTCGGCGAACAGCTGGTGGTACCGGAACCAGGACCGCCGTGCGTCCAGCGCGGTCACGAACGCCCCTGCCTGCTCGAGCTGCTGCAAGGCCCGCTCCCCGCCCGAGCCCCCGGTCAGCAGGTCGGCCAGTTCGCCGTTCACCCGTTCCAGCACCGAGGTCCGCAGCAGCAGCCGCCGGACCGGCTCACTCTGCCGCTCCAGCACCTCGGCCAGCAGGTACTCCGCCACCGTCCGCTCGCTGCCGGAGAACTCGGCCGCGAACCGGTCCGGATCCGGATGCCCGGCCAGCGAGAGCGCCGCCAGCCGCAGCCCCGCCGCCCACCCCTCGGTCCGCTCGTACAACAACCCGAGCGCCGAACCGGACAGCGCTATCCCGGCCGCCTCGAACAGCGCCCGCGCCTCCTCCAGGGTGAAGCGCAGGTCGGCCGCGCGGATCTCGGTCAGCTCGCCTTCCAGCCGCAGCCGGTGCAGGCCCAGCTGCAGGTCATGGCGGCTGGCGAGCACGAACCGCAACGCCGCGGGCGAGCGCATCACCAGCAGCTCCAGCTGGCGCAACGCCTCGGCCGAGGGCAGCTCGTGCAGGTCGTCGATCACCAGCCAGACCCGGTCCTCGAGCCCGCCCAGATCGGTCAGCAGCCGCTCGACGACCGCCCAGCCGTCCAGACCGGGTGCCGCCGTCAGCGGGCGCACCAGCTTCGACCCCGTGGTCGTGGCCCGCAGCGCGCCGAGTACCGACAGCCAGAACCGCTGGGGGTCGCGTTCCTCGCCCTGCACCGGTACCCACGCAGCCCGCTCCGCCAGGTCCGGATCGCCCACCCAGGAGCGCAGCAGGCGCGTCTTCCCGCTTCCCGCCGGCGCCGACACCACGGTCACGCGCCCGGCCTGGGCGAGCAGCCCAGAAAGCCCGGGCCGGGAGACGGCTCCGTCCCGGATCGCCGGAGCGGCCGCAGAGCCGGCGGCCCCGGACCAGTGGGCAGGCCCCACAGCGCCCCTCCTTGACAGGCTCCCCAATTTTACGCCGTCTCGCCGACGGTCACCCGGGACTCTCCCTTCCTCCAAGCGCAAGGTCACCCGCGCGTGTGACGCCCGCTCACCCCGCCGCCCGCGAGGCTTCCTGCCGTCCGAAGAAGACCAATGAACTGGAGGCTCCCATGACCGGCGAACAGCGCGAGCGGCAGCCACCGGCGAGCTACCAGATCCGTGTCCGCGGCCACCTGGGTGCGACGATGCGACGCGCGTTCCCCGCCCTGCATGCCGAGACCCAAGGCCAGGACACGCTGCTGCAAGGCGTTGCTGACCAGGCCGCGCTGCACGGCGTACTGGCCTTGATCGAGGCGCTCGGACTCGAACTCCTCGAGGTCCGCCGCCTGGAGGTCTCCCGATGAACNNCCGCTAGCCGCGGCTGGGCGGTCGCAGGACCTCGGTCTTGTACTGCGGGGCGAGCATCACGGACTTCGCGATGAACGCGGCCTGCGCCTCGGCGTCCAGCGGCGGCGGCGGCTCGGTGCGGGTGGCCACCGGCTGGCCGACCAGGGTGAAGAACTCTTCCTGCCCGGCCGGCGCGCATAGGCACAGCAACCGCACGGGTGCCTGTCCAGCGTTGGTGAAGGCATGCGGCGCATTGGCCGGCACGTTGATGGTCTGGCCGGCCCGGGCGACGATGGTCTCGCCGCGGAACGTCACCTGGACCTCCCCGTCCAGGATGGTGAACATTTCCTCGAAGTCGTGCCGATGCGGTGGCGGCCCTCCGCCCGGCGGGACGTGCATGTCGATGAGGGTGTACCGGCCGGCCGTGTCATGACCGGTGACCAGGATGGTGTAGGTGTCTCCGACGAGCCCGATATGCGGCAGGCTCTGATCTTCGTCTGGCCGTGCGACGGTGAGCCCGCGCGACGGGTCGTCGGGCGGGATCGGAGCAGGCTGAGATGGCATGCTGCCTCCTTGCGGCTTCGATGGCGGTGGCGGTAAGCGGACGAGCTCGGCCGGAAGCGGACGAAATCCGGAGTATTTCGTCCGTTTGAGTGTAACCCACGTACCGGTGGCGGAAGCGAGAGGTTCAATAAACACATGGCCGCCATGCGCAGTTCACGCGAACCGCGCAGCGACGCGGCCCGTAACCACGAGGCCATCGTCCGGGCCGCGACCGGGGCCGTGCACCGGGAGGGCCCGCGGGTGCCCATGGCCACGATCGCGGCCGACGCGGGAGTCGGCATCGGAACGCTCTACCGGCACTTCCCCAGCCGGGAAGACCTGCTTGACTACCTCACCCACGTGTCGTTCGAGCGTGTGCTGGCCAACGCCCAGGCCGCCGAGCGCGGCGCCACGACGGCGGCCGAAGCGCTGCGGCGATTTATCGAGGCGGCGATCAGCCAGCGCAACGAGCTCGTGCTGCCGCTGCACGGCGGACCGCCGCTGAGGTCGCCGAAGACCGGTGTTATTCGCAAGCAGATCCACCAGATCCTGCGGCAGATCATCGACCGCGGCCGGGCGGACGGCACCATCAGGCAGAATGTGACCCCACGTGAGATCGTCGTATTCGGTGCGATGCTCGCCCAGCCGCGAGGGCCGGATCCGGGCTGGGATACGACGTGCCGCCGCCTGCTCGCCACCTACCTGGCCGGCCTGGGTACCCCTACCTCACCATAACCACATCGACCACCCTGCCCCTCCGGCACCTGCCCCCCGCGCGCCACAGGCCGGATAGGTTGCCGTCCTCTTGCGAGGATCATGCGTCCCAGGTGGGGCGTGTGTGCCCTGGCGCCGTAGAGGACCACGCCAACTCCGCCT
>PLDT01000137.1:22153-25056 GCA_003136255.1 Actinomycetota bacterium
AGGCGTTACGCTGCCGCTCCGCACACCCGGCCGAGGGCATACCGGCCCCGGAAGTGCGGGGCCTGTGGGCCACAAGCCCCGGTCCTGGCGCGCTCCGGCGGGCGTGTGCCCCCGGCCCCGTAGCGGATCCGTGGTCGCCGGGCTGGTCAGGGAGGCTGCCGGGCAGGAACCCGGAAACCTAGAAGTCGTCGTCGAAGGAAACGTCGCCGCTGACGCCGACCTGGTAGGCGGAGACGCGGCGCTCGAAGAAGTTCGAGAGTTCCTGCACGTCCTGCAGTTCCATAAAGGCGAACGGGTTCGCCGAGCCGTAGACCGGCTCGATGCCCAACTGCACGAGGCGCCGGTCGGCAACGTGCTGGAGGTACTCCCGCATGTCGGCCAGGGACATCCCAGAAACACCGTGCTCGAGGAGATCCTCGGCGAACTGGACTTCGCACTCGACGGCCTCGGCGAGCATCTCGCGCACCTGCGAGGTGAGTTCGGCGTCAAACAGCTCAGGCTCCTCGGCGCGGACGACGCCGACCACGTCGAACGCGAACGCCATGTGCATCGACTCATCACGGAACACCCAGTTCGTGCCCGACGCCAGCCCGTTCAGCAGGCCGCGCGAGCGCAGGAAGTAGACGTAAGCGAACGCCCCGTAGAAGAACAATCCCTCGATGCACGCGGCGAAGCAGATCAGGTTGAGCAGGAACGACCGCCGGTCTCCAGCGGTCCGCAGCTCGCGCAGGTCGTAGATGCTGTCGATCCAGCGGAAGCAGAACTCGGCCTTGCGCCGGATCGAGGGGATGTTCTCCACGGCGGCGAAGGCCTCGAACCGCTCCTGCTCGCTGGGCACGTAGGTGTCGAGCAGCGTCAGGTAGAACTGGACGTGCACGGCTTCCTCGAACAGCTGCCGGGACAGGTACAGCCGTCCCTCGGGGGAGTTGACGTGCTGGTAGAGGTTGAGGACGAGGTTGTTGGCGACGATGGTGTCCCCGGTGGCGAAGAACGCGACCAGCCTGCTGACCAGGTGGCGTTCTGCGGGCGACAGCCGTTTCAGGTCGGCCAGGTCGGTGTGCAGGTCGACTTCCTCGACCGTCCAGGTGTTCTTGATGGCGTCCCTGAACCGGTCGTAGAACTGCGGGTACCGCATGGGCCGCAGGGTCAGGTCCATGCCCGGATTAAGCAGCATGCCGAGCCGGGTATCGCTGGTCGTCACTGGCAGGCCTCACAGGTCTCGGGGTTCTCCAGCGGGCACGCGACCGCCTCGCTGTCCGCGGCTGAGCTGAGGCCACCATCAACCCCGGCGCTCGAGGCGCTGCTGGCCGGGGGTGCCGCCACCGCGACGGTGGCCTGCTGGATCCTGGTCGCCGGACGCGACCGCAGGTAATACGTGGTCTTCAGCCCGGACTTCCAGGCGTGCAGGTACATCGACGACAGCTTGCCGATCGACGGCGCGGCCAGGAACAGGTTCAGCGACTGGCTCTGGTCGATGAACGGGCCGCGCGCGGCCGCCAGGTCGATCAGCGCCCGCTGCGGCAGTTCCCAGGCGGTGCGGAACAGCGCGCGGGTCTCGGCGGGCAATTCGGTGATGCCCTGGACCGACCCCTCGGCTTGCTTGACCTGCTCCCGGATCCGCTCGGTCCACAGCCCGTGCGCTTTGAGCTCGGTCACCAACGCCGTGTTGACCTGGAGGAATTCTCCCGACATGGTCTCGCGCTTGAACAGGTTGGACACCTGGGGCTCGATGCATTCGTAGCACCCGGCGATCGAGGCGATGGTGGCCGTCGGGGCGATCGCGACCAGCAGAGAGTTGCGCAGCCCCGTTTCCGCGATTCGCCTGCGCAGTGCCGACCAGCGCTGCGCCTGCGTGCCGGACACGTCCCACAGGTCGGGCTGGAGCTTTCCGGCCGCCGCCCGGGTCTGGCCGAACGCCGGATGCGGGCCGTGCTGTTCGGCGAGGTCGGCGGATGCCTCCAGCGCCGTCAGGTAGATCTCCTCGGCGATCCGCGCGGACAACTCCCGCGCGGCATCGGAGTCGAACGGCAGCCGCAGNNCGCCAGCGCGGGTTCGAGGCGGCCGCCTGCTCGCTCGGGTAGTAGCCGATGTCGATCACCCGGTCCAGGAACGGCACCGCGGTAGCGACCGTGCGCCGCAGCTTCTCCCAGTCCACCCCGCGGCCGCCGTCCGGCCCGGTGCTCAGGTGCCGGGCCAAGTTGATGGAGCCGAGATTGCAGACCGCGGTCTCGGTGTCCGTGGACACCTCGGTGATCTCCGTGCACAGGTTGGACAGGTGCACCACGTTCCCCGCCAGCCCCGTCTGGTTGCACCGGGCGTTGGATGCGTCCTTGAACGTCATCCAGCCGTTCCCGGTCTGGGCCAGCGTCCGCATCATCTTCCCGTACAGGTCCCGCGCCTTCACCTGCCGCACGTATCGGCCGTCCGCCTCGGCGGCGCGGTAGACCGCGTCGAACTCCTCGCCCCACAGGTCGGTCAGCCCCGGCACCGTGTCCGGGTCGACCAGCGACCACATCTCGTCGGCCTCGACCCGGCGCATGAACTCATCGGGGATCCAGTTGGCCAGGTTCAGGTTGTGCGTGCGCCGCGCGTCCTCGCCGGTGTTGTCCCTCAGCTCGAGGAACTCCTCGATGTCGGGATGCCACGGCTCCAGGTAGACGCACGCGGCGCCCTTGCGCCGGCCGCCCTGGTTCACCGCGGCGACCGACGCNNCGGGAGCGGATCCGCGACCAGCCGATGCCGATCCCGCCGGAGAACTTGCTCAGCCGGGCCACCTGCCCGTACCGCGCGTAGATCGAGTCCAGGTCGTCGCGCGGCGAGTCGACCAGGAAGCACGAGGACATCTGCGGGTGCCTGGTCCCGGAGTTGAACAGCGTCGGCGAGCTGGGCAGGTACGCCAGCTC
>PLDT01000112.1:0-2514 GCA_003136255.1 Actinomycetota bacterium
AACCCCGCCAACCGGCACCGGGCAGTGGCGCTGACCTTCGAGCAGTTCCGCTACGGCTTCGGCAACGCCGTCAGCGAGGACGAAGCCCGGCAGCTGTATGAGCAGTATCACGTGGCGGGCTCCGGCATACCGATCTTCCAGGCTGCCTTCGCCAACTTCAACCCCCGCACCGAGGCCAAGGCCGACAAGAAGAACCCCGACCGCGGGCCCATGCTGATCATCGGCGGCGAGAAAGACCACCAGGTTCCCTGGGCGATCGCCAGCGCAACCTACAAGGAGCAAAGCGAAAACCCAGGCGTCACCGAAATCGCCGAGATCCCCGACCGCGGGCACTCGCTCACCATCGACAGCGGATGGCAGGAAGTCGCCCAAACCTGCCTGAACTTCATCCAGCGATTCGTCTAGCCCTGTCGGCCGCGAACACCAGCAGCCAGAACCCATCTCCGGTAACCGCGCGGCGCGGCGGCGCCGTCAGCACCTGGCCAGGCCACATACCAGCTCGCTCCATCCTCCGAGAGGAAGACCCGTGGACATAGCCCGAATCCCCCACCCGGCCAGGCTACGCCTGGTGATGATAGCCGTCATCCTCGCCATCACAGGACTTGCCGTGACGGCAAGCCAGCTCCCCTCGGCGGGGGCCACGACCACCACCGCCGGCGGAGGCGGCCCCAGGCCAACGATCGTGCTCGAGCACGGCGCCTGGGCGGACCCCTCCAGCTGGGACGCGGTCATCCGGCGGCTGCAGCGCGCCGGCTACACCGTCGACGCCCCGCCCAACCCGCTGCGCGGCCTGGCCTACGACTCCGCCACCTTGGCTGACTTCCTCAAGACCATCAGCGGGCCGATCATCCTGGCCGGGCACTCCTACGGCGGGATGGTCATCACCAATGCCGCCACGGGCAACCCGGACGTGAAGGCCCTGGTCTACGTCGATGCCTACATCCCCGCCCAGGGCGACACCGCGTTCGGACTGACCGGCGCGCAGCCAGGCTCCTGCCTGGCCTCGGCCAACGCCTTTATCGGCGTGCCCTACCCAGGGGCGCCGGCAAATGACTTCGACACCTATCTCAAGACCGGCCCGGACCTGCCCTACCCAGGGTTCGCCCAGTGCTTCGCCAACGGCCTGCCCGCCAGCACGGCAGCCGTCCTGGCCGCCACCCAGCAGCCCATCGCCTACAGCGCCGGATCAGACCCTTCCGGCGTTCCCGCCTGGCTGACGATCCCGTCCTGGTCGCTGATCGGCACGGCCGACCACGTGATCCCGCCAGCCGAGCAGATATTCATGTCCAAGCGGGCCGGCGCGCACATCACCGAGGTCAACGCCGGGCACCTATCCCTGATCTCCGACCCCGGCGCGGTGACCAGCGTCATCATCGCCGCCGCCCTGGCCACCGGCTGATCCTGAGCAGGTGGCGGGCACGGACACCCGTCCTTCCCGCCGCGCGGCGCCCGCCCGCCACCTGCCGTCCAGCCACCACTCCGAGGCCGTGCACCGCCGGCCGCTTAGGAAGAGGAGCCATTCCGATGACCAGCACCGCATCGCCGGTCCGCGTCCGCCAGCACAGCCCCGCCTACTGGCGGGTCACCTTCGACAACCCGCCGGTCAACCTGCACGACGCCGAGATCATCGCGGGCCTGACCGCCCTCGTCGACCGGCTGGAATCCGACGCCCAAGTCCAGGTAGTTGTCTTCGACAGCGCTAACCCTGACTTCTACATGGCGCACATCGACCTCGTGCGGCGCTCCCAGGTCAGCCGGGAACCCGGACCGACCGGCCTGCCGCCCTGGCCCGACATCCTTACCCGTCTCGAGCACGCGCCCTACATCACCGTCGGGTCAGTGCGCGGCCGCGCCCGGGGTGTCGGCAGCGAGTTCCTGCTCGCCCTGGACATCCGGTTCGCCAGCCGGGAGAAGGCGATCTTCTGCCTGCCCGAGATTGGCTTCGGGTTCTTCCCGGGCGGCGGCGGCCTCGAGCGCCTGCCGCTGGTGACCGGCCGGTCCCGGGCGATGGAGATCATCCTCGGCGGCGAGGACTTCGACGCCGAAACCGCCGAACGCTACGGCTGGATCAACCGGTCGGTCCCCGATACCGAACTCGACGCATTCACCGACCGGTTCGCCACCCGGGTCGCCAGCTTCGACCGGCTCGCCACCACGGCAGCCAAGGAAATCCTCAACACCCGCAGCCACGTAGCCGCCGGAAGTGACCAGGCGGCCACCAACGCCAGGTTCCTGGAAGCCTTCGCCCGGCCCGAAGTCAAAGCCCGCATCCAGCGGTTCATGGAAAAAGGCGGCCAGCAGTACGACGACCTCGAGCTGAACCTCGGCGAGCACCTTCCCGGACTATGAGCTCCGCCCGGCGGCAACCAGAGCCACCCAAGGCCACGAATAGATAATCTGCGCGGCCCTGCACTCGAAATACGTCAGCAAGCGTCGTGCAAATATTCGGCAGGGAGATTAGACTACGGTGGTCGCCTTATTGAGCTGGGCTTCCTCCTGTCGATTTCCTGTTGC
>PLDT01000325.1:0-614 GCA_003136255.1 Actinomycetota bacterium
ATCCGCAGTCCGGCCACCGAGGAGCTGGTGGCCAGCGTGGCCAAGGGCGGCCGCGAGGACGCCGACCGGGCGATCGCCGCGGCCAAGGCCGCGCACGACGACGGCCGCTGGCGCGGGCAGCCGCCGGCGCAGCGGGCGGCGCTGCTCGACGCGATCGCGGACGGGCTCACCGCGCAGATCAACGACCTCGCGGTCTCCGAAGCGCTGGAGAACGGTGCGCCGGTGCGCCAGGCAGGGGCGTTCCAGATCGGCTTCTCCATCGCCCACCTGCGCTACTTCGCCAACCTGGCGCGCAGCTACGCCTTCGAGCACACCGGGCCGCTGCTGAAGGTCCCCACGCTGGCCAGCGGCATCATCCGCCGTGAGCCGATCGGCGTGTGCGGGGCGATCGTGCCCTGGAACTTCCCGCTGCTGCTGGCCATGTGGAAGATCGGCCCGGCGCTGGCCGCGGGCAACACGATCGTGGTCAAGCCCGACGAGCACACCCCGATCACGCTGCTGGAGTTCGCCCGGATCGCGCAGGAGTGCGGGCTGCCGCCGGGGGTGCTGAACGTGGTGCCCGGCGAGGGTGAAGTGGTCGGGGCCCGGCTGGCCAGCCACCCGGACGTGCGGAA
>PLDT01000325.1:696-1971 GCA_003136255.1 Actinomycetota bacterium
GCGGCTGATCGAGCGGGCCGCCACGATCACGATCGGCGACCCGCTCGACCCGGCCACCGATTTCGGCCCGGTCATCTCGGCCGAGGCCCAGGACCGGATCCTGCGCTACATCGCCTCCGGGCAGGCCGAAGGGGCCAAGCTGGCTTACGGCGGAGGCCGGCCGGCCGGGCCGCAATTCGAGCGCGGCTTCTGGGTCGAGCCGACGATCTTCACCGACGTCCGCAACGACATGACGATCGCGCGCGAGGAGATCTTCGGCCCGGTCCTCGCGGTGATCCGCGCCGAGAGCACCGAGGAGGCCATCGCGATCGCCAACGACACCGAGTACGGGCTGTCGGCCGGGGTCTGGAGCACCGACAACCAGCGGGCCCTCGACGTGGCCGACCAGCTCGAGGCCGGCACGGTCTGGATCAACGACTGGCACATGGTCAACGCCGCCTACCCGTTCGGCGGGTACAAGCAGAGCGGGCTGGGCCGCGAGCTCGGGCCGCATTCCCTCGACGAGTACACCGAGGAGAAATTCATCCACCTCGACCTGTCCGGCCGGCTCGATCGGCGGGCCTACCCGCTGCTCCTCGGCACGCCGCCGGCCTGAGCCCCGGGAGCCACAGCCATGGAATTCGACGTCGTGATCGAGATCCCGCGCGGCAGCCGGAACAAGTACGAGGTCGACCACCACAGCGGCCTGATCCGGCTGGACCGGACGCTGTTCACCTCGACCGTGTACCCGGCCGACTACGGCTTCGTGCCGGACACCCTGGGTGAGGACGGCGACCCGCTCGACGCGCTGGTCCTGGTGCTGGAACCGACGTTCCCCGGCTGCCTGATCGCCAGCCGCCCGATCGGCATGTTCCGGATGACCGACGAAAATGGGCCTGACGACAAGATCCTCTGCGTGCCCGCGAGCGACCCGCGCCAGGAGCACCTGCGCGACCTGCACCACCTGCCCGAATTCGACCGGCTTGAGATCGAGCACTTCTTCTTGATCTACAAGCAACTGGAACCAGGCAAGTGCGTCGAAGGACACTCCTGGGCCGACCGCGCGGCCGCCGAGGCCGAGGTCGAGGCGTCCCGGCGCCGCCTAAAGGACACGCCGGAGGCGGGGTAACGCGGAGGTGATACCAGGGCCGTTCGGGCCAATGAATTTTAATGATCCCGAACGGCCGTGGTGTTACGGCCCGGACCTGGCTCCAGGAAGGCAGCGATGACGCTCGAGGGCAAGACCTTGTTCATTTCCGGCGGCAGCCGTGGCATCGGCCTGGCCATCGCGCTGCG
>PLDT01000325.1:1992-12266 GCA_003136255.1 Actinomycetota bacterium
GTCGAGCGGTTCGGCGGGATCGACGTGTGCGTCAACAACGCCTCGGCGATCAACCTGTCCGGCACCGAAGCCCTGGAGATCAAGCGCTACGACCTGATGCAGTCGATCAACACCCGGGGCACGTTCGTGGTCAGCCGGGCCTGCATCCCGCACCTGAAGCGCTCGGCGAACCCGCACATCCTGACCCTGTCCCCGCCGGTCAGCCTGGAGCCGCGCTGGCTCGGGCCGCACGTCGGGTACACGATCGCCAAGTACGGGATGACGCTGTGCGCGCTGGGGTTCGCCGCGGAGTTCGCCGCGGACGGGATCGCGTCCAACGCGCTGTGGCCGCGGACGCTAATCGCCACCGCCGCGGTGCAGAACCTGCTCGGCGGCGAGGCGGCGATGGCCCGGGCCCGCAAGCCCGAGCTCTACTCCGACGCCGCCTACGCGGTGATCACCAGGCCCAGCCGGGACTGCACCGGGAACGCCTTTCTGTGCGAGGACGTGCTGGCCGCCGAGGGCGTGACCGACTTCGACCGGTACGCCTACTTCCCCGGCGCCGAGCCCGAGGTCGACCTGTTCGTCGACCACGCCTGAGCGGGCGTCAGGGCAACGACACCGATGTTCCATCGGTGCTGCCCTGACGACACCGATGTTCCATCGGTGCTGCTGCGGGTGAGCGGGGCGTGACGTAGTTCACCTCCGTTGGGTCAAGCTTTTGCGGACCTGCCGCCGTAGTTACTTCGTCTAGCAACTACTGAGGGCGGCTGCGCCACGCAAACCCGGTGCGCACATCGCCGCCCGGGAGGAAACGATGAACATGATCCGCTCACTACTGGCCAGGACCCCAGGACCGGTCAAGCTAATTGTTCCGCTGGCTTCGGCGCTGCTGGTGGCGGCGTGCGGCAGCGCCGCCGCCTCGACCTCGGCGCCGGCCAGCTCGGCCGCGGCCGCGGGGAGCTCGACGACCGGGACGGTGATCACGACCCAGGCCGGCTCGGCGGGGGCGTTCCTGACCACCGCGTCGGGGCGCACGGTGTACCTGTGGGCCAAGGACGGCATGAACATGTCTGACTGTTCGGGAGCGTGCGCGTCGGCCTGGCCTCCGGTGCCAGCGACCGGCACGCTGACCGCCGCCGGGAGTGCGAAGGCGAGCGACCTGGGCACGATCACCCGGTCCGACGGCACCAAGCAGGTGACCTACGACGGTCACCCGCTGTACTACTTCGTGGGTGACTCCGCCGCCGGGCAGACTAACGGCCAGGGCAGCGACAACTTCGGCGCGAAGTGGTGGCTGGTGGCACCCTCTGGCGCACAGATCACCGGTACCGACACCGCGGCCGCGGCCGCGGCGCCCGCACCGGCCACGTCGTCCGCGCCGTCTACGCCGAGCAGCTCGAACGCCGGCGGCGGCTGGAGCTGACGGTACCGGTGACTACCTTCCCGACCCGGATCACGGGCACCACCGCTGGCCGGCCGGCGCGCACCTCGGAGGTTTCCGGGGTGCGGCCGGTCAGCGCCTGGGCCTTCGCGGGCGTGGCCGTCACATCGTTCGGCGGCCCGCTGGCCCTGGCCGCGCTGAACGCGCCGGGCATCGTGGCCGGGTCCGCCGCAGCCTCGGCCGGGCTGGCCATGGTCGCGGCCGTGGCCGTGTTCGGCTTCCCGCTGGCGATCTGGCTCCGCTACGCCCGGCAGGTCAACGGAGCCGGCGGACTGTACGCGTTCGTGGCGGCCGCGGCCGGGCGCCGGGTCGCCCTGGTCCAGGCCGGCCTGTGGATCGTCAGCTACCTGCTGTACCTGCTGTACACCACGACGCAGCTCGTCTANNCCGGCGTGATGATCGCCGGGCGCCGGATCACCCTGCTGGTCACCGGGCTGGTCGCGGTCGGCCAGCTGGCCATCGCCGCCGCCCTCGGCGGCGTGACGCTGACCCATCTGGCCACGCCGGTCTCCAGCTTCGGGGCCGCGGCGCCCGCCGGGGCGCTGGCCACCGCGACCGGCCAGACCGCGCTGCTGTACATCTGCGGCAGCCTGCCGTTGTTCCTCGGCGGCGAGCTGGCCCGCCCGGTCCGGACGATCCGGCGCGGCCTGACCGCGACCTACCTGGTGACCGCCGCGGTCATCATCGCCGTGGTCGCCCCGCTGGCCGCCGACCCGGCGATCAGCCGGGCCCCCATCCCGGGGATGGCGGCGGCCGAGCGGTTCGCCGGGCACGGGTTCGCGGTCACGGTGGGCGTCGGGGTGGCGGTCAGCATCGCCGGGGTCATGCTCGTCGAATACCTCGCGCTGAGCCGGCTCGTCAGCGCGGTGGTGTCCTGGCCGCTGCGCCGGATCATCATCGCGATCGGCGCCGCCATGGTCGTGGCGGCCCCGCTTACCCTCATCAATCCGCAACGCATCTACAACGACCTGCTGACGCCCTCGCTCATCGCGCTGTGGCTCAGCCAGCTGATCGTCTTCGCGGTGTACCCCCGGTTCGCCGCCCGGCAGCACTCTCGCCCGCTGCCCGCCTGGGCACTGACGGTGGCCGCCAGCGCGTTCGCCGTCTACGGCCTGTGGGCCACCATCCAGCACTCTGCCAGCTGACGTTACCAAGGAGAAATCAAAATGAACCGCACGTCTATCATGCCCCGGCTTCCGGCCACCGCCCAGCGAGAGAGCCTCCCGCGGCGCTCCGCCCGGCTCCTGCTGCGCGGGCCGGACAGCCTGACCTCACCGGTGGCCCGCTGGGCGGTCACCCTGCTGGCCGTGGCCGGCGCCGCGCTGCTGGTCTGGTCCGGTGTGATCCACCTCCAGCTCTGGGCCGACGGCTACCGTGGCATCTCCGTCATCGGGCCGCTGTTCCTCATCCAGGGCATCGCGAGCATCGCGGCGGCCGTGGCCCTGGCCGTGTTCCGCCGGGTCGTGCTGCTCGCGGCGGGCGCGGTGCTGGCCGCCGGCACCGGCGTCGGGCTGCTGCTCAGCGTCGGCATCGGCCTGTTCGGCTACGTCGAGAGCCTGGCCGTTCCGTACGCTCAGACGTCCCTGGTGGTGGAGTTCACGAGCGCGGCGCTGCTCGCGGCCGCCGCGGCCATCGTGCTGGCCGCGCCGCTGCTGCGGCGCCGCTCATAATCCGTGGCCCGCGAGGCAATCCTTTTGCGCCGCCCGCCCGTATGTAAGAGTGTGCAGACGATGGGAACCGCGTCCGACGAGCTGCCGGACGAAACACTGCTCGCCGGTCTGGGCGCGGGCGACGCCGACCTGGCGCTGGCATTCGTGCGCCGCTTTCAGCGGATCGTGTTCGGCGTCGCCATCAGCGTCATCGGCAATCCGGCCGCGGCGGAGGACGTGGCCCAGCAGACCTTCGAGCAGGCCTGGCGGCACGCGCAGGTGTACGACTCGCGGCGCGGGTCCGTCCGCACCTGGCTGACCACGATCGCGCATAACCTGGCCGTGGACGTGCTCCGGGCGCGGACCTCGGCACCCGTGGACCCGGACGACCTGCCCGCTCTGCTCACCGCGGTGACCGAGACCCCGGAACGGGTCGCGGTCGCCAACGACCGGGCCGCGGGGCTGCGCCGTCAGCTCGGCCGGCTGCCGGGGCCGCAAGCTCGCGCCGTGGCGATGGCTGGTATCTACGGCATGACGGCCCGGCAGATCGCCGACACCGAAGGTGTGCCGCTNNACTCGGATCAGGGACGGCATGCAGAAACTGCGCGCCGCTTATCTCCCGGAGAATGTGGACGATGAGTGAGGTGAACGAGATGGGCTGCGCCGAGTTCGCCGACGCCGCCGCCGAGCTGGCGCTCGGCGTCCTGACCGGACGCGAGCGCGCGCGGGCGCTCGCGCACCTGGACCGGTGCGAGGAGTGCCGCGAGAACGTCCGCCAGCTGACAGTGACGGGCGAGGAACTGGTGGGGCTGCTGCCGGCCATCGAGCCGCCGGCCGGCTTCGAGTCTCGGGTGATGGAACGGCTTGGCCTGGGCATCCCGGGCCTGGTCTCAGCTCCGGCTCCGGCTCCGGCCCTGGCCCCGGCTCCGGCCCGGGCCCGGCGGCTCGGTCCGGCGCGCCGGTTCGGGCTGAAACTGGCCGACTGGACCGGCGGCGGCGGCGGAACGGGCCGGGGCGGGGTGAGCCGCCCGCGCCGGATGCTGGCCGCCGCGGCGGTCGCGGCGGGGGTCGTCGTGGCCGGCCTGGGCGGCTGGGGCCTGCACGCCGCCACCTCGTCCCCGGCTACGTCGCCGCTCAGCTCCGCCGCGCTGGTGACCGCCAGCCACCAGACGGCGGGCCAGGTCTACTTCTACGACTCCGGTTCCCCGTGGCTGTACATGTCGGTGAACATCGGCTCGCGCAGCGGCACAGTGATCTGCCAGGTGGAGGGCCCGGACGGGCATGTCACCACGGTGGGGTCGTTCCAGCTGACCGACGGCTACGGCTACTGGGGCAGCCCCGCCCCGGCCACCGACGGCCCGCTCACCGGCGCCCGGCTGGTCACCACCACCGGCACGGTCCTGGCCACCGCCACCTTCGCCGCGTAACCGGGGCCAACCCGGAATCGGCCACGCCTGAGAGCTCGTAACGCGACTGCCCGGAGCTGCGAGGCGGGGTGGGCCAGTTCGCGCAGCGGTCAATAGCCGCCCCGAGGCCTGCTGTCCCCTAGCCTACGCCCAGCCGCCCCGCCATCCCTGCTCGCCAGCCCCAGCCGCCCCATTAACGCGGAGCATCCGGCTTCCGTGGAGGATCCGGGCAGCTGGAGTTGCCTAAAGTCTCCGCTTAAGCCAGATCATCCGCATTAATGGAACTGGCGAGCTAACTGGTGAAGGAGGGGCGACGGGGCTAGTGCGGGCCGAGGGCCACAGGCTGGGCCGTCGGCGGCACTTACTACTTGCCGTGGGTATACTCTCAATGTATATTCTCGGGTATGAGTGTTCCGCTGACATTGCTTGGCTTGCTGGAGCGGGAGCCGAGCCACGGCTACGACCTCAAGCGCGACTACGACACCTGGTTCGGCCGCGGCAAGCCGCTGCCATACGGCCAGGTCTACGCGACCTTGTCCCGGCTGGCCCGCGACGGCAAGGCGATCGCCGGGCCGGCCGAGCACGGCGAGGGGCCGGACCGCAAGCGTTACGCGATCACCGAGGCCGGTATCGCCGACGTCGAGCACTGGCTGTCCGAGCCGGCCCCGCCCGAGCCGCACCTGCAGACGGTGCTGTTCGCCAAGGTCGTGCTGGCCCTGATGCTGGACCGCCCGGCCGACCGCTACCTGGACACCCAGCGCGCGGCGCACCTGCAGCGCATGCGCGAGCTCACCGCCCTGAAGGAGCGAGGAGATCTGATGGACATCCTGCTGGCCGATCACGGCCTCTATCACCTGGAGGCGGACCTCCGGTGGATGGATCACACCGCGGCCCGGCTGGACATGCTCGCCCAGGAGGTGCACCAGTGAGCGGGGGAATGATCATCGGTGCGCGCGATGTGGTCAAGTCGTTCGGCCAGACGCCTGCGCTGCGCGGCGCCTCGCTCGAGGTCCAGCAGGGCGAGATCGTCGCGGTGATGGGGCCGAGCGGGTCGGGTAAGTCGACGCTGCTGCACTGCCTGGCCGGCATTCTCACCCCGGACGAGGGCGAGGTCTGGTTCGCCGGCCAGCGGCTGGACACCCTGACCGAGACCCAGCGCAGCGAGGTGCGCCGGGACAAGTTCGGGTTCGTGTTCCAGTCCGGCCAGCTCGTCCCGGAGCTGACCGCCGAGGAGAACGTCGCCCTGCCGCTGCTGCTCGGCGGTACCCGCCGGGCCGCCGCGCTGGCGCAAGCCAGGGACTGGTTCGGCCGGATCGGCCTGGACGGGCTGGGGAACCGGCGATCCGGGGAACTGTCTGGCGGCCAGGCGCAGCGGGTCGCGCTGGCCCGGGGCATGGTCAACGGGCCGCAGGTGCTGTTCGCCGACGAGCCGACCGGCTCACTGGACTCGGTGTCGGGCGAGCTGGTGATGAGCCTGATGACCCGGGCGGCCCGCGAGCAGAACACCACGGTGATCCTGGTCACCCACGACGCGCGGGTCGCCGCCTACGCCGACCGCGAGGTCATCGTCCGCGACGGCACGGTCAGCTCGCTCACCGGCGCGGCCCCGTCCGCCGGGGCAGCCCCGTCCTCCCGGGCGGCACGGTGATCCGCCTCGGCCTGCGGCTGGCGGTCAGCGGCGGCCGAGAGGCCCTCGTCCGCCTGGTCATCGTGGCCATCGCGGTCGGGCTCGGCGTCGGCCTGCTGCTGGCCGCCGTCGCGGCCGTCAACGCCGTCAACGCGCAGAACGACCGGTACGCCTGGCTGAACACAGGCAACAGCAACACATTGGGGGTCCAGGTCCATCGCCAGCTACGGCCTGGCCAGGAAGTCGCGGGAGTTGCTCGAGCACCGTTGTGGTTGCTGTTCACCACCGACGAATTCGACGGGCAGACCATTTACCGGACCGACGTCGCCGCCACCGGCCCTTCCTCATCGGTGCCGCCGGGGATCCCGCGCGACCCCGGGGCCGGCCAGTACTACATCTCCCCCGCGCTCAGCGCGCTGCTGCACGCTGCCCCGGCGGCCGAGCTGGCCGACCGTTACCCCGGCCACCAGGCGGGGCTCATCGGCCAAGCGGGCCTGCCGTCCCCCGACTCGCTGGTCATCGTCGTCGGCCGTTCCGCCGCGCAGATGGCGCACCTGCCCGGCGCCGCGAAGGTGACCAGCTTCAACACCACTCCGCCCGGCAGCAACGCCGGAGTGAACCAGGGCTCCGGCCTCGGCGCGAAAGGCCTCGATCTTGTCCTGTCGGTGGTCGCGCTGGCGCTGCTGCTGCCCGTGCTGATCTTCATCGGCACCGCCACCCGCCTGTCCGCGGCCCGCCGGGAGCAGCGGTTCGCCGCGATGCGCCTGGTCGGCGCGACCCCGAGGCAGATCTCGCTGATCGCGGCCGTGGAGTCCACGGTGGCCACGGCGGCTGGCGTGGCCATCGGTTTCGGCCTGTTCTTCGTGCTACGGGTGCCGCTGGCGGCCATCTCGTTCACCGGCCAGCGGTTCTTCCCTGCCGAGCTGTCGCTCAGCCTGCCCGACATCCTTGCGGTCGCGGTCGGCGTGCCGGCGGCCGCCGCCGCCGTGGCCCGGCTGGCGCTGCGGCGGGTGAACATCTCGCCGCTCGGCGTCACCCGTCGGGTGACCCCGGCGCCGCCGCGGGTCTGGCGGGTCCTCCCGCTGCTGGCCGGACTGGCCGACCTCGGGTTCTTCGCCGTGCACGGCGAGCCGGCGAGCAATTCCGGGCAGGTCTTGTCGTTCACGACCGGCTTCGCGCTGATCATCATCGGCCTGGTCATCGCGGGACCCTGGCTGACGATGGCGGGGGCCCGGGTCATGGCCCGGCAGGCCAGCCGCCCCGGCGCACTGATCGCTGCCCGGCGGCTGGCCGATGACCCGCGGGCCGCGTTCCGGGCGGTCAGCGGCCTGGTCCTGGCGCTGTTCATCTTCACCGTGGCCGCCGTGCTCATCGCTACCCAGGACACCAAGCCGCACTTTTCGTTGGACGGCGCGGCGGCCAACAACACCCTCGTCGACCAGTTCTCGAACCTCAACGTGATCGGCACCGGCACCCAAGTAGCGGTGGGATCCGCGCCGCCTCCGCCTGCGGCGGCGCTGACCCGGCTGCGGCAGATCTCCGGCGTCCAGGGCATCCTCGAGGTCAGGGCTGACCCCGGGCTGCAGGTCCAGGGCATCCCGGCCGGGGTGGCTTCGTGCGCCCAGCTCGCGAGCGTTCCTGGCCTCGGCCGCTGCCCCGCGGGGGCGGCAGCGGCGAAGGTCCCCTCCTCCCTCACCAATACCGGCGGCAACCTGGCGGGGGTTACCTGGCCGGCCGCGGCTATCCCCGCCGGGCGGCTGGACAGCCTCCCGCTAGGCAGCCTGGACGTGTCGACGAACGGGTCGCAGCCCGCGATCGAGCAGGCCAGGACGGTACTGGAGAACGCCTACCCGACTGGCACCGGCTTGCCACCACCGCAAACCATTGGCGAGTACACCGCGAACAGCAACACGGCGCGCAATGCCTACCAGCAGCTCGCCGACGTGGTCATCCTGACCAGCTTGACCGTGGCCGGCTGCACCCTGGCGGTGAGCGTGGCGGGCGGGCTGGCCGACCGCAAGCGCCCGTTCAGCCTGCTGCGGCTCACCGGAGCCCGGCTCGGCATGCTACGCCGCGTCATCGTCCTGGAGAGTGCGGTGCCGCTGCTCGCGGTCGCGGTGATCGCGATCGGCACCGGGTTCGGCGCCTCGGCGTTGTACGCGACCACGGAGATGCACCTGGCCCTGGTGGTGCCGGGCGCCGCGTACTTCGTCCTGACCGCGGCCGGGATCGTGCTGGCGCTCGGCCTGATCGCGGCCACGTTCCCGCTGCTGCGGCGCATCACCGGCCCGGAGACGGCCAGAAGCGAGTGAGTGACCTGGCGTGCCGGTTAGAGCATCGCCTTCTGGGGTTGGGTGCGGACGACGATCACGGTGGGGGTGTCGGCGCTCAGGGCCGCCTTGAACTCCTGCTCGAGCTCGTCGGTGGTCGCGACGTCGACGGCTTGGCAGCCCCAGCCGCGGGCCAGGGCGGCGATGCCGAGCCCGGGCAGGTCCAGGCCGGGAACGCCCGGGGTCTCCTCCAGCACCGCGAACGACTTGAGGATGGAGTACTCGTCGTTGCGCATCACGACGTACACGACCGGCAGCTGGTGCTGAGCGGCGGTCCAGAGGGCCTGCACGGAGTACTGGGACGAGCCGTCGCCGATCAGGCCGATGACCGGGCGGGTGACGCCCCGGTCCCGGTCCGCCAGCGCGACGCCGACCGCGGCCGGGACGCCCCAGCCGATGCCGCCGCTGGCCGTCGCGAAGAACGACCCGGTCCGGACGGTCGGGAGCCACTCGATCTGCTGGGCCATGGTGGAGGTCGATTCGTTGACGATGACCGAATCCGGCGGCCTGACCCGGCTCAGCACGGCGTAGACCTCGGGCGGGGTGAGCGGGCTGCTCGGCACCTGCGGCAGCACGCGCGGCCGCGCCATCGGCTCCGGGGCGGTCCGGGCCGAGCCCTCCGCGACCAGGTCCAGGAGCAGGTCGATCGTGATCTTGGGGTCGCCCAGCAGGCTGTCGCCGACCCGCGCGGCCCCGGCGACCTCGGGGCTGGCGGTGATCTGCAGCAGTTCGGTGCCGGCCGGAAGAAGGTCGCCGGGAATGTAGGGGTAGTAGCGGAACACCTCCGCGCCGATCACCACGGCCAGGTCGTGCCCGGCCAGCCGGTCGCCGATCGTCTTCACCGACATGCCAAGCGGCCCGCGGAACAACGGGTGGTCCTCGGGGAACGAGGCCCGGTCCAGTAGCGGGGCCCCGTAGACGGCGGCGCGCAGCTTCTCGGCCAGGGCGACGGCCGCGTCCCACCCGCCGGCGCGGTCCACGTCGGGGCCGAAGACCAGCGCGGGACGGCGGCTGGCGGAGATGCGGTCGGCGAACAGCGCCAAGCGCTCGGCGTCCGGGGCCACCCTGGTGCTCACCGTGCGAACGCGCGCCGGGCCGGCCAGCGGCTGGTTCCAGTCGTCCAGCGGGATCGACAGGAAGACCGGTCCCGCGGGCGGCTGCAGCGCCATCGCGTAGGCGCGCATGAACGCCTCCGGCACGTCCTGCGCCCGGTACGGCTCATAGGACCACTTCACCCACGGCTTGGGCATCGTGGTGGCCTCGCGGTTGCCCAGGTACGGCTCGCCGATCATCAGCTCCCGGTGCTGCTGGCCCGAGGTGACGATCAGCGGGGTGTTGCCGTGGTAGGCCGCGACCAGGTTCCCCATGGCGTTGCCCACCCCCGCCGAGGAGTGCAGGTTGACCAGGGCCGGGCGCCGGGTGACCTGAGCGAACGCGTCGGCCATCGCGATCGCGGAGGCCTCCTGCAGCGCCAGTACGTAGCGGAAATCGTCGGGGAATTCCTGCAGGAACGTCTCCTCGGTCGAACCGGGATTACCGAAGACGGTGGTCAGTCCGAGGGATCGCAGCAGATCGTAGGTCACGCTTCGGACGGTGGAGTTCTCGGCCATGCGTTTTACTGTCTCAGCGGCCGGCCGGCCGGGCATCGTACCGGGCACACGAATCGATACCGGTTGTTCGTGCCCCGCTCACGATGAACGCGCCGTGGGATGGACGTGCTATTGATAGATCGCGAGCGGAGGTCGCGTTATGCCGGACGACAGCATGCGGACCGTATTGGTGGCCCTCGGAGCGGGCATCGGGGTCGCGCTGGCCAAGGTCGGCGCGGCGGTCTTCACT
>PLDT01000216.1:0-10416 GCA_003136255.1 Actinomycetota bacterium
TGCGGACCAGATCATGGAACCGGTACCGGCCCGCGGCGCTGTCCTGTAGCAGGCCGAGGTCGACGAGCCCGTCCAGGGCGTCCCAGGCGTCCCCGGCTGACATTCCTCCCGCGACCGCCGCGAGGGCGGCGTCGAAGTCCCGGCCAGGGACCACGGCCAGCCGCCTGAACATCCGCCGCGCGGAATCTGCGAGCTGCTCGTACGACATCGCGAACGCGCTGGCGACCTCCAGGTCGCCGGCCTTGAACTGATCCAGACGGCGCTCCTCGTCCGCCAGCCGGGCAGCGAGTTCGGCGGCCGCCCAGCCGGGTCGGCTGACCAGCCGGTTCCCGGTGATCCGAAGCGCCAGCGGCAGTCCCTCGCACAACTCGGCGAGCCGGGTGAGCGCCGATTCCCCGTCGGAGGCGGCACGGTCACCGAGGATCCCGGTCAGCAACTCCGTCGCCTCGGGCAACGCCAGGGGCCTCAGCACGAGCCGGCGTACGCCCTCCAGGCCAGGCAGGAGCCGCTTGGCGGTGATCAGCGCCCGGCCCGGGCCCGCACCCGGCAGCAGCGGACGCACCTGCTCCTCCGACCCGGCATTGTCCAGAACGACCAGGACAGGCCGGTCTCGCAGCAGCGACCGGTACAGCGAAGCGCGCCCCTGGAGATCACCCGGGACTTTCTTGTCCGCGACGCCGAGCGCGCGAAGCAGCAGCCGCAGCGCGTCACCGGCAGCCATCGGCCGCCCGGACATACCGAATAGATCAAGAAAGAACACCCCGCCAGGAAAGCTCGGCCGCAGCATGTGGGCGGCCCGGACGGCGAGCGTGGTCTTGCCCATTCCCCCCGAGCTGGTGATGAGACCGACCACGCCGGCGCCCGGCGAACTCTCGGCATACGCCAGCTCGCTTATCCAGGCCAGCTCCGCGGCGCGGCCGGTGAAGTCGTCAATCAGCCGGGGCAGCTCACACACGCCCGCCGGACGCGTCCAGTAATCCCGCAGCCGGCCATCACGCGCCAGCTCAATGAGCTGCTCGCGAGCGTCCCCGGCCAGCGCAAGCGCGTCCGCCAACGCGGTTACGGTCCGGTGCTGAGGCCCCTTGCTCCGTCCGCGCTCCATATCCGACAAGGTCCGGGTGCTGACCCCCGACACCTGAGCCAGCTGCTCTAGCGTCAGGCGCGCCGCGTGGCGATGACCGCGCAGCACCTCCCCGAAACCCAGGTCTTCAGTGATGGAACCCACACCCTTCCCAGCAGTGCAGACACTCCACCCGCCGTTAGCGGCCAAAGCCTAGCCGATCACCCTGTCCGGTCGGCGCTGGTCAGGACGACAGCAGCCGAGTCGGCAGCGGAACCTCTTCGACGGTCCCGTCGTCGCGGCGAGTCATCTGCCACGTCCTGGCCCCGTCGGCTTCGGTCACGCAGTCGACGAGATCTGTCCCCTCGAAGATGAGCCCCGTCCCGTTGTCGCTCGCGTAGCCGTCCGGCAAGGTGCCTTCGCCGATCAGCCGGTGGATCGTGGGCCGCCGCTGCTCCTCGGCGTCATGGTGGGGGCTGTTGGAGTAGGGAAGGAAGCCCAGGGCATCGGTCACCGGGCGCAACGGCAGGCCGAAGGCGTCGGTAGTACCGCCGGCGAACCAGCAGACCGAGCCCGCGGAGACGCCCATCAGAACCACGCCAGCCTGCCACGCCGCGTGCATAGCCGGGCCGATCCCGTGCAACCGCCACAAGGCCAGCAGGTTCGCCACGCTGCCGCCGGCCACCCACACGACGTCCTGAGCCAGCAGATGCTCTTGGACGTCCGCGACGTTCGGCTCAGGGAACAACGCGAGATGGCTGACGCGCCAGCCGGCCCGGCCGAAGGCCGCATAGATCGCCAGCATCGTATCGCCGGCATCCCCCAGAGCCGTCCCGACCAGGCACACCCGAGGGCTGTCCCCGGCCCGCGCCAGCGAGGCTGCCAGTCCGTACGCCGGTCCCAGCCGCCAATCCAGCGCCCCGCGCCCGGCCAGCCGGAATCCGATACTGGTTGCGACGATCGTCGGCCTGCGCGCGGTCATTCGCGCATTATGACAGCCCAGCGTTAGGGTGCAGGTAGTTGCCCGGCGACCGGTCCTGCTCGTCAAGGGGCGTCTGGCTCACGGCGGAAGGAACGATGGACGCGCGGTGACNNACGATCCCGGGGCCGTTCTCGGCGTACGCGGGTGAGTCCCGCGTGTTCCGCATGGTGTACGCCGAGGGCGGGCATTACACGCCCCTGCTGCAGCGCGCCCGCGACCTGTGGCGCGAGCTGGAAGCGGACACCGGGGCCGCCCTGCTGGAGACCACCGGCGTGGTGACCATCATGGATCACGACCACCCCGATCACGCGGCCTTGCTGCGAGCGGGGCGNNCTCGCCCAGCGCCGCGGAGCTTCGTTCCTGGGTAACAGGACGGCCGCGGCTCTGGAACGCCGCGGCGACCGGTGGTCGGTGCGGACTGATCAGGAGGAGGTTCGCGCGGCGCGGGTGCTGATCGCCACTGGGACGGGTGCCGGGCCGGTCTGCGCCGGACTCGGCACGCACCTGGCCGTGCTCCCTCAGGTACTGACCTGGTTCCCCATCGCAGACGCGGACCGGTACCGGAGCCAGCAGCATCAGGTCTTCATCCGCAGTTCCCGTGATGCTCAGTTCTACGGGTTCCCCAGCACCGACGGATGGACCGCGAAGGTGGCGGCGAGCATCTATCTCGACGAGGTCACGTCGATGGCGCGCCCGCTCACCTGGGATCCGCGCCACCTCGATACGGTACGGTCCTGGGTGCGCACCTTTCTGCCCGACCTGGTTCCCGAGCCGGTCAAAATGGTGGTCTGTGCGGACGGATACACGGCCGACGAGACGGGCCTGCTCGGCCACATTCCCGGCATGGATGGCGTGGTCGTGGCCGTCGGCTTTTCCGGTCACGGGTTCAAGATGGCTACGTCGCTCGGCGCCGTCGCTGCTGATCTGATCGTTGAGGGAACGAGCACCACGGACGTTAGCTTCATGGATCCCATGCGTTTTTCTGAGCCGCAACGTACCGTCGCGGCTCTTCCGCTGGCCGGTACCGGATCCTGACCGGTACCGCATTGCGATCGGAGCACTTGTGACCTACATCCTCGGTGATCTCGTGGTCCAGGCCGGGTCGCAGGTCCGTGGCAACTGCCTGGTCAGCCTCGGCACGAGCAGCGTCTCGTTGCCGATGGTCATCACGAACGGAAGCGCGCCCGGCCCGGTGCTGGCTGTCACCGCGGGAATCCACGGCGGGGAATACGTGCCGATGGTCGCGGTCCGGCAATTTGTCCGCGAGCTGGATCCCGCGCTGATGCGCGGAACAATCGTCGTGAGCTTGCAGTCCAGCCCGGTTGCCTTTCAACAGCGAATGGCCTTCGTCAACCCGCTTGACGGTAAGAACCTCAACCGGTCCTTCCCCGGAGACCCGCAGGGTGGCCCGACCGCGCGGCTGGCCGCCTGGCTATGGGAGAACCTGCTGGCCCGCGCCGACTACTACGTCGACTGCCATTGCGGCGACCTTCCCGAGGCGCTTGATCCGTTCACGGGGGCCAGCCCGGGACCGGACGGCGTCCTGGATGAGCGGACCCGCGCGATGGCCGATTGCTTCGACGTCCCGCGGCTCATCGTGGACCCCCTGGAGGGATCTACCATCCGCGCCGCCGCTATGGCCGGGATCCCCGCTGTTCTGATCGAGGTGGGCGGCGAGGGCCGCTGGTCGCAGGAGGAGGCCGATGTTCAGCGGAACGGCCTGCGCCGGATCGCGGCGCAGGTGGGCATACTGCCGGCCGAAGCAGGCGCCCGGCCCCGGCTGCCCCTGTTCGAGAACGCGGCCGACGTGCTCAGCGAGCGTGCNNCGCCTGGGCCGCCTCGAGGACCCGCTGGGCGAGGTCGTGCAAGAGATCCTGGCGCCCGCGGCAGGTGTCCTCGTCTTCGGATTGGGCAGCTTGGCCGCGGTGCAGGGCAGTCTTCTGGCGTTCATCGCGCGGCCGCTGCCCGCCACCTGAGCCGTCGGTCAGCTTTCGCAGGCGAACTTGAGGCTGATGTTCCATAGGTCGTGACCACGGTGCATGTGGCCGGGGTTGGCCTGGGCGAGGTGTCGTGCGGCGGCGCCCGTGTCGGTCTCTTCCATGACGACGTAGGTGCTGGTGCCGCTGCGCGGGATGAGCAGCCAGGTGTGATAGGCGCTTATCTGGTCGCCGGTGCCGTACCAGCCGATACGGGTGTGCGGGACGTACTCGGCGACCGTGCTGGCGATCTTGAGGCCGAACGTGCTCCAGTTGAAGGTGACCCCTTCGCTGAGCGTGCCGGACGGGTCGTTGACGACGACGTCGCTGGCGTTGGAGTACCAGGTGGGCCAGGCGGTGGCGGCGATGAGCTTGGCCCAGATGGTCTCGGCGGGCGCCTCGATGACGATCGTGTTGTGCGCGAACAGGTCGGCGTGGTCGGGATCGTAGCCGTCTGGCCAGTGAATATTGACCGAGCGCTCGATGAGGTCGTCGTGGATGGTGCTCATGCCTGTCTCCTTGCCCCGGGTGGCTTCCAGGTTTCACGATGCGTCCGGGCCGGCCGTGTAGTCCAATACCTGTCCGGCTGGCTGTCATACCCCCCGGATATGGCAACTCGCCATACCTGCGCGGTATGGCAGACGCGCTAATAGGTCTTGGACGAGGGGCACGCCGGCACCGCACCGTGGAGGACATGGGCACCGGCACGGCGGTCGCTGACGTAGACAAAGGGAGAGATCATGGCGAAAGAACTGCTGATCAAGGGCGGGCACGTCGTCACGGTCGACCCGGACCTGGGCGACCTGCCAGCGGGCGACGTCCTGGTGGCAGACGGCGTCATCACTGCCGTCGGCCCGGATCTAGTGCCCACGACCACCACCGCTGAGGTGATCGAGGCGGCAGGCCGCCTCGTGATCCCGGGCCTGGTGGACACTCACCGTCATGTGTGGCAGGGCGCTATCGGCGGCTACACGCCGCAGATCACCGGGGCCGGGTACGGGCCCGCCGTGCTGACCGGCATCTCGCTGAAGTACTCCCCCGAAGACATGTATGCGGGCACGCTGTGGGGCGCCCTGCAGGCCCTTGACGCGGGGATAACCACGATCGCCGACTGGGCGCACAACGACCGGTCCCCGGCGCACGCCGACGCGGACCTGCGCGGCCTGCGGGACTCAGGGATTCGCGGCTACTTCCTCTACGGGGGACCCGGTCCGGCCACCGACGATCCCAACCCGCCGCACCCGGCCGACGCCCGCCGCATGCGCGATCAGTACTTCGCTTCCGGCACGTACGGGCGGCTGCGGATGGGCATGGCGCTACGCGGGCCCTGTTTCACCAGCGCCGAGCGTAACGCCGAAGACTACGCGTTCGCCCGCGACCTGGGACTGCCGATCTCGGTGCACGTGGGCATGGCGGGCACCGCCGACGCGATCACGACCCTGCAGCGCTACGGTCTGCTCGGAGCGGACGTCAACTACGTGCACGGCAACATGCTCACCGACCGGGAGTTCGACCTCATCGCTGAAACCCAGGGCACGGTGACCATCACGCCGTCCACCGACATGCTGATGCAGTTCGGCACCTTTCCGGCCACCGGGCCCGCCCTGAGCCGGGGAATCGTCTCCGGCTTCGGCATCGACACCATCTGCAGCGCCGGCAACGACCTGTTCTCCGAGATGCGGCTGGCCCTGGCCGCGGAACGGTCCCGGGTCAACGCGCCGGCCCTGGCCAGCGGCAAGCAGGTCCCGACCGTGGACCTGCACCAGCGGGACATGCTGCGCCTGGCCACCATCGACGGAGCCCGGGTGTGGCACCTTGAAGACGAGATCGGCACCCTCACGCCGGGCAAACAGGCCGATATCGTGGTCATCGACATGCGATCTCCCCACCTCGACGGGTTCGGCGACCCGGTCGCCGTCATGGTCCTCGGAGCGGGTCCCGCCGACGTCGAGACGGTGATCGTTGGGGGCGACGTGGTCAAGCGCGACGGCAAGCTGGCCGGCGACAATGTCGACCACGCCCTAGAACTGATGCACGCCAGCCGGGAGCATCTGCGTGCCTAACCAACCNNTCGGTCACGCTGCATGCCCGCAGTGCAGCCAGGGCTGAGGACGCACGTGCGGCTCTGCCCGCGGCCAGAGCCGTCGTCGTCGGCGACCTGTCCAGTATCGCGGGTATGCGGCAGGTCGCCGAGCAGGCTAACGCGGGCGGTCCTTACGACGCGGTCATTCACAATGCCGGGGTCGGTTACCGGGAGCCGCGGATCCGCACCGATGACGGCCTGGAGCACGTCTTCGCGATCAACGTGCTCGCTCCGTACCTGCTCACCGGCCTGATCGAGCGGCCTGCCCGGCTGGTCTACCTCAGCTCGGGCATGCATCGCGGCGGGGATCCCGGCCTGGCCGATCCGCAGTGGGAGCACCGTCACTGGAACGGCTCGCAGGCATACTCCGACAGCAAGCTGTTCGACGTCGTGCTCGCCTTCGCCGTCGCGCGGCTGTGGACCGATGTCCTATCGAACGCGCTTGAGCCTGGCTGGGTACCGACCAGAATGGGCGGCCCCGGCGCACCCGATGACATGTCACTCGGCCCGGTGACCCAGGCATGGCTGGCCGTCAGCCCGGATCCGGACGCAAGGGTGACGGGCGGCTACTTCTATCACCAGAAGCCCCGCACGCCACACCCCGCCGCCCGCGATCTCACGGTTCAGGACGGACTGCTCAGGCACTGCGCCGCGCTGACCGGCGTGACCCTGTAACTCCCTAACCCCCTACTGGCACCGGCGAAAACCCGGCAGCTGGGGCTCACCCACTCAGGGCGTCGGCGACGGCACGGCCGGTGGCCTGCTCGCCGAGGTAGCCGGCGGCGGCGTGGTGCTCGTGCTTGCTCCGCGGGGTGTGGGACTCGATAGTCAGACCGTTCGGGGACGGGAACAGCCGTCCCAGGTCAGGTTCGACCGCGACCACGTCGTCTGGATGTGCGACGTTTACCCACCGACGGACGAGTGGTGGCCAGGTCGGAGGTTGGGGGCGGAGTCGCGGGTAGACCACGTTGTCGAGCCCGAGTGGGCTGCCGAGGGTGACCAGGATGGGCAGGGGCCGGCCCAGTACCTGGCAGGCTTCCCAGGCGACGACGGTGCCGAGTGAGTGTCCGATAACGAGTTGTGTGTCGTCGTCCAGGAGCGCCGTCACCCTGGCCTGGACGGCAGCGCGCAGGTCGTTCTCAGTAAGGTATCGAGTGACCTGCACCAGATCCTGCTTAGCTTTCTGCAGCGCTCCGAAGATGCGCGTCGTCAACCAGGCGTTGCCATCCAGCACGGCGGCCGCGCCGCGGGCGCGAGCGCCTAGACCTTGCACACCATCGCGACCGGGATCAGCCTGGCGAAGCGCGTTGGCCGCCTCGGCTGCCAGCCTCGGGTCGCCGCTGACGGCGGCGTGCGCCAGCAGGGCGGCGGCGAACGCCTCGGCCAGGGCCTCGGCCGCGGGCGACGCTGACACCTCGTCCCCCTGCGTGTCGGTGGGCAGATACAGGTCACCGTAGAACGCCATCCGGGCCAGGGACGGGCAGTTCCGATCTGTCGAGGCCGCCACCCGCGCGGCCACGGCTGCCGCATTCGGGTGCCCGCTGGCCAGGACTCCTTTGACCAGACTGGGCAACCACTCGGCCTCCTGCTCCTCGACGGTGCTGCCCTGCTGTCCGATGCCATGGATGAGCACGATCTGCGCCATGTATCCCCCAAGACCCAATCTCAGTGGTTAAGGCTGTCGTTGTCGCGCTTCTTACTGTAAGACTGTTCCATGGGTGAGCGGCGTGCGCTATTGATCGGTGTTCAAAACGACCGCTTCGGTAAGCTCGATTTCGTTCCCGAGGTGATGCAGGACCTGCGCGCGGTGGTTCTGGACGACCGCTACGGGTCATGCCGACCTGCGCTTCCGGACGGCCGGGAGTTCCTCACCGCATCGGCCACCACCACTCGGGCGGAGATAGTGAAGGCGCTCGATGAGGCCATGGCCAGCGCTGGCCGGGAGCAGGCGACGCTATTCGTGTATTTCCTCGGCCACGGCCACAAAGAGGGCCAAGACTTCTACCTCGTCGCTTCTGACACCCCCAGCCCGGACCTGATCGATTCCGAGAACGCTGTCCCCATCGGCCAGCGGATCAAGGAATTGCTGCGGCGATATTCGGGTGTCGACGGCCTGATGTTGGTCATCGACGCCTGCCATTCGGGTGCTGTGATCTCCGACCCGGTTCCCGGGCTTCTATGGCAGGGGCTTCAGGCGAGGGTGGAGGTTTTCGCGGCCACCCGCCCTCAGGAGGTGGCATCTCGGGGGTGCTTCAGCAGGTCTTTAATTGAGTTGCTGAAAAAGGGCTCGCCGGAGACGGCCGACGCCCAGCTGCGAGCCTACGACGAACATGACCGGTTGCGTGACGTCGCACCCGCCGATTGCTCGGACCTTGCGCCGACGACACACATGTCGTTGAACGGCAGCCGTGACGCGGGCTTGTGGCTGGGCCTCAATAGCGCGGCGGACCTGAGGCCTGCGCTGGCGGGGACGCAGATGGCGGGCGTGGTCGCCCGCTTGACCCGGAACTGGCAGATGCGTCCGGGCCCCGCCGCGGACGTGATGCGACTGCTCGCCAACCGCGTCTCGCCGATCGCCATCACCGGTGGCCCCGGTACCGGCAAGTCAGCGCTGCTGGCCTCGTTCGGACGCAGCAGCGCCGGGGATTACCTAAGCGTGGACGCCCTGGTTACCGCCCGGCTGGGTGACAACCTGGCGGACCTGGCCGAGGCGCTGCTTGAGCAGTTGGACAAGAGCCCGGCTTACCGCAAGGCCGCCGAACGGTTCCAGAATGCCACGCCTGTTCACGAGCAAGAGAAACTACCTCGGTTCGACCAGGTCGTCACCGGCCCGCTCGCCCACCTCGACCCAGAGGACGCACGGGTCCTGGTTGGGGTCGACACCGTCGAGCAACTCGACACCGTACAGCGACGGCGATTGCTCGAGGCCTTCACAAACCTGCACCACGCGGGCCTGATCGTGACCGGGCGCCACATGGACGACCTGCCCGCAGCCTCACAAATCCACCTGCCCCAGGGAGACCCCGAAGGCGTCAAACAGCTGGTGCGAGCCCTGGTGGAGGATCCGGAAGCGAGGGACCGGATCGCCTTGCTGAGTGGCGGAGAGTGGCTGCGGGCCCGCGTGCTCAGCGGTCTGCACCGGGCGGGCCACTTCGCTGGCGCGCAACTGTACCCCGGCCTGGACTTGGCGCCGGTGTTTGAGAAGGCCGTCTCGGGAGCGGTCACCACGGCTCCGCAGGCACCGGTGGCGGACGTGGCCAGGGTGCTCGCCGCCGCGCCCGTGGGCGCACGGATGCCGCTAGAGGTTCTGGTTGCCGCGCTCCGGTCCGAGGATCGCAGCGACCAGACTCTGGCCGTACGCGTCCGGGATGGCTTGGTCGCCCTCGGCGAACTCCTGGCCAGAGCCGACGCCGGCAGCCCGGACGAACGGGTCGGGCCCGCTCATGAACTAATCGCCGGCTTCCTGCGCGGTCACTTCGGCGAGGATGCCGTCACCGAAGCTCACTCTGCGATCGTGCAGGCTCTCGCCGATCTGCAGCAGGCCGGCCCGCACAGTAAGCCTGTCGCGGCGTACGCGAGGGACCGCCGCAGTGAGCACCTCTGGGCCATTGGACAATCAGATCAGGCGCTGTCAGCGCTGCCGGAACTCCCGACCCCGGCAGACAACCTCGCGCTGTGGCAATCCTGGTATGAGCGTCTCCGTCAGGGACTCGGCCCCGACCACCCCGACACCCTGGCCACCCGCCACAACATCGCCGCCTGGACCGGGCGGAACGGGGACGCCCGCGCCGCACTGCAGCTGTGCACCGCCTTGCTGCCCGACCGGCAGCGGATCTTGGGTCCCGACCACCTTGACACTCTGGCCACCCGAGCCAACATCGCCCTGTGGACCGGACAGGCCGGAGACGTCGGCACCGCCCTGGAGCTGTGCACCGCCTTGCTGCGAGACCAGCGCCAGATCCTCGGCCCCGACCACCCAGACACGCTGAACACCCGCCACAACCTAGCCCATTGGACCGGGCGGGCCGGGGGCGCCCGCGCCGCCCTGCAGTTGTGCACCGCCTTGCTGCCCGACCGGGAGCGGGTGCTCGGCCCGGACGACCGCAGCACTCTCAACACCCGCCACAACATCGCGTTCTGGACCGGACGGGCCGGGGACGCCCGCGCCGCGCTGGAATTGTTCACCGCGCTGCTGCCCGACCGGCAGCGGATCCTCGGCCCCGACCACCCCGGCACCCTGACTACCCGCCACAGCATCGCAGTCTGGACCGGGCAGGCCGGGGACGCCCCCGCCGCGCTGAAATTGTTCACCGCG
>PLDT01000096.1:0-7463 GCA_003136255.1 Actinomycetota bacterium
CAGGAGCTCGACATGTGCTTCCCCGGCACCCAGTGCTACGTCATCGAGGGCAGCGAACCCCAGATCAGTGCCGCCCGGGCCCAGCCGTCCGGGCCCGCGCCCTGGTACGCGAAGCTGTGGCAGTCGGTGCAGCAGGCCGACGCGACCCCGGCCAAGTGAGCGTTCCAAAGGAAGGCGGGTATGCGGAGTGTCGGCACGCCTGACCTGGTCGATGACGCATCGTACAAGTAAGAGCAGGTACGAGGTGACATCGGCCAGGCAACCGAGACGCTCAGCTCAGCCAGGAAAGCCGCAAAACCGACAAATCGTCATCGGCGGCAGCCCAGGCGGGACCGCAGCGGACCGTCTAAGCACATCGCTAACCTCGGACGCGCCGCAAAATCACCTTGTTCCGGAACCCTCACAAGTGAGCGGGGAGAGGTCGTGATCACCGCCCGGGACGCGGCGGTCATCGCCGCCCAGCTCGGCCGGGCGCCGCGGGGGCTGCTCGCCGTCGCGCACCGCTGCCCGTGCGGCCTGCCCGATGTGGCGGAAACCGCGCCCCGGCTGCCCGACGGCAGCCCGTTTCCCACCTTGTACTACCTGACCTGCCCCCGTGCCTGTGCCGCGGTGAGCACGCTGGAAGCCAGCGGGATGATGCGGGAGATGACCGCCCGGCTCTGCGACGGCGCTCTGCGCGGCCGGTATGAGTCCGCGCATCGCGACTACCTGGCCCGGCGGGACGCGGCGGCGCGGTCGGCGGGCGTCGAGCCGCTGCCGCCCGGCACTCAGTCGGCCGGCGGCATGCCGGACCGGGTAAAGTGCCTGCATGCCCTGGTCGCCCACGAGCTCGCGGCGGGCGACGTGAATCCCTTCGGCCGTGAAGTGCTCGACGCCGTCGGCCCATGGTGGCAAGCGGGACCGTGCGTATCCGAGACAGTAGCCGAGACGGCGCCCGAGGCAGTTCCCGAGGCATCACTCGAGGCAGCACCCGAGACACGCTCATGACCCGCCGGGTGGCCGCCGTGGACTGCGGCACGAACTCGCTGCGGCTGCTGGTCGCGGACGTCGACCTGGCCCGGGCCGAGCTGACCGACGTGGCGCGCCGGATGGAGATCGTCCGGCTGGGCCAGGGGGTCGACCAGACCGGGCGGCTGGCGCCCGAGGCGCTCGCCAGGACCACCGCCGCGCTGCGCGACTACGCGGACGTCATCGCGGGCACGGCGGCCGCAGCGGTGCGCATGGTAGCCACTAGCGCCACCCGGGACGCGAGCAACACGGCGGAGTTCACCCGCCAGGTCAAGGAGATCCTGGGGGTCGCGCCCGAGGTCCTGACCGGATCGCAGGAGGCCGTGCTGTCGTTCACCGGGGCCACCGCCGAGCTGGCCGCCGCGCCCGATGACGGCCCGTTCCTGGTGGTGGACATCGGCGGCGGCTCGACCGAGTTCGTGCTCGGCCAGGCGGCCCCGGCCGGCCGCGAGGNNCGAGAACACCGCCGTGCAGGCGATTTCCGTCGATATCGGCTGCGTCCGGATGACCGAACGGCATCTGCACGGTGACCCGCCGTCCGGTGCCGAGCTGGCCGCCGCCACCGCCGACATTGACGCGGCCCTGGACACTGTGAGCGACGCGGTTCCGGTCCGGCAGGCCCGCACGCTGGTCGGGCTCGCGGGCTCGGTCACCACCGTGGCGGGCATCGCGACGGGCCTGCCCGCCTACGACGAGGCCCGCATCCACCATTCCCGCGTCTCGGCCGCCGACGTGCACGAGGTCACCCAGAGCCTGCTGGCCCAGACCCGGGCCGCGCGCGCCGCGATCGGCGTCATGCACCCGGGCCGCGTCGACGTGATCGGCGGCGGCGCGCTCATCCTGGACCGGATCATGCAGCGCTTCGGGTTCGCCGAGGTACTGGTCAGCGAGCACGACATTCTCGACGGGATCGCCTGGTCGCTGGCGGCCGACCTTTCCGCCGACCCGCGGTCCTGAGCAGCCAGGTGGACACCGGAGCAGAGCTGGTCCCGCCCGGCGACTGGCCGGACGACCCGGCCGGGCCCGGGACGCCGGTCGCGGACAGCGCCGCGCAGGCCGCCGAGCTGGCCGCCGGGGCCGCGACCCTGGACGAGCTCACCGCGCGCGAGTCGGTGTGCCGGGCGTGCCCGCGGCTGGTCGCCTGGCGCGAGCACGTGGCCCTGACCCGTCGCCGCGCGTTCCGCGATGAGCCCTACTGGGGTCGCCCGGTGACCGGCTGGGGATCAGAGCGGCCGCGCCTGCTGATCGTCGGCCTGGCGCCCGCGGCCCACGGCGGGAACCGGACCGGCCGGGTCTTCACCGGTGACCGCAGCGGCGACTTCCTGTTCGCCTCGCTGTACCGGACCGGTTTCGCGGTCCAGCCGACCAGCGTGGCGGCCGGCGATGGCCAGCGCCTGGTGGACGCGCGGATGGCGGCCGTGGTCCGCTGCGCGCCACCAGAGAACAAGCCGACCCCGGCCGAGCGGGACACGTGCGCCCCGTGGCTGGTCGCCGAGCTCGGCCTGGTGGCCACGGACCTGCGGGTCATCGTGTGCCTGGGCGGGTTCGCCTGGCAGGCCCTGTGGCCGGTCCTGAGCAGTTGCGGCTTTGCCCTGCCGCGGCCGCGCCCGGCGTTCGGCCACGGTGCCGAGGCGCGGCTGACCGGCGCCCGGTGGCCGGACGGCGTGCTGCTCGTCGGCTGCTACCACCCGAGCCAGCAAAATACCTTCACCGGTCGGGTCACCCCGGCCATGCTCGACGCCATTTTTATCCGCGCTCGCACGGCGGCCGGCCTGGGATAGCAACCGGCCGATTACTTAGCGCTAATGTTGATCTTGTAATTAGTTACGCTCTGCACTCCTTTCCGAAAGCCGTTACTGGGTCGGCGAAAATAATGGCTCCTTCTCAGTTACTCAGCGGTCATGCAATTGCACGGGCGGTATTATTGGGACGCCCCCGTAGCCCAAGGGCAGAGGCCGGCCCCCTAAAAGGGTCCCCAGTGTCGGTTCGACTCCGACCGGGGGTACTGTGTGGCGACTATGCCATTTTTCTAAATTGGTCAAATGCTCTTACCAGCGGAAACAGTCAGCACAAAGATCAACTAAGCGCGACGGCACGGATAACCCACCCGCGAATATTGTGCTGATAAATCCGGACATTCCACTTGTGTCCGAGGATCGCCGCCGCTGGACACGAATGTCCACGATCGGCGGCCAGACGAGAACCCAAACGGCCCGCCAGAAAAATGGCGCGCCGATGACGCGGTCCGAAAATTATCGGAGAACGGCACGCGGCCGCGCCGCCGCGGACCCACGCCGCCGAGGACCCGCNNCCACGGGGACCCACGCCACGGGGACCCACGCGCGCGACCGGGCCGCGCCGGGCGTCGCTTAATACCGGCCGGGGCGCTGCCGAGGCCGGGATCGTCCGGGAGAGGGGCCGGTTAAGCTCCGTTGAGGCGCAGTCTCCTGCGCATCTCGTACTCGTGCACGATCGCGTAGGCGTAGCCGCACGAGATGCCGGCTTCGTCGGCTAGCCAATGAGCACGTTCTTCACGGCGCAGGAACGCGGGGCCAGATTCTAGGCGATGAAACCACTCATCAAGAGCACGTCCGGTAACGACCGGGATACGAGCAATCAGGCTACTGTGCAGATTCGGTGAGTGGATCAGCGACAACGGGCACCTCCAGGGAAGCTCCTCTTAGGCTGAGAGTGCCTCATCAGAGGCCACCTGGCAACCCCCTGACGGTCACCAAATGTTCAGCTGAGCCGCTCGAAGATCATCGCCATGCCCTGGCCGCCGCCTACGCACATGGTTTCCAGGCCCAGGGTCTTGTCGTGGAACTGCAGACTGTTCAGCAACGTGGTGGCGATCCGCGCCCCGGTCATGCCGAACGGATGGCCGACCGCGATGGCCCCGCCGTTCACGTTGAGCTTCGCGAGGTCCACGCCGAGATCGGTATAAGAGGGGATGACCTGCGCCGCGAACGCCTCGTTGATCTCCACCAGGTCAATGTCGGCGATGGCCATCCCGGCCCGCGCGAGCGCCTGCCGGGACGCCTCCACCGGTCCGAGCCCCATGATCTCCGGGGACAGCGCGGTCATGCCGGAGGCCACGATCCGGGCCAGCGGCGTGATGCCGAGTTCGGCCGCCTTGACGTCGCTCATCACCACGAGCGCGGCCGCGCCGTCGTTGAGCGGGCAGCAGTTCGCCGCGGTCACGGTGCCGTTGGGACGGAAGGCGGGCTGCAGCGTGGCCACCTTCTCCAGCGTGACCCCCGGGCGGGGCCCGTCGTCGGCGGTGACCACGGTGCCGTCGGGCAGGGTCACCGGGGTTATCTCACGCTGCCAGAAGCCGTCGGCGATGGCCTTCTCGGCCAGGTTCTGCGAGCGCACTCCGAACTCGTCCTGCTGCTCGCGGGTGACGCCGCGCAGCTGCGCGACGTTCTCGGCCGTCTCGCCCATCGCGATGTAGACGTCGGGCAGCAGCCCGTCCTCGCGCGGGTCGTGCCAAGGCGGGGCCTCGCCACTAGCGGCGAAGACGGCCCGGGCCTCCGCGTCGGAAAACAGGGGGTTCTTGGTGTCGGGCAGCGAATCACTGCTCCCCTTGACGAACCTGCTCACGCACTCCACCCCGGCCGAGATGTACGCGTCCCCCTCGCCGGCCCTGATCGCGTGGAACGCCATCCGGGTGGTCTGCAGCGAGGACGAGCAGTACCGGTTGACCGTGGTGCCGGGCAGGTGATCGTGGCCGAGCAGGACCGCGACCACCCGGGCCATGTTGAAGCCCTGCTCGCCGCCGGGCAGGCCGCAGCCCAGGATCAGGTCGCCGATGTCGGCCGGGTCAAGCTGCGGCACCTGGGCCAGCGCGGCCGTCACCATCTGCGCGGTCAGGTCGTCCGGCCTGATGCTGGTGAGCGAGCCCTTGAACGCCCGGCCGATGGGCGACCGCGCCGCGGCGACGATCACAGCTTCGGGCATGGCACCGGCCTCCTCGCATAGGGTTCATTCAGCCTAATGCCCTGGCTGCGGGGCCCGGAAGCCGGAGCCGCCGTCCGGGTAGGAAGAGGACAAACATGCAGGTATACGACTCCCTGAGCGAGCTGGTGGGGAACACCCCGCTGCTGCGGCTGCGCTCGGTGACCCGCGGCGTCCCCGGGTCGCAGGTGCTGGCCAAGGTGGAGTACTTCAACCCGGGCGGGTCGGTCAAGGACCGCATCGCGCTGCGGATGATCGCGGCCGCCGAGGCCTCGGGGCAGCTGCGCCCCGGCGGCACGATCGTGGAGCCCACGTCGGGCAACACCGGAGCCGGGCTGGCCATCGTGGCGGCCGAGCGGGGATACCGGTGCGTGTTCGTCTGCCCGGACAAGGTGGCGCAGGACAAGATCAGCGTGCTGCGCGCCTACGGGGCCGAGGTCGTGGTGTGCCCGGGCACGGTCGCGCCCGACCACCCAGACTCTTATTACAGTGTCGCGCGCCGGCTGGCCGCCGAGACGCCCGGCGGGTGGCAGCCCGACCAGTACGCCAACCCGGAGAACCCCGCGTCGCACTACGCGACGACCGGCCCGGAGATCTGGGCCCAGACCGACGGGACGGTGACGCACTTCGTGGCCGGGATCGGCACCGGCGGCACCATCACCGGCACCGGCCGGTACCTCAAGGAGATCTCGGGCGGCACGGTCAAGGTAATCGGCGCCGACCCGGAAGGCTCGGTTTACTCCGGCGGGTCCGGCCGCCCGTACCTGGTCGAGGGGGTGGGCGAGGACATCTGGCCGGCCACCTACGACCCGGAGGTGTGCGACGAGATCATCGCGGTCAGCGACGCGCAGTCGTTCGGCATGACCCGGCGGCTGGCCCGCGAGGAGGCCCTGCTGGTCGGCGGCTCCTCCGGCCTGGCGGTGGCCGCCGCGCTGCGGGTGGCCGAGCGGGCCGGGCCGGGCGCCGTCGTCGTCGTCCTGGTGCCCGACGGCGGCCGCGGCTACCTGTCCAAGATCTTCAACGACGAGTGGATGTCCGACTACGGCTTCTTGTCCGTGCCGACCTCGGAGCCGCTGGTCGCCGACATCCTGGCCCGCCGGGAACGCGCCCTGCCCGAGCTGGTGCACGTCCACCCGGAGGAGAGCGTCGGAGCGGCCATCGCGCTGCTGCGCGAGTACGACGTGTCGCAGCTGCCGGTGGTCAAGGAGGAACCGCCGGTCATGGCGGCCGAGGTGGTCGGGTCGGTGGTGGAGCGCGATCTCCTCGACGCCCTGGTCGCCGGGCGGGCCAAGCCGTCCGATCCGGTCGGCGGGCACATGTCGCCGCCGTTGCCCACGGTAGGCTCGGGCGAGCCGGTCTCCCGCGCGGTACTGGCCCTGGAGAAGGCGGGGGCGGCGGTGGTGCACGTGGACGGCAAGCCGTCCGGCCTGCTGACCCGCCAGGATGTGCTGACCTTCCTGGCCGCGAACAGCTGACGCGAAGAAAGGCGGTGTGGTCGTGAGCAGTAACCACGATGCGTTCGAGACATTGGCTATTCACGCGGGCCAGGAGCCCGATTCGCTGACCGGGGCGGTTGTCCCCCCGATCTACCAGGTCTCCACGTTCAAGCAGGACGCGGTGGGCAAGCCGCGCGGCGGGTATGAGTACGCCCGCACCGCCAACCCGACCCGGACCGCGCTCGAGCAGTGCCTGGCCGCGCTGGAAGGGGGTGCGGCCGCGCTGGCCTTCGCGTCCGGGATGGCCGCGGAGGACGGCCTGCTGCGGACGGTGTGCTCGCCCGGCGATCACGTGCTCATCCCCGATGACGCCTACGGCGGGACGTACCGCCTGTTCGCGCGGGTACTGGCCGGCTGGGGGCTGAGCCACAGCGTGGTTCCCATGTCCGACCTCGCGGCCGTGCGCGAGCAGCTGGCGGCGCGCCCGGTGAAGCTGATCTGGACCGAGACGCCGACCAACCCGCTGCTGAACATCGCCGACATCCGGGCCCTGGCCCAGGCCGCCCACGAGGCGGGCGCGATGCTCGTGGTGGACAACACGTTCGCCTCGCCGTACCTGCAGCAGCCGCTCGCCCTCGGCGCCGACGTCGTGGTCCACTCCACGACCAAGTACCTGGGCGGCCATTCCGACGTCATCGGCGGCGCCCTGGTGGTGGCCGACCCCGACCTGGCCGAGCGGGTCGCGTTCATCCAGAACGCGACCGGCGGCGTGCCCGGGCCGTTCGACGCCTGGCTGACGCTGCGCGGCATCAAGACCCTCGCGGCCCGGATGGACCGGCACTGCCGCAACGCGATGCGGGTCGCGCAGATGCTGGCCGAGCACCCGGCGGTGGCCCAGGTGTTCTACCCGGGCCTGCCCACCCATCCGGGCCACAAGACCGCGCAGGAGCAGATGCGGGCCTTCGGCGGGATGGTGTCGTTCCGGCTGCTGGCCGGCGAGGAGGCGGCGGTCCAGGCCTGCGCCCGGACCCGCCTGTTCACCCTGGGCGAGTCCCTCGGCGG
>PLDT01000546.1:0-4982 GCA_003136255.1 Actinomycetota bacterium
GCGTACAGGAAGCCGGGAGGCTGGCGTCCCGGTGCCTGTCGGTGAGAATGTACGCAGAGGGCCGGGATGGCTGTGACAGCGACCGGTGGCCAGACGGCGCCCTGTGCGATGAAGACGCGCAGATGAAAGCTGGGGTCTCGCTGTGACGCACCTTGTGGTCAGAAACGAACTGCTTGATGCCCAGACCCTGCGCGCGGCCGGCGCGGCGCCCTACGGCGGAGCGGACATCGGGGAATGCCTGGCGGCGGCCACGGCGGTGCGGGGAACCGACCTGGCGAGCTGGCATGAGGCCTGGTCGTCGACGGCGGCCGCCGTGCTGGCGCTGGCCGAAAGCGAGGCGGCGGCCGGCCGGACGCAGAGCGCCCGGCCGGCCTTCTTCCGGGCGTCGAGTTACTTCCGCACCGCGGGAGTCATGCTGCTGGCAGCGCCGCTTGACCCGCGTCTGGTCGACAGCTACGCGCGGCAGACCAGCTGCTTCCGGTCCGGGGCGGCCCTGCTCGCGGAATCGCCAGAGATCCTGGAGATCCCGTACGAAGGCACCACCTTGCCGGGGTATTTCTTCCGCGTCGGCCCGGACCCCGCGCCGCGTCCGACGGTGATCCTCACTGGCGGCTACGACAGCACGGCCGAAGAGCTCTACTTCTTCAACGGTGCCGCCGCGCTCGCCCGCGGCTACAACGTCCTGGCCTTTGACGGCCCTGGACAGGGCGCCGCGCTGGTCCAGCAGGGCCTGGTCATGCGCCCCGACTGGGAGGCTGTAATCACGCCAGTCCTGGATTACGCGCTCTCCCGCCCTGACGTCGACCCGGCCAGGGTCGCCCTGATCGGTCTGAGCCTGGGCGGCTATCTGGCTCCCCGCGCGGCCAGCGCCGAGCACCGCCTGGCCGCGTGCATCGCCGATTGCGGGTCCTACGACCTGTTCGACGCGGCTCTGCGGCGGATCCCCGGTCCGCTCGCCGCCGGCGTTACCGGCGGGCGGGCATGGCAAACCGCAGCGCTGCGCCGCATCCTGCAAATGCTGGCCCGCAAGCCGACAGCCGGGTGGGCTCTGCGCCGGGGCCAGTTCGTGCACGGCGCCGCCAGCCCGATCGAGTACCTCCGCGCGCTGCGCGCGTACTCGCTGAAGGATCACGCTGGCATGATCACCTGCCCGGTTCTGGTGTGTGACGCCGAAGGAGACGACATCAGCGCCTCCGCCCCCCAGCTCGCCGAGGCATTGACCTGCGAGAAGCAGTACCTCCATTTCACTGCCGCAGAAGGCGCGGGCGACCACTGCGAAGCCGGAGCCAGAACCCTCTACCACGCCCGGTCGTTCGGATGGCTCGACGGCATCTTGCACCCCGAGCGCCCGGTGCAACCTCAGCCGCCCGGTTCCTGACTGCACCGCCGAACGCGCGGCTCGCCTGGCGATCCGCGCAATCGCCTTCCCGCCGCTCGCTTCCCGTCCATTCCGCAAACGGGGCAAGCCCGGTGATGACACTGTTGGGGGACACCAGACGAGAGGATCGCGATGCCGTATGAGCCTGCGCAGTGGCACGACTTCGCCACCTCGTTCGCCGGCGCAGAGGGCGCCCTGCTAGGCCTGGCGTTCGTCGCTATCTCGTTCAACCTCGACGCGATCCTGCGCGACAAGACGCTGCCCGGCCGTGCCGTCGAGACCCTGGCGTTTTTCGCGTACCCGCTGGCGGGAAGTCTTCTCATCCAAGTGCCCGGCCTGTCGAGTGTGGCTCTGGGCGTGGCTGAGGCAATCTTCGCCGCGGGCCTTATCGGACTGGCCGCCGCGATCAGCGTTCCGCGCTGGCGGAAGGAACGGCACGACCCGCTCAGCTGGCGTCTCAGCCACATCGGGCCCATCATCGTGGTCGTGGTCCTGGCCATCACGGGCGCCGTGGCCACTATGACGACCAGCTTGGGCGGCCTGTACTGGCTGGCCGCCGCTATGGCCGCCTCTACCGCGGCAGGGCTTGTCAACAGCTGGGTCCTGCTCGTCGAGATCAAGCGATGACTCGCGGCACGGCCCGGGACGACTATGCAAGAGTCCTGGCTGGGTGCATGTCCACATAACTCTCTAGCAACACTTACGACGACCACCAAGGCCAGTCGTAGATCATATGGCGACAGGCCACGACGGATTGGAAGACACTAGCCTGCACGGCTAGTGTGTGCTTAGGGGAAGTATCCGCCCGGAGACCAGCAGCCCGGAGAAGCAGGGTAACCGGATCCTCAGCGCGACCGGCGACAGCGGCAGCCATATCATCGCGTGGGCCGCTGACTGGGAGGTCTCCGGGGCGACGGACCCGCTCACCCGTCCGGGGTTCGGCCCATGGCTACGGGGCGAGATGGGACCGTACGACGGCATCGTGTCCGCCAGCGTGGACCGGGTCGGGCGGAACGTGCGTGACACGCTGAACACGCAGGCCCTGCTGACCCGGCAGGACCGCATCGTGATCACGGCCGATCACGCGGGGGTGTGGGACTTCTCGGACCCGAACGAGGAGAACAACTGGATCGCCAAGGCGTGGGGGTCACAGATGGAACTGCGCGCTATCCAGAAGCGCAACCGGAATGAGAGGATCCGGGTGCGCGACGCGGGTGAGCCCAAGCAACGCCCCTCGTACGGCTATATGTACGTACGGCTCGCTCCCACGGGCCGACGCCTAAAGCCGGCAGCCGCCAGCTTGACGGCCGGACCTGGGACCAGACGCCGGCCCTCGCCGGGAGCACCCGGTGACGGTGTCCGAGCATGCCGACCAGATCGTCGTGCTGGACCACGTCATCGAGGCCAGCGACCACGCCAGCCTGACCGCGAGCCAGGGCCGCTACGCGGCCCTGGCTGCCTGACCGTGGCTCAGAACCCGAACTCCCAGTAGGGCGTGATGGTCTGCTTGACCTGGCTGGCGGGCGGCGCGGTGACCTGGACCGGGCCGCCGAAGCCCCCGAACGTGAGGTCCTCGGTTTCCGTCTGCGCCGGGTTGCGGTACCTGGTGCGTACCGTGGTGATCGTGTCCAGGCTGCGGACCCGTCCCTGCTGGTCCACGTCCACGGTGCCAGCAACGGTGACGGCCGGGGATCCGGCGGGGTGCGCGGTGAACGCGTACTTGCTGCCGGTCCAGCCCGGGCCGGAAGCCGGCCCCACGTAGCGCACGGCAGCCGCCGACCGCAGCACCCCCAGCAGTTCGGCGGGGCTGATCGGATGCTCGAAGGTGTTACCGCGGAGTTCGCTTCCCGGCGAGGCGCGCGTGTCTGGCGCGGGGATCGGGGCCTCATCCCAGGGCTTGCCGACGGATCCGAGCCCGGATGCGGGAGATACCCAGGTGTACAGGTTCTTACCGATGAAACGGAGCTGTTCGGTTACGTAATTGTGCGTCCCGCGTAGTGGGCCGCCGGTCACCAGCTCCGTTCCACGCTCGTGCTGGGGGTCGATCGCGCCGGTGAGCGCAAATTGCTGTCTGAGCCGGATCGACGGGAGCGTCAGCGACCCGTTCATGGTGAAGCGGTAGCTTTGTGCCGAGGTTTTCACCATGGCGCTGGTCACTGCCGCGAGCGCCGACGGCGGGTTGGTGACGGACGTCCCGAGCAACGTCGCGACGGCGGCCACGACCCCGGCGACCGCGCCCGCCGGCACCAGGACCCGCATCCGGCGCCGGTGACGGCGCCGCGCCGCGGCCTGTTCCCGCACGCCGCGCAGCAGGTCGATGCCCGGCGGCACGTCGTCGGATCCCGCGAGCAGCGTGGCGCGCATGTCCTGGCCGGTGTCGTTCATGTTGTGCTCCTTGACGTCGAATTCCCCAGCGGCAGCCCGTTCTCGCTGAGCTTCGCGCGCAGCGCGCGCAGGCCCCGGTGTGCGTGGGTCTTGACCGAGCCGGCCGAGCATCCGAGCAGCGAGGCGACCTCCGCCTCGGGCAGGTCCTCCAGGTAGCGCAGGATCACCACGGCGCGCTGCTTACGAGGCAGCTCGCCGAGCGCCTGCCGGATGAGCAAGGCGAGCGCAAGCCGGTCGGCGGTGTCGTCGCGTGCCGCGTGTTCCGGCAGCTCGGCTACTGGTCTCTCCCGGCGCCACCGGGCACGCCACCAGGACCGGTACGTGTTCACGATGACACGGCGCAGGTAGGCGTCCGGATCGCCGTCGATAAGATCCACCCGCGGCCAGGCCTGGTATAGCTTGATCAGGCTGGCCTGCACGAGATCCTCGGCGGCGTGCCAGTCGCCGGTGAGCAGCACCGCCACCCTCAGGTGGCGTTCGCCGTGGTCGCGCACGAACGCGGCGAAGCTCTGCTCCAGCTCCTCGCTGCCGCCAGGCATCACGCCTACTCCTCACGTCCGCGGTCAAGACTCATGCGTGATACGCCCTGACCCGGACATCTGGTTGACATTGGTAAAAAGCAATATCGCTCACGAGTGACAATGAGCGGGTGCGTCACAGGTTCAGGTAGCGGTGGGCTTCGGCGCGAATGATCTGGTGGCGCAGGTCGAGTGGGCTCGTCCGGCTTGCTGAACACGGCCAGCAGCCGGGCCCGGGCGACCGCCTCCACCGCGTCGGCCTGCTCCAGGGCCCGCAGCCCCTCGGCGAGCACCGGGACCGGGAGGTCCGCCACGTCGGCGTCGGCCAGGAACCCCATCAGGGATTCCAGCATCACGAACGCCTCACCCATGTCGGCTGGGACCATCGCGGTGCACATCGCGGGTTGCTCACCTCCCCCCNNTTGAGTTAACTAGACTGACGCAGAACTGCAGAGTGACGGCGAAGGCCGTCAGGGGCTGCCGGACGGGTGTGCTGCCGGACAGGTCCCCCGGCGGGCACGCAGGTCGCGGTGCAAGTCCGGTCGGTACGGGCTCGCTGCCGTCTGGCTGGCCGTCCAACCAGGCTCGGGGTGAACGCGAGTGGCCTGTGTTCCGGCATCGCATGCGGGGAGCCGGTGACGTGCCCGTATGATTTCACGGTGTTCGGTGCCAGCATCGGGGCCAGGCCCTCGTGTAACAGC
>PLDT01000366.1:0-608 GCA_003136255.1 Actinomycetota bacterium
GCCAGCTCCGCGTAGGTCCGCGACGCGAGCACCTGGCCGATCCGGGCGTCGAATTCGTCGCGGGCCAGCCGGCCCTGCACGAAGGCGGCCTTGAGCAGGTCGATCACCCGCTCGCGGTCGGCGCGCGAGGCCCGCAGGCTCGCGCTGGCCGCCTGGGCTCCCGGTTCTGGTCTCACCGGCGCCTCCCACCTGTATCCACAGCGTAATCCGGCCTCCGGCCGCTGGCCACGCCCCGGCCGCTGGTCGCGCCCCGGCTGCGCCGTTGCGGACCACGCAGGCGCGGCGTAGGCCTGCGCCACCGCGGCCCGGTTGAACACCCGCCAGGTACTGGCGGACACGAGGACCGCGACCACGAAGCCGACCCAGTAGGGCGCGGTGATCCCGAACCGGGCCGCGATCACGCCGCCGAGCACGGCGCCGACGCAGTTGCCGCCGGCCGCGATGAACAGGCCGGTGCTGGCCACCCGGCCCATCATCTCCGGCGGCGTCAGCCGCTGCCGCAGCGAGCTGCCCACGATGGTCCACAGCGCGCCGTGCACGCCGAAGGCGAACAGCATGAAGCCGACCAGGTACGCGCTGCGCGAGGTGGCCAGGACCAGGTGCAGTCC
>PLDT01000366.1:617-49904 GCA_003136255.1 Actinomycetota bacterium
ACCGCGACGGCCGCGGTGAGGGTCAGGTTCAGCAGCCCGATCAAGACCGTCATCGTGCGCAGCACCCGCTGGCCGGCCAGCCAGCGGAACCCTTCCGCCAGCTCCCGCCGGACCCGGCGGGCCGGCCGGGCCTGGTCATCACCGGCCGCCGCCGGGCGTACGGCCCGGTACGTGCCGGCCAACAGGCCGACCAGGACCGCGCTGGCCGCGTACGTTCCCGCGTTGACGTAGAACGGCACGCACGCGGCCAGCACGAACAAGAACCCGCCCAGCGGCCCCGCGATCATGTTCTGCGTCAGCGTGGTCCCGCCGACTAGCCAGCCGTTCGCGCGCTCCAGGCGGGCGTGCGGGACGACAGCCGGGATCATGGCCTGGCTGGCGGAGCGGAAGACGATCTCGCCGGTGTTGATGAGGAACAACGCCGCGTCCAGCAGCGCGATGCTGGACCATCCGGCCAGCAGCGCGGTGGCCAGGACGCCCATGACGGCAACGCGCAGCCAGTCGATCGTGATCATCAGCCGCCGCCGGTCCACCCGGTCCACGAGAACGCCGCCGGGCAGGGCGAACAGCAGCCAGGGCAGCCACGAGACACCGGTCGTTACCGACACGATCAGCGGGTTCTTGGTGTGCGCGGCCACGAAGAGCGGCGCCGCGATCGTGGCCAGGCCGCTGCCCAGGGCCGAGGTCGTGCTGGCCGTCCACAGCTTCGCGAACCGCGAGCCCAGTGGTTCCGCCACGTAGTGACGCTACCCGAGCCGGGTTAGCCGTCCGCGGCCCCGCGGCGCCCGGTCAGGAGGCGGGTCCGACCATCGATCCGACCAGGGTGCCCTGCTCGACCTCGGCGGCATATCGCGGGTGCAGCATGCCGAACCGGAGCATGGCCAGGGCGACGCGCTGGAGGCGTCCTTTGTTCACCGGGCCGGTCGGATAACCGGCCAACGCCATGGAGGTCGTGACCAGCGGCCCCAGATTGTCGTATTTCGCGATGGCGGCCTGGACCGCCGCCGAGTTGGTGTCCGCCAGCAGCTGCGCCGCCTGGATGGCCCGGACGAACGCGGCGGCCGTCCTCGGGTACTTCTGCGCCCAAGCCGTCGTGGCCACGTACCCGTCGATAGGGAAGTTCACGGCCGAACCCTGATCCAGGTCAGCCAGTATCCGCTCGCCGTATTTCTCTCCCGCGTAGGTGATGTACGGCTCCGCGAGAAACGCCGCGGTCCACGTCCCGGTCTGCAGTTGCGCGGGCATCGCGGGGAAGCCTTGCCCATCGGTGACGAAATGCACCTTCGCGGGCGAGATTCCATGGTCGGAAAGCAGCACGTTAATGAGCAGGGTGCCGATGCTATTGGTCCCGTTGACCGCGACCTTCTTTCCCTTCAGCTGCGCGACGGTCACGACGGGCGAGTTCCCTGTGGTGACCAGCACCCGGGTGTCCGGCCGTAGCGTGGACGCCTCGGCCAGGACGCGGAAACTGGCCCCCGCCGCCTGCGCCGCGAGGTAGGGAATGTAGCTGCCCGCGCTGATGTCGACCTCGCCTTTCAGCTGAGCGGTGATGACCGCCTGACTGCTGGCTATCGGCTCGATCGTCACCTGCAGCCCTTGCCCGGTAAACAGCCCCTCGTCCTGGGCGATGTACAGGCCGGCCAGGTCGGCGGCCGGCAGGGCGGCGACCGTGATGTCGGGCAGTTCGGGATCGGGGTGGCCCGCGGACGGCGCGGTGCTGATCGCCGTGCCGCATCCGGTGGCCAGGGCCATGACCACTGACGCAGTGACCGGCACCATACGGAAGCTGCGGATGTTCAACGTCGCCGCCCGCGAACGACGGCCTGGGTATGGCCGTGCGCAGAACACTCCGTGAGCGACCCCGCAGATAACCGCTCGGCTGAGTGAACAATCCTCATGCTAGGTACCGGATCTGACGGTCGCGGGTGCACCCGAAGGCAGCTTTCATTTCCGTAATATCTTCGTGACCTACCGGACCAGCCCGACCGGCTACCGGGTGGGGGTAGTGCAAGCCTCGGCTCAGCGACACGATTTCCCGCACTTGACGACTCAGATCACCTGTAAGATAGTTTACTATATGAGTAGTGAACTCGTGAAGCAGACGATCACGTTCCAGCTGAACCAGGCCTCGGGCGTCCCGGCCTACCTGCAGATCGTCCAGCAGGTCGAGCAGGCGCTCCGGATGGGGACGCTCCGGCCTGGCGATCAGCTGCCGACGGTGAAGCAGGTGGTTGCCGAGGTGACCATCAACCCGAACACGGTAACCAAGGCATACCGGGAACTCGAGCACGCCGGTTTGGCCGAGGGGCGCCAGGGTGTCGGCACCTTCGTCCTGCGCCGGCCGGAGGGTCCCCCTCCCCAGGAGCAGACGCGGCTCGCTCGCGGTCTCGAACGATGGGTCGAGACTGCGCGAGCGGCCGGCCTCGACGGCCAGGCGATGGAGGCGATGCTGCGCTCGATCTTGCGTAGCGCGTCGGACCGGGGCGTCGCATGAGCCGCGAAGCACTCGCGATAGAGACTGCCGGGCTTTCCAAGCGCTACCGGTCGGCGTGGGGACTTCAGGACTGCTCGATCCGCGTGCCGGAGGGCCGCATCTCGGCGCTGGTCGGCCCGAACGGCGCCGGCAAGACGACGCTCCTGCGGCTGCTCGTCGGACTGCGCCGCCCGACGTCGGGGCAGGCCCGTGTGCTCGGGCGCGCTCCCGCGCAGGACGACATGGACTTCCTCGCGAGTGTCGGCTTTCTCGCCCAGGAGATCCCCCTGTACCGCCAGCTCTCCGCCGCCGAGCATATCCGGATCGGCGCCCGTTTGAACCGCACGTGGGACGCTGCCGGTGCCGGGCAGCGACTCACGACGCTCCGGGTTCCGCTCGACCGTCCCGTGCACTCGCTGTCTGGCGGGCAGCGAGCCCAGGTCGCGCTCAGCCTTGCGCTCGCCAAGCGGCCGCATGTCCTGTTGCTGGACGAGCCGCTCGCCGCGCTTGATCCCCTCGCCCGGCGCGAGTTCCTCACCTCCCTCGCCGATGTGACCGTCGAAGGTGACGTCACGGTGATGCTCTCCTCGCACCTGGTGCACGACCTCGAGCGTGTCTGCAATCACCTCATCCTGCTGACGGCCTCGCGGGTGCGCCTGTGCGCCGACATCGACGACGTGCTGGGCGGCCACCGGATGCTGGTCGGGCCGCGCCGGAGTACCGCAGAGCTTGAGCGCGTGTTCACCGTGGTGAAGGTGACACAGACCGAACGCCAGTCCAGAGTGCTCGCCCGCCTTGACGGCCCGGTGCTTGATCCGGCCTGGGACGTGTCCGAGGTCGGCCTCGAGGACATCATCCTCGCCTACATGTCCGAGGACCAGCCCCTTACCGCCGGGCCGCTCAGCTTTGCCGGAGGTACCGCATGACGTTCCTCATCTGGCGGCTGCACCGCGTGCACGCCATCGTCGCGGCCGTCGTGATCGTGGCGGTCACCGCCCTGATCGTGCCGTCCGGGATCGCCATCGCGAACTCCTACCACCACGCCGTGATGAACTGCTCGGTCAGCCACGTCGGCTGCGGCGACATCTCGTTCACCGTGTTCGGGAACAACAGCGTCTTTACCTCGCTCGTACAGGACCTGGTCATGGCCTTCCCGCTCGTCCTCGGCATCTTGTGGGGCGCACCGCTCATGGCGGGCCAGTTCGAAGCGGGCACCGAGGACTTCGTATGGACGCAAGGGGTCACGCGCCGCCGATGGGTGCTCACCAACCTCGGCTGGGCGCTCCTCGCCGCCGCGGTGTGGGGAGGTGTGCTGGCCGCACTGTTCACCTGGTGGCGAGGACCGGACAACGCGGTCGACGGGCCAGTCAAATTCATCTACTTCGACGTCCAAGGCATTGCCCCGGTCGCCTACACCGTGTTCGCCATGGCGCTGGGTATCGCCGCCGGAGCGCTGTTCCGGCGAGTCGTGCCGGCGATCATGACGACTTTTATTGTCTTCCCCGCCGTACGCATCGTCATAGCGCTCTTCTTCCGCCCGCTGTTCGCCGTGTCGCAGAACGTTTCACCCCGCGCGGGCGCGGGCACCCCGCCGCTTTCCTGGAGCCTCTTCGCCGACATAATCTCGAGCAAGACGGAGCACATCATCTACCTGCCCGCGAACCGCTTCTGGCCCGTTCAGGGCGTCGAGTCCGGAATCTTCCTCGTCCTCGCGCTCGCACTCGCGATCTTTACCTACTGGTCGGTCACGACCCGTGAGGCCTAGCCGACGCTATCTGGACGCCCAGGATGGACCTGTTTTCCGGTCACCGCTGCATCCCGCTTGCTGACAGCGGCAACACGTGCGCAGATCGCCCGTTCGTACCCGCACTGCCCGACGATCTCGTCGGCAGCACCCGAAGGCGGCTTTCATTTCGGGGTGGTGACATAGGTGCGTCCAGACGGGGTGCGCCAGATCAGAACACCCGGTTCTGGCTGTTCCAGCCGCCAGCCTTGGGCCTGCTTACACCGGTGATGGTGCCGGCGTAGCGGCGCCAGGTTGCCAAAACGACACACGTTGGATCGAGCGAGGCTGAAAGGCGAAGGTGGCCTGTTACCCCGCGTCCGGTACCGGCCGTACGCCGCGCGGCTTCCGGGCGCCCCGCCCGGAAGAATACGGCCGGCCCGGCCGTGAGCTGTCATACCGCAGGTCGGCGCGGGTCTGGTCGGGGCAGTCTGGGGGCAGAGCCGGGCCATGGCCGGTGCCGCTGGACTGTCCGGCTTCCAGGGCGTGGCCGCCCGGGCCCGGCCGGGGCGGCAGCTGCCTGCGGGAACGCCGCTGCTCCACCGAGGTGGCCATCCCAGTCGCGAAGATGCCCAGTGCCGTGAGTACGAGGCCAAGGGCCACGAAAGCACACAGGCTACTCCAGGGATGATAGGGATTGCCGAGGCCATGCGGATCGAGGATGTTGGCGGCGAACAACACGAGGGCGAACGCGAGGACCAGGCAGCCGCCCGACTTGGCGGCCGCCCTGGCCAGCGGCCAGTGGTGTGCGGGGGTCGGCGGCCGCGCCAGCCCGGCCGCGGCCGGGGCGGAAGGGACGGCCGGGATGTCAGCGGTGAGCGCGGCCAGGTCGGCGCGGGTCTGTGCGGTGAGCGCCCAGCCCGCTCGCGTGTCGAATTCGTCCCTGGTCAGCCGACCGTGTACGAACGCGTCCTTCAGCGCCTCGATCACCTGCTCACGGTCGGCGTGGCCCGCCCGGAGCTGGTCGCGGTTCGCCGCTGCTGGGTCCTCCGGCCCTGCCATCACCGGGACCTCCCCCTAGCACGATGCAGATAAGCGTAGCGCGACTGCTCCCCCCGGAGCGGTCGCCGGATCAATTGCTGGCACAGTCGATCGTGTAGCGCTGGCCGCGATGGCGCCATCGATGCGCTGACCGCCGGTCGTCTGATTGCCGACGGGCAAGGTCCTTTTGAGCTGCTTCAGCGGTGTGCTGCTGACCGCGGTCGACCGGCGGGAGTGATCCGGCCGGGGCGGCGGACGCCGGGCGCTGCGATGGCGTGCTGTGCGTGCCCGGGGCTGGCAGCGGCGGTAGCTGCCCGCCAGATCGCTTCTGATGCCGCACGTCGATCAGCACGCCTGCCGTGACGATCGGGGCCACGAGCAAGGTGACGGCTGCCATGCTGAACGCTAGGAACGCCCAACCGTTGTCGAGGTTCGTCAGCAGGACGGCTACAACCACACTGGCCGCAGCGATGATCACGCTGACGCAGATCCAGGCATCCCCGGCCCTCGGCGGCCGGATCGGGGCATCTATCCGGCCGACGGGGAGGTCCGCGGTCAGCGCGGCCAGCTCAGCACGGGACCGCGAGGCCGACGCCCGGCCTATCCGTTCGTCGTATTCGTCTTCGGTGAGCCGGCCTTGCGCCAACGCGGCCCGCAGGGTGCGGGTCACCCGCTCGCGGTACATGAGCGGCTGATTATCGTTCCCTGCTTCTGCGGCCATCTCGTTTCCTGGCTCGGTCATCACCAGCGCCTCCCACCCGCGACGGAGCGAATCATGACGCGGGTGCCGATTCCTGGTCGGCGCCGGGCGCTGACCGCGGCGGCGGTTGTCCGCCGGAGTGCTTCGCGCGACGGGAGGCGATCATCACGTATACACCGAGAATCCAGAAAATGGCATAGACGACCGCGGACCAGGTGGCCACCTCCGTGCCGGTGGTAGGAGCGGGCCCGCCAGGGAGGGCAGCAAGCGTGACGAGGCCTGGCAGGATCAGCGCGTATACGACCAGCCAAGAGACCTTCGTAGCCCGCCACGGGTTGCGCGGGGGCCGGGCTCTGGCGAGCTCGGCGGGAATGTCGGCGGTCACCTCGGCCAGTTCCGTATAGGTCCGCGCCGCGTACACCTGCCCGGTCCGCGCGTTGAGTTCATCCTGGGTCAGGCGGCCCTGCACGAATGCGACCTTGAGGGTGTCGATCACCTGCTCGCGGTCGGCGTGGGACGCGCGGAGGTCACCTCCACCCCGGCCTCCTGCGGCTGCTAGCTCATCTCCCGGTCGTGTCATTACCGCCACCTCCCCAACAGGGTGATGCAGCGAAGCGTAACGCCGCCACCCTCCGCTGGCTATTCCGCGCGGCTACATGGGGTATTCGGTGGGGATGGTCGCGTAGGTGCGGCCGGCCGGGGTCCGCCAGACCAGCACGCCCGGTTCGGGCTGCTCCAGCCGCCACCGTTCGGCCTGCTTGCACCGGTGATGGTGCCGGCATAGCGGAGCCAAATTGCATTCGCACGTGCGGCCGCCCTGGTCATACGCGGTGGTGTGGTCCAGGTCGCAGCGGACGGCGGGGCGGGTGCAGCCGGGGGCGGTGCAGGTCGTGTTGCGGGCGCGGACCAGATGGACCAGGGTGCGGGAGGGGTGGTAGCCGACCTGGCCGTGGGCATGGTCGCAGGGACCGCGGGTGATGGGGGTCAGCGGGGTGGCCAGGATGCCTGGCGGTCCGAGGCTGGGTGGTCTGGTACGCGGTGGTCCGGTGCCGGGCGGTCCGGCGTCTCGCGGGGGGTGGCGGCCTGGGATGCAGCCGTGGGCGGCGGCGGTGCCGTCGGGGTTCAGCGCGGTGACGCACCAGCGGGTGCTGGGGTGTCTTGCCGCGGCGGCGGCTAGGTCGCGGGCGTCGTCGCCGTCCAGCGGGCCGTACCCGCCGGCTTCGCCAGGGGCCGCGGAGCGGCCTTGGTAAGTGGCCAGGGGGATGGTGATGGTGACCAGGGCGGCCAGGCTCGGGCCTGCATCCGGGCCGGGAGGGTGAGCCGGACCGGGACCGCCCGGGTCGCTGGGGCCGTCGGGTCCGCTAGGGCCGCTGGGGCCGTCGGGGCCGTCGGGTTCGCTGAGGCCGTCGGGTCCGGTATCGGGCGGGCCGGGTGGATCGTTCTGTGCTGGCCCTTCGGGGACGGCGCGGCTGTCACGTTCTTGCAGTAGATCAAGGTAGGCGCGCACGCGCAGCTCCTGCAGGGTGCCGGGCATCCCGGCGGCGCGGAGGTTTAGGGCGCGCTGCTCGACGTGCTGCCAGGAGGCCAGGACCTCATCCGAGGGCAGCTCGCGGGCGACCATCCCGCCGTTTCCGGACTCTTCGCGGAACCGGCGGACCTGCGCCTCCCGCTTGGCGGCTTCCTTCCGCTTCTTCAGCGCGTCGGGATCCAGCTTCAGGATCAGCTTGCGGGCGGCGTACCGGAGCTCGCCGAAGGTCTTGCCGGCGGCCGCCTCAGCCAGGATCGCATCGGCCTTGGCCGCGTCCGTGTCGGTCAGGATGCGGGTTTCCTCTTCGATGATCCGCAGGTGGATCGGGTGGATCCGCCCGGCGGCCAGCGCGGCGAACGTCCGGGGGAGCCGCCTGGGGACCTCAGTGGCGAAGTCCATCTGCCCGGCGGCGGACGGCTGGCTCATGCGCAGCTCGGCGGCCAGCTCATCGGCGGCGAACTCACCCTCGACGCCCGTGCCGGCGCGGCGGGCGAATTCCCCGATCGCGGCCATTAGCACCCACGCGTCACGGGACTGCTGCCGCCACGCGGCCGAGATGATCCCCATCAGCTGATCATCCGAGCAGCCCGCCAGCCCGGCGCCGTCCTCCCCGGTGACCGTCTCCACGACCGCGGCCAGCAACGCGCCGGGGGCCATCGTGTCCGAGGCGCCGCCCTGGCAGAAGCCGGCCAGGGTCAGGTGCCCGGCCGGGAGGGTGATGTACAGGCCCTGCTCCGGGCTCGGGTCGTCCTCCGGACCAGGATCCTCGGATGCGGACGGCAGGGGGGAGCTATCGGGCTCCTCGCCTTCCTGCCCGTGTCCGGGGAGCGGATCCTGCACCATGAGCTGCCCTTCGTTGAGAGAAACATGATAAGAGCATTATATCGAATGCTCTCGTAGTTTTCTACTCAACTCGAGCTGCTTTTCGAGTTTTCTCGGCGTTGTGGGAGAGCGTCCACCTGGGAGGTTGGTGTTATCGGCGGGCGCCGACCCGGGAGATGAGCTTGAGGGTGAGCGAAGCCTGTGCGGGCTTGGGCGAGGGGATGCTCAGCGGCATCGTGCTGATCATGTAGATATCGGCGCCGTCGATGGTCCACAGCACATAGGTGTCCAAGGCCGGACCGGCAACCTTGGAATCCGATAGAGAGTCGACGAGCAGCAGGGCCTGGTGGCCGCCGACTCGCTGCTTCGACTGGGAGCGCACCGTTCGCTTCAGAGAGCCGCCCTGTCCGTCGGGTGACGTCACCGTCCGGCACGACCGGTACTTGGCAGTCAGCTGGCTGTAGAACGAGGCGGCCGCGTGAGTACTCGCGAACTGGTAGACGGCCTGGTTGAAGGTCTCAAATACGGTCACCGAGGTCGACTTGGTGTCGATCAGGTCGCCGGCGTAGGCGGTCTCCCCGAAGCCTCCCACCGCCCCGATGACAAGCCAGAAGTTTCGACAGCTCAGGGACGGCACCTTGAACACGGTGCGGTGCTCAAGCTGGCGCCCCGAGTCGTCCTCGTTGCCCACGGTGTAGCCGGCCAGGAAGTCCGAAGCGGGCAGCAGCGCGGACTTTAGCTGGTGCCCGGTGATCTGGACCGGCCCGGACGACGCCATCGCCGCCGGGGCGAGCATCACGCAGGCGGCAGCGGTGATGGCGATGGCACTTACTGTGGAGCGGAACGACACGACGGGTCCTCTCGTTGCCTAGGCCCAACAGGGCCGCCAGCTTATCGAGGGACGCAATCGCCGGTGGGATTTTACGTGCGCTATCGGATTTCGGTGCGGGCGGGGGGATTTGAACCCCCACGGTGTCGCCACCAACAGGACCTAAACCTGCCGCGTATGCCATTTCGCCACGCCCGCTGGCCGCTATTATCTGGCCGTTAGTAACGGTACCGCCTAGGCTCCGACCTCGGTCATCAGGCGGGCGACGTGGCCGGTGGCCTTGACGCCGTACAGGGCCTTTTCGATCTTGCCGTCGGCGTCGATTACGAACGTGGACCTGATCACGCCGACGGTCGTCTTGCCGTACAGCTTCTTCTCCCCGTAGGCGCCGTAGGCCTCGAGCGCGGCGTGATCGGGGTCGGACAGCAACGGGAAGGTCAGGCCCTCCTTGTCGCGGAACTTGGCCAGCTTGGCGGGCTGATCGGGAGAGATGCCGAGCACCGCGATCCCGTTGTGGCTGAGAGCATCGCCGTTGTCGCGGAAGTCGCAGGCTTCCTTGGTGCAGCCGGGCGTCATCGCGGCCGGGTAGAAGTACACGATCACCCGCTGGCCGCGGAACGAGGACAGCGACACCGGATGGCCGTCCGCGTCGGGCAGGGTGAAGTCCGGCGCGGGGTCACCGGGCGCGAGCCGCTTCTCGGTCATGAGAGACTCCCAATTAGGTGGATAAATGGGGCGAGCGCGCGGAAGGCGCGGCCGCGATGGCTGATGGCGTCCTTGGCTTCGGGGGTCATCTCCGCGGTGGTCAGGTCGAACCCGTTGGGTTGAAATATGGGGTCGTAGCCGAACCCGCCGGTGCCCCGGGGCACCCGGATCAGCCGGCCCACCACCTGGCCGGTCACCACCCACTCGCGCGCTTGCCCGCCGGCCGGGACAACCAGCGCCGCGGCGCACACGAAGCGCGCGCCGAGGCGGGCGTCGGGCACGTCGGCGACCTGAGCCAGGACCAGGTCCAGGTTGGCCTGGTCGGCGCCGTGCTGGCCCGCCCAGCGGGCCGACAGCACGCCGGGCATGCCGTTCAGCGCGTCCACGCACAGGCCCGAGTCGTCGGCGACGGCGGGCAGCCCGGTGCTGGCCGCGATGGCGCGGGCCTTCAGCAGCGCGTTGGCCTCGAACGTGGCCCCGGTCTCCGGCACGTCGGGCGCGTCCGGAAACGCGTCAAGCCCGATGACCTGGTGGTCTAGGATCCGGGCCAGCTCGCGCAGCTTGCCCTCGTTCCTGGTGGCCAGGACCAGGGCGTCAGCGGACATCGTGAGACAGGGCTTGTGTTTGCAACTGGGTCAGCTCGGCGCAGCCGGCGACGGCGAGGCCGAGGAGCTGGTCGAGCACGGCGCGGCTGAATGGCTCGCGCTCGGCGGTGCCCTGGATCTCCACGAAGTCGCCGGCCGCGGTGCAGACCACGTTCATGTCGGTGTCCGCCGCCACGTCCTCCTCGTAACACAGGTCGAGGCGGGGCTCGCCGTCGACGACGCCGACGCTGACCGCGGCGACCGAGGTGAGCAGCGGGTCGCCCTTGGTCCGCTTGCGCCCCTTGAGCCAGGCCACGGCGTCGGCCAGGGCCACGTAGCCCCCGGTCACCGCCGCGGTGCGGGTGCCGCCGTCGGCCTGCAGCACGTCGCAGTCGATGACGATGGTGTTCTCGCCGAGCGCCTTGTAGTCCACGCAGGCCCGCAGCGAGCGCCCGACCAGCCGGGATATCTCCTGCGTGCGGCCGCCCAGGCGGCCCTTGACCGATTCGCGGTCACCACGGGTGTTCGTCGCGCGGGGCAGCATGGCGTACTCGGCGGTGACCCAGCCGAGCCCGCTGCCGCGGCGCCAGCGGGGGACCTCCTCGGCCACGCTCGCGGCGCACAGCACGCGGGTCCGGCCGAACTCCACCAGCACCGAGCCTTCGGCGTGGTCGAGCCAGCTCCGGGTCAGCTTGACCGGCCGCAGTTCGGCCACGGATCGCCCATCGGGTCGAGACATGAGGGACAGCCTATCGGGCGGCCCCCGGTCCCAGGACCAGGCCGGAGGTCGCCGCCGACAGCGGGCCGTGGTAGGTCTCGGCCGCCTCGGCCAGCGACCGCTTACGGTCATACCACGGCACCAGGTGGGTGAGCACCAGCTGCGCGGCGCCGGCCCGGGTGGCGTACTCCCCCGCCTGCCGCGCGGTCAGGTGCAGGTCCGGCGGGTTCCGTTCGTGGTCCAGGAACGACGCCTCGCACAGCAGCAGGTCCGCGCCGTCGGCCAGCCGGACCAGGGCCTCGGTCTCGCCCGTGTCGGCCGAGTAAGCCACCGTCCAGCCCGCGTGCTCGATCCGGAACCCGAACGTCTCGACCGGGTGGTTCATGTGCTCGGTGGTGATGCGGAACGGACCAATCTCTTTGACGACCCTGGGATCAAGGTCGCGGACGTCGAACCGGGCCCGGATGGCCGGCGCGTCCTCACCGCCGAAGCCCGCCACCCGGTCGGCGGTCCCCCGCGGGCCGTAGACAGGGATCGCCGGCTGCGGGCCGTCGGGCGCGTATCGGCGCGCCACCCAGTACGAGCTCAGATCGACGCAGTGATCGACGTGCAGGTGGGAAACGCAGACCGCGTCCACGCTGAACAGCTCCGCGTGCCGCTGCAAGACCCCGAGCGCCCCGTTGCCCATGTCCATCACCAGCCGGAACCCTTCGGCCTCCAGCAGGTAGCACGATGCCGGACTATCCGGCCCCGGGAAACTTCCCGAGCACCCGATCACTGTCAATCGCATGGGGGTCATTATGACGCGCGAAAGGCGATATTAGGCCCAGAGCTGGCCTTCGAGGCGGGCTTCGGCTTCGTCTAGGGTGCCGTCGTAGGCGCCGGTGGACAGGTACTTCCAGCCGCCGTCGGCGATCAGCACCACGATGTCGGCCGGGTCGCCCTCGGCCGCCGCCTTGGCCGCCATGGCCAGGCCGGCGTGCAGCGCGGCGCCCGCGGAGATGCCGGCGAAGATGCCTTCGGCGTTGATCAGTTCCCGGGTCCGGCGCAGGGCGTCGGCCGAGGACACCGAGAACCTGGTGGTCAATACTTTGGCGTCGTACAGCTCGGGGACGAAGCCCTCGTCCACGTTGCGCAGCCCGTAGACCAGCTCGCCGTAGCGCGGCTCGGCGGCCACGATCTTGACCCCCGGCTTGTGCTCGCGCAGGTAGCGGCCCACGCCCATGAGCGTGCCGGTGGTGCCGAGGCCCGCGACGAAGTGGGTGATCTCCGGCAGGTCGGTGAGGATCTCCGGTCCGGTCGTCTCGTAGTGCGCCCGGGCGTTCGCCTCGTTGCCGTACTGGTAGAGCATTACCCAGTCGGGATGTTCGGCCGCGATCCGCTTGGCCACCCGGACCGCCTCGTTGGAGCCGCCCGCCGCCGGGGAGGCGATGATCTCGGCCCCGTACATCCGCAGCAGCTGGCGGCGCTCCTCGCTGGTGTTCTCGGGCATGACCACGATCAGCCGGTAGCCGCGCAGCTTGGCCACCATGGCCAGGGAAATACCGGTGTTACCGCTGGTGGGCTCGATGATGGTGGCACCGGGCACGAGGAGCCCGTCCTTTTCCGCCTGCGCGACCATGAAGAACGCGGCGCGGTCCTTGACTGAGCCGGTCGGGTTCCGGTCCTCGAGCTTGGCCCACAGGCGCACGTCTGGTGCCGGGGATAGGCGCGGCAAGCCCACGAGCGGCGTATGGCCGAGAGAGTCGAGCAGGTTCTCGTAGCGCAAAAGCCCTGGTCCGTTCGGAATAATTTTNNGTCCACCAGGCGCTCGCGCAGCCCGCCGTGCCGCTGCTCCAAGTCGACCAGGAGCTCAGCGAGCGTGGCTCCGCTGCCCTCGACTTGCTTGGCGCCGTCGGTATACGTGCGCAGGATCGTCGGGATGCGAACCTCGATGGCCATGAACAACGCTCCTGTCGATTCCTCAATTATGCCTTCGTTGCCAACCGGGGGCGGTCCGGGATCATTCCACCACGGTCACCGGCTCCTCGGTGACCTGGCCGTCCGTTATCCGGTAGGACCGGAATTCGCTGTGCTCGGGATCGCGGGTGCAGACCAGCACGTAGTGCGCGCCGGGCTCGCTGGCGTACGAGACGTCAGTGCGGGAGGGGTAGGCCTCGGTGGCGGTGTGCGAGTGGTAGATGACGACCGGTTCCTCGTCGTGGTCGTCCATCTCCTGCCACACCTGGAACTGCTCGGTGGAGTCGAATTCGTAGAACGTGGGCGAGCGCGCGGCGTTGGTCATCGGAATGAAGCGTTGCGGGCGGTCGGAGCCGACCGGACCGGCAATCAGGCCGCACGCCTCGTCGGGGTGATCGGCGCGGGCGTGGGCCACGATCTTGTCGTACAGGTCTTTGGGGATCTCGAGCACGCGCTCAGGCTAGCGCCTGGACCAGGGACTCCTGTACCGCGCCGAGCCAGGCGTAGACCTCGTAGGCGGCCCACTGCGGGTCGTCGGCGGCCAGCCGGTTCCACTGCTCCTCGAACTCCTCGGTGACGCCCAGCCGGACACCGAGCGCGAGGCGGACGTCGTTCAGGGCCTTCAGCCAGGCGTGGGCCTGGTCGTTCGTGAGCTGGATCCGGCCACCCGCCTCGGGCAGCGTGTCCAGCATCTCCTGCGCGGCCTGCTGCTTGGCGCCGCGCAGCCCGGACTCGGTGTACTTGCGGAACTCGTTCGCCGCGTCGGGGTCGTCGCGGTACCCGTCGGGCAGCAGCCGGGCCAGGACCGGATCTTCGGGGGTCTGCGGCGCGGTGAGCTGGGCGTCGAGGGCGTCCAGGGCGTCCCAGGCGGACACGCCGTCGGGCTGGACGTGCGCCACGGGCGGGCCGTCGGGGGCGATCAGCGTCAGGACCTGGCCGACCAGGCTGCGCAGCAGGGATGCCTCAGCGGGGGCCAGCGCGGCGCGCACGCCGCCACCCCGGGTCGGCCGGAAGGGTTCCATCCGGGCGCGCAGGCCGCGCAACCTTGCTAGCTGTCGTGCTGCACGGTGGCCCATAGGCCGTATCCATGCAGCACCTCGACGTTGTGCTCCATTGCCTCCCTAGCTCCGGCGGCCACCACCGCCTTGCCCTTGTGGTGCACGTCGAGCATCAGCCGGGTGGCCTTCTTCTTCGGGTAGCCGAAGACATGCTGGAACACGTAGGTGACGTAGGTCATCAGGTTGACCGGATCGTTCCACACGATGGTGACCCAGGGCTTATCCGATACCGGGCGGTCTGCGGACCGCGGAAGATCCACCTCAGCGGGCGCCACACTCACAACTACTCACCTCCCACTACGTAGTCTTCCACCTGTGACGAATTCGGTGAACCACCAGTCCCCCGCCCAGCTTGGGACCGCACTGCTCACGGATCACTATGAGCTCACGATGCTGCAGGGATCGTTGCGCAGCGGCGCGGCCCACCGCCGAGCCATCTTCGAGGTCTTCGCCAGGCACCTGCCGCACGGCCGCCGGTACGGCGTCGTGGCGGGCACCGGACGCCTGCTTGACGCCATCGAGCGGTTCCGCTTCAGCCCGGCCGAGCTGGACTTCCTCGACGGCGCGGGCGTCGTGGACTCGCCGACGCTGGCGTTCCTTGAATCGTACCGGTTCAGCGGCAACGTCTGGGGTTACTCCGAGGGTGACTGTTACTTCCCCGGCTCGCCGATCGTGGTGGTCGAGGGCACGTTCGCCGAGGCGGTGCTGCTGGAGACGGTCACGCTGTCGATTCTCAACCACGACTGCGCGATCGCCTCGGCCGCGTCCCGGATGGTGACCGCGGCCGGGGACCGCCCGCTGATCGAGATGGGCTCGCGGCGCACTCACGAATGGGCCGCGGTGGCCAGCGCGCGGGCGGCCTACATTGTGGGCTTTGCTTCGACGTCTAACCTGCAGGCGCGGTTTTCGTATGGCGTGCCGAGCGCGGGGACCAGCGCGCACGCGTTCACCTTGGTGCACGACAACGAGCGGCACGCGTTCGCGACGCAGGTCGAGGCGCTGGGCAAGGCCACGACGCTGCTGGTGGACACATACGACGTGCCGCGCGCGGTGCGGACCGCGATCGAGGTGGCGGGGCCGGAGCTGGGCGCGGTTCGGATCGACAGCGGCGACCTGCCGGTGCTGGCCCGGCAGGTGCGCGCGGAGCTCGATGCGCTGGGCGCGGCGAAGACGCGGATCATCTTGACCGGGGACCTGGACGAGTACTCGATCGCGGCGCTGGGCGCGATCCCGGTGGACGGTTACGGGGTCGGCACCTCGCTGGTCACCGGGTCGGGCGCGCCCACGGCGGCGCTGGTGTACAAGCTGGTGGCACGCTCCTCCGGTCCCTCTGGTTCCGATAACCAAGGCGAGTTGGTGCCGGTGGCCAAGCGGTCGGTGGGCAAGCCGGGCCGGGGCGGGCGCAAGTGGGCGGTGCGGCACCTTGATGCCCATGGCATCGCGCTGAGCGAGCGGGTCAGCCTGAGCCCGCCCGAGCCTGGGCCACGCGACCGGGAACTGCTGGTGCCGCTGGTGACCGCGGGTTCGGTCGTGGGGCGTGAGGAGGTGGCCGCGGCGCGGGAGCGGCACCGCGCCGCGCTGGCCGAGCTGCCGCCGTACGCGCTGCAGCTGTCCCGCGGCTACCCGGCCATCCCGACCGTCTTCGAGCCGGACGGCGAACCGGAGTAGCGAACGCCGTGACTCAATCGTTATTCTCCGTTGCGCAAGCCGGCGTAGTAGCCGGCGGCGTCGCCTTCCAGTGACACGCTCGGCCGGCCGTCCACGCCGACCGGGACCGGGCCGGCCACGGTGACCCGCTCGCCCCGCCGGTGCGCCGGGGCGTAGTCGTAGATCGCGTAGTGCTGGGTGGCGCGGTTGTCCCAGATGGCCAGGTCGCCCACCCGCCAGTGCCAGCGGACGGTGTGCTCGGGGGTGATGACGTACTGCTGCAGGATCCGGATCAGGTCGCGGGACGCCTGCGGGCTGAAGCCGTTGATGCTGTGCGCGAAGCCGCCGAGCAGGAGCGACCGCTCCGCTGTCTCCGGGTGGACGCGCACGGCGGGATGCTCGGTCTTGAACACGGTGGAGACGAACTGCCGACGGTGCGCCGCGACCACGGCGTCGCCGTTGACCGGAATGCCGGCCGCGTAGTCGTAGGCGTTCGTGTGGACGACCCGGAGCCGGTCCGCCAGGTCGCGCAGTTCGGCCGGCAGGCTCGCGTAGGCGGTGACGGTGTTGGCCCAAAGGGTGTCTCCGCCGACCTCGGGGATGACCACGGCCCGCAGCATGGTGATCGCGGGCGGCCGGTCGACGAACGTGACGTCGGTGTGCCACTGGTTGGCCCTGACGCCGTGGGCCGAATCGATCTCCTCGATCAGGGGCTGTCCGGGCGGCGACTCGATCGTGGGATGGCCGAGGGTCAGCTCGCCGAAACGCCTGGCGAACGCGACCTGGGCGGCGTAGTCCAGGCGCTGGTCACGCAGGAAGATCACCTTGTGGTCGAGGAGCGCCTGGCGGACCTGCGCCACGACGTCATCCGGAAGCGTTTCGGCGGCGTCGACACCGCCGACTTCGGCTCCGATCTCGCCTGCTAGGCGGGTAATTCTGACCTGGATGGCTACGGGAGACATCGGTTTCCTCTCGGTGTCGGGTCCTTGCTCGTACCGAAAATGGGCCTCCTGTGGAGCGTGTCAACTCGCTCGAGCCTTGTCAACAAATACTATTGACTTTATAGACAATTGGGCTACCGTGAGTCCATGCCTGAGACCGCCGAGGAGGGCCTCATCACGAGCGACCAGGCCGCCCTTCCCACCGCCCTGCTCAGCAGCGACACGCGGGCGCCCGCGAGATCGCCGGGCCGCCGCTGGCGCGGGTACCGCCTGATCAGCCCGATCGTCGCGGTCGGCCTCTGGCAGGCGGCCAGCAGCACCGGGATCCTTCCGGCCAGCAAGCTGGCCTCCCCGGCTTCGATCGCGCACACCGCGTACACCCTGGTGGTCACCAACTCACCGGCCTACGGGACGCTGCAGGCATCGCTGCTCGCGTCCTGCGAGCGCTGGGCGGTGGGCTTGGCGATCGGCGTCACCGTCGCCGTGCTGCTCGCGGTGATCACCGGGCTCAGCCGCATCGGCGAGGCGACCCTCGACCCGATCCTGCAACTCCTGCGCGGCATCCCGCTGCTCGGGCTGATTCCGCTGTTCATCGTGTGGTTCGGCATCGGGGAGCTGCCCAAGGTGCTGTTCGTCGTGCTGGCGGCCCTGTTCCCGATGTACGTGGCCACGTTCGCCGGCATCCGCGGCGTCGATGCCAAGCTGGGCGAACTCGGGCAGGTCCTGGGCCTGCGCAGGAGGGAGATGATCCGGCACATCGTGCTGCCCGGCGCGCTTCCGGCGGCGCTGACCGGGCTGCAGCTGAGCGTGGTCTTCTCCCTGATCGCGCTCGTCGTCGGCGAGCAGATCAACGCGACCAGCGGTCTCGGGTTCATGATCACGCAGGCCGAGCAGTTCCTGAACACACCCGTGATCATGGTGGCGCTCATCGTCTACGCGATCCTCGGCTTGCTCGCCAACGGCGCGGTGCGCCTGCTGGAAAGAAAGGCACTGGCGTGGCGTCGCGACTTTGGACAATAAAAGACCATTCTCCCGAACGGGCCGTGGCCTCTGCCCCCGATCCCGTGACGTCGGCCCCGGCGGCATCCGTGCGCGGGCTGAGCCGCGCGTTCGCCGGCCGCACCGTCCTGGCCGGGCTCGACCTGGACATCGCCGCGGGCGAGTTCGTCGCGCTGATCGGGCGCAGCGGATCGGGCAAGTCGACGCTGCTGCGCGCGCTGGCCGGGCTGGACCGGGAGGTAACCGGCCAGCTCTCGGTGGCGGGCCCGGTGTCGGTCGCGTTCCAGGAACCACGGCTCGTGCCGTGGAAGACGGTGCTGGCCAACGTCACGCTCGGGCTGCGGGTCGCCGACCCGCAGGCCGCCGCGCGCACCGCGCTGGCGGAGGTCGGGCTGGCCGAGCGCGCCTCCGCCTGGCCCCTGACGCTGTCCGGCGGCGAGGCGCAGCGGGCCTCGCTGGCCCGGGCGCTGGTCCGCGAACCGCGGCTGCTGCTGCTCGACGAGCCGTTCAGCGCGCTGGACGCGCTGACCAGGATCACCACGCACCGGCTGGTGGTCGCCCTGTGGGCGCGGTATCAGCCTGCGGTGCTGCTGGTCACGCACGACGTGGACGAGGCGCTCACGCTCGCCGACCGGGTTCTGGTCCTGGGCGACGGGCGGATCACCAGCTCCTCGCCGGTCACCGTGGCCAGGCCGCGGGACCGGGACCATCCGGATCTCGTCGCGCTGCGGCTGAAGCTGCTGACCGAACTCGGCGTCCCAGCCGGGGAAACCAACTGATCAGCTAAGGAACGATCATGATATTTCGACCAAGGATGTATGCCGTCACGGTGGTCGCGCTGGCCGGGCTGGCCGCGGCGGGCTGCTCGTCGTCGTCGTCATCGTCGAGCACGGGAAGTACCGACGCGAGCAGTGCCAGCGCGTCGGCGTCGGCGTCCGGTTCGGTGAACCTGTCCTCGGTGACGCTGAACATCGGCGACCAGAAGGGCACCGGGGCCGAGGCGGTGCTGACCGCGGCCGGCCTGCTGAACACGCTGCCGTTCCATGTCACGTGGTCCGACTTCACCTCCGGCCCGCCGATGCTGGAGGCCATGGCCTCGGGGGCGGTCGACATCGGCGGGGTCGGCGACGCGCCGCCCGTGTTCGCCGCTTCCGGCGGCGAACAGGTCGAGATCGTCGGCGCTCGCCAGACCAACGGCGACCAGGACGCGGTCGTGGTGCCGAAGGGCTCGCCGATCACCTCCATCGCCCAGCTGAAGGGCCAGAAGATCGCCTACGGGTCGGGCAGCTCGGGGAACTACAACCTGCTGACCGTGCTGACCAAGGCGGGGCTGACGACCAAGGACGTTACCTTGGTGAACCTGCAGCCGGCCGAGGCGCTGGCCGCGTTCACCTCGGGGGCCGTAGCCGCCTGGGACATCTGGCCGCCCTACGTCCAGCAGGTCGTCGCGCAGGACGGCGCCAAGGTGCTCGCCACCGGGTCCGCCTACGGCAGCCCGTACTCCTACGAGGTCGCCTCGAAGGCCGCCGTGGCCGACCCGAGCAAGGCCGCCGCGATCAAGGTCTACCTGACCACGCTGGACAAGGCCTATGTCTGGGCGGCGACCCACCCGTCCGCCTGGGCCGCAGCCTGGGGCAAGGCGGCCGGGCTGCCCGCCAGCATCATGGACGTGGCCGCGACGACCGACGCCACCACCCCGATCCCGGTGACCAGCGCCATCGTCTCGTCCGAGCAGAACCTGGTGGACCAGTTCTTCGCGGCCGGGCTCATCCCGACCAAGGTCGACATCTCCGGTTACATCACCAGCGAGTTCAACTCCACAGTGACCGGATCGTCGTGAGCCACGCGCTCGGCACCGAGGGCGAGCGGCTGACGTTCCACTGGTTCCTGCCCACGTCCGGCGATGGGCGCTCCATCGTCGGACGCGGGCACAGCATCCCCACGGAGGCCGACGCCGACCGGCCGCCCTCCGTGGAGTACCTGGCGCAGGTGGCCAAGGCGGCCGAGCAGCTCGGGTTCGAGGCGGTGCTCACCCCGACCGGCACCTGGTGCGAGGACGCCTGGCTGGCCACCGCCGCGCTGATCGCGCACACCACCCGGCTGAAGTTCCTGGTGGCGTTCCGGCCCGGGCTGGTCACCCCCACCCTGGCCGCCCAGATGGCCGCGACCTACCAGCGGATCTCCGGCGGCAGGCTGCTGCTCAACGTGGTGACCGGCGGCCAGCCAGCCGAACAGCGCAGGTTCGGCGACCACCTCTCGCACGACGCCAGGTACGAGCGCACCGGCGAGTTCCTGGCCATCGTCCGAGGCGCATGGACCGGGCAGCCGTTCGATTTCACCGGCGAGCACTACCAGGTCGAAGGGGCCACGGTGATGCGCCCGCCGGACCCGGTGCCCGGCGTGTACTTCGGCGGCTCGTCGGCCGCGGCCGGGCCGGTCGCGGCCAGGTACGTCGACACGTACCTGACCTGGGGTGAGCCGCCCGCCCAGGTGGCGGACAAGATCGCCTGGATCCGCGGCCTGGCCGAGGCCGAGGGCCGGACCATGCGGTTCGGCATCCGGCTGCACGTGATCACCAGGGACACCGAGGAGGAGGCCTGGGCGGTGGCGGGCGCGCTGCTCGACCGGCTGGACCCCGACGAGGTCAAGAGGGCCCAGGAGATCCTGGGCGCCACCGAGTCGGCCGGCCAGGATCGGATGCTCTCGTTGCACGAGTCCTACCGGAGCAGCGGCCGGGCCGGTGACCTGGAGATCTACCCGAACCTGTGGGCCGGGGTCGGGCTGGTGCGGGGCGGCGCGGGCACCGCGCTGGTCGGCAGCCACGGCCAGGTCGCCGACCTGATCGAGGAGTACGCCGGCCTGGGCATCTCGGAGTTCATCATGTCCGGGTACCCGCACCTGGAGGAGGCGTACTGGTTCGGCGAGGGGGTGCTGCCCGAGCTGCGCAGGCGCGGCAGGTGGTCCCGGGACCTAGCGGCCTTGTCCTAATCGTTATCGAATCGGCCTGGTCACGGCGGCGCTCCCGGGCGTGTTAGTTACGTGCCTGTCCAGACCGATGATTTCGGGGAGTTCTACGAGGCCAGCTACCGCCGCGTGGTCGGGTTGGTAGCCGCCATAGTCGGCGACCGGCAGCAGGCCGAGGACATCGCCCAGGAGGCTTTCTCCCGGGCGCTGACCCGGTGGCACCGAGTCGCCCGCTACGAGCTGCCCGAGGCCTGGGTGCGCAGGGTCGCGCTCCGGCTCACCGTCGACGCGGCCCGGCGGGCGCGCCGGGCCAGGATCATGTCCACGCTGCTGGCGGCGGGGCAGCGCGGGGCGTCCAGCGACCGGTACGACGCGCACGACCCGCTGCAGGCAACGGCGCTGAGCGTCGCCCTGATGCGGCTGCCGCTCCCCCAGCGCCAGGTCCTGGTGCTGTATTACCTGGCCGATCTACCGGTGGATGACATCGCACGCGACTGCGGGATTTCGGTGGGCACGGTCCGGGCCCGGCTGGCGGCGGCCAGGCACCGGCTGCACCGCGAGCTCACGGAGTCCGACGAGGAGGTGCCCAATGTTCGATGACTCGCTGCACGGGCAGCTTGCCGATTGGGTACGCCCGGTCACCAGCCTGCCCATCCCAGACATCCGGGTCCTGCGGAGGCGGGCCCGGCGGCGCGGGATGCGCAGGGTTGTCACGGTCGCCGTGGTCACCATCGTGGTCGCCGCAGTCGCTGGCGGCGTGACCGCCAGCCGGGCCGGAACGGGGCGGCCTGCGGGGGGCCGCCACGTGGCGCCGCAGACCGCCTCGCCGAGGATCGTGACCCACGGCCGGTGGCAGCCGGCCGGGCCTCTGCCTAGCGCCGGCGCCAGCCCGGCCGTGGCCCCGTACATCGTGATTCCCGGCTACGGCGGCGCCGGGGGCGCCCAGGTGAGAAACATGTTCACGGGCCGGACCATCGTGACCATCAAGCCGCTGCCCGGCCAGTACGTGATAGGGGCAGCGGCAGCAGGCGACGATCGTACGTTCGTGTTGCAGGCGGAGATGGGCGGCCAGCAGCAGGAGTTCGGGGGAGGCAAGGTGGGGCCGCAGCAAAATCCCACCACCATCGCCTTCGATGAGCTGCGCCTCGGCTCAGACGGCCGGCCGCTATCCCTGGTCACCCTGCTCACCGTCTCGGCCAGGGATGCCATGGCGGGATTTGCCATCTCCCAGGACGCCAGCATGCTCGCGTACGCCAACTCGCAGAACAACGGGTTCGAGACCGTGTCGCTGGCGACGGGCGCGCGCCGGTCATGGGCGCCGCCCGACAGCGGGACCGTATCCGGGACCAGCCTGTCGTGGGCGGGCGACCAGACCCTCGCATTCGAATGGCTGGCGGGCGACAACCGCCATCCGCCGGGACTAGGACTCCGGGTGCTCAACATCGACGCACCGGGCAACCTGCTGCAGGCCTCCCGGCTGGTTATCCCGTACGGCCAGTACTGCGGGGCCACCGCAGCGTGCCAGGATGGTCAGCTGCTCACTCCGGACGGATCCAAGATGCTGGTCACCAGGGTGGCGGCGGACGGCCAGGACTACGCGGACAGCGTGGCGGAGTACTCCGCCAGCACCGGGCAGCGCCTCGCGGACGTGACGCCGACGATCCAGACTCCGTACGCGGGGCCACCCTGCGTGCCGCTCTGGACCGACCCGTCGGGCGACCAGGTGATCTCGTTCTGCGGGGAGCACGGTGAGCGGTACGACGACGGCCACCTCAGCCGGGTCACCCTGCACCCGCCGATGTACGGCCTGAACTTCGGCGCCGCGTTCGTCTGGTAGCTATCCTTCCTGCCATGCCCGTCGACTTCGCGTCCTTCGCAGCCGTACTCCGGGACCTGGGTGTGCCCGGCCAGGTGCGGGAACTGCCCGAGCCCGCGCCGACCGCCGCGACCGCCGCCGCCCAACTCGGCTGCGAGGTGGGCGCGATCGCGAACAGCCTGATCTTCAGCGCGGACGGGGCGCCGCTGCTGGTCATGACCAGCGGCGCGCACCGGGTCGATACGGTCCGGGTGGCGGCGCTGGTCGGGGTGGCCGCGGTGACTCGAGCCGGCGCCCGTTCGGTGCGGGAGTGGACCGGCCAGGCCATCGGCGGTGTCGCCCCGGTCGGGTATCCCGCGCCGATCCGGACGCTGGTCGACACGTGGCTGGACAAGTACGACGTGGTCTGGGCGGCGGCCGGGCACCCGCACACCGTGTTCCCGACCTCGTTCGCCGAGCTCATCCGCATCACCAACGGCACGCCCGCCGAGGTCGGCGCGGTGCCAGGAGCGTAAGGAAGCGCCCTCGGATCGGGCTTTTCCATGATCGCGGGCAGAAATGGCCGTATACGGGGCAAAAGTACCCGTGATCATGGTCGCCGCCCGGAATGTCTCAACCTCAAGTTCGGACATAACGGGATATAACGGGGATCGGCAAACCTGATCCGCGAGCGGATCAGGACCGGGAAATTATCCGCGCGGCTTGCGCCAGAGCAGTGAGTAACGGAACAGCAGATGACGGCGGTAGCGGACGCCGGGCAGTGTTTCTGTGGCTGCCGCGCGGACCTCGCGCCAGCTCATTTCCGGGTACAGGATGGGCGCCCCGGATTCGCCCTGGTGGTAGATGGCCCGGTAGAAGAGGTTGGCCGGGAAGCCCGCGGCGCCCGCGAGGAGGTCGGTGATGGACTTGTCGGCGGCTAGGCCGACGACCGCGAGCTGGCCGCCGGGGCGGAGCAACCGGGCCATGGCGGTCAGCGCGGCGGCGAAGTCCATGTGGTGCAGCGAGGTGTTGGCGCAGACGAAGTCGAAGCTTGCTTCGGCGAAGTCGTAGGCCAGGAAGTCGGCCTCGATGAACGTGACTCGGGCTGGGCCGGCGGTGCGGGATCGGGCCCGGGCGATCATGCGCGGGTCACGGTCGATGCCGGTCACCTGGGCGCAGCAGCCGGCGAGCCGGCCGGCGAGCATCCCGTCTCCGCAGCCGACGTCGAGCGCCGCGCGGCAGCCGGCCGGGACGGCACCGAGGATGACCGGCTGGTAGTGCACATTTTGGTTCCAATAGCCGGCCCGAGCCATCACGCCTCCTGGGTCCGGAGGATACCGTTGGGCCTATGCGCGCGCTGATCATCGTTGACGTGCAGAACGACTTCTGCGAGGGCGGGTCGCTGGCTGTGGCCGGCGGGGCCGCGGTGGCCCGGGCGGTCAGCGAGCGTCTGGCGGGCGCTCATGACTACGCGCACGTGGTGGCGACCAAGGACTTCCACGTCGACCCGGGCAGCCATTTCTCCGACCACCCGGACTACGCGGCGTCCTGGCCGCCGCACTGCGTGGCGGGCACGGCGGGGGCGGACTTCCACCCGGACCTGGACACCTCGGCCGTCGAGGCGACCTTCCGCAAGGGGCAGCACGCGGCGGCGTACAGCGGGTTCGAGGGTGCCGACGACGACGGGACGCCACTGGGCGACTGGCTGCGCGGCCACGGCGTGGACGCGGTCGACGTGGTGGGCATCGCCACCGACTACTGCGTGCACGCGACCGCGGCGGACGCGGCCCGGGCCGGCTTTTCCACCCGGGTGCTGCTCGACCTGACCGCGGGCGTGGCCCCGGAGTCGACCGCGAAGGCCATCGAGGACCTGCGCGGCGCCGGGGTGGAGCTCACCGGCAGCTCCTAGCGGAACCGGGCGGCCGGTGGGGGTGCGTGCTGGCAGGCGCCAGCTCAGTGCTGGTCGCCCGCCAGCACCTCGCGGAGCCTGGCGGCGAACCCGTCGGGATGGCTGCCGAACCCGCCATGGCCACCGGGGAACTGCGCGGGCTGGCCGCCGAGCCGCTCGGCCAGCGCGTGCGCGGTCTGGTAGACCATCTGCTCCGGCGCCGACTCATCGCCCACGCCCACCACGATGCGGGTCGGGCTCCGCTGCAGCGCCGCCAGATCCGGCTCGTAGTTGCCGATGACCGGGATCAGCCGCCCGGCGAACAACTCCAGGTTGCCGCCCATCCGGGCCCTCGCCGCCACGTCTTCCCGCGTCTCGTCGCTCCGCGCGGGCGGCCCGCCGTTGCCGAAGCCGACGCCCTTGGTGAACATCTGCAGGGCCGCGAACGTGCCCGCGCTGCGGTAGGTCTCGCCGACCTGCTCGTTCAGCGCGTGGTACCGCGCGGCGTCCGGCAGCAGCTCCGAGACGGGCGGCTCATGCGCGACCAGCGTGCGCACCCGGCCCGGATACCTGGCCACGAGATCCAGGGCGTACGTCGCGCCGCCACTCGAGCCGAGCACGTCGGCCTGGTCAGTGCCCACCGCGTCCAGCAGCCGGCCGGCGTCGTCGGCAAACAGCCCGACGGTCAGGTCATCCCACGATCCCTGCATCGGGCTACGCGAGTTGCCGCGGCAGTCATACGTCACGACGGTGTAGCCGTCGGCGAGCCGATCGGCAATGTCCTTGAACCCATCGGCGTCCATCGGTCCGCCCGGGATCATCAGCAGCACCGGGCCGGAGCCCCGCACCTCGTAGTACAGCGATGCGCCCGGCACCTGCAACGTCTCGGTCTTCACGGTTCTCCTCTAGCGGGCGGAGAGGGCCCAGGCCCGGATCTTGGCGATGCGGGCCTGGATCTGGTCGGCGGTGGCCTGCGGGAGCGCGGGGCCGCCGCAGGTCTGACGGAGCTCGGCGTGGATGACGCCGTGCGGCTGGCCGGTGCGGTGGCTCCAGGCGCCGACCAGGCCGTTGAGCTCCTTGCGGAGGGCGGCGAGCTGCTGGCGGGTGACCGGCTCCGCGGCGGCGGGCTGGGGTTGGGTGGCGGGAGCGGGCTGGGCGGGGCGGGAGCGGGCGGCGAGCTGGGATTGCTGGCGCTTGCTGAGCAGGGTGCGGACCTGGGCGGGGTCGAGGAGGCCGGGCAGGCCGAGGAAGTCTTCCTCCTCCGGCGAGCCGGCCGCGGCGGCGGTGCCGAACTCGCCGCCGTCGTAGAGGACCCGGTCGAAGTGGACGGACGCGTTGAGGGGCTGGAAGGCCGGCTCGTCCAGGCCGGCGTCCGGGGTGTCTCGTTCGCGCTGGGCCTCGGCTAGTTCGTCCGCCTCGGGCGTGTCACTTGTGACGGCTCGAAGCACGTGGTCCCGTTCGGCCTCCAACTCGGCGGCGAACCCGAGCAGGACCGGTACCGAGGGCAGGAACACCGAGGCCGTCTCGCCCCACCTGCGCGCCCGGACGAAGCGGCCCACGGCCTGGGCGAAATACAGGGCGGTGGACACGCTGGTGGCGTACACGCCGACGGCCAGGCGGGGGATATCCACGCCCTCGGAGACCATTCGCACGGCAACCATCCAGCGGTCGCCGGAGTCAGTGAACGCGGCGATCTTCTTGGTGGCCGTGGGATCGTCGGACAGCACCACGGCCGGGCGCTTGCCGGTCAGGCCGCGCAGCAGCGCGGCGTACGCGCGCGCGTCGGCGTGATCGCCCGCGATGACCAGGCCGGCGGCGTCGGGCATGTCGCGGCGGACCTCGGTCAGCCGCTTGTCCGCGGCTTCCAGTACCCGGCCGACCCACTCCCCCGCCGGGTCGAGCGCGGTCCGCCAGGCCTGCGCGATCTGATCCTTGGTCATCGGGGTGCCCAGCGTGGCGGTGATCTCGTCGCCGGCCCGGGTGCGCCAGCGCATCTCGCCGGAGTAGGCCAGGAAGATCACCGGGCGTACCACGCCGTCCTCGAGCGCGGGCCCGTAGCCGTAGACGTAGTCCGAGGCGCTGCGCTTGCCGCCGCCGGGTTCGTCGACGTAGCTGACGAACGGGATGGGGTTGGCGTCGCTGCGGAACGGCGTGCCGGTCAGCGCGATCCGGCGCCGGGCTCCGTCGAACGCCTCCTTGACCGCGTCACCCCAGGACAGCGCGTCGCCCGCGTGGTGGATCTCGTCGAAGATGACCAGCGTCCGGCGGTTCTCGGTGCGCTGCCTGTGCAGCGCCGGGTGCGCCGCGACCTGCGCGTAGGTGACCGCCACCCCGGCGAAGTCGGCGCCCGCCCGGCCCTGGGCGTTGCTATAAGCGGAGTCGATGGCGATCCCGAACCCGCTGGCCGCCTGCGCCCACTGATGCTTGAGGTGCTCGGTGGGGGTGACGATGGTGAGCGTGGCGACCTCGCGCCGGGCGAGCAGTTCGGCCGCGACCGTGAGGGCGTACCTGGTCTTGCCCGCCCCGGGCGTAGCGACCAGGAGGAAGTCACGTCGGGGCAGCCTGAAGTACTCGTGATACGCGTCCTTCTGCCACCCGCGGAGACCACTAAGTAGAGGAGGGATGCTCACGAGGCCGAAACTCTACCGGCTTCAGTCCTCGCCTTCGCCGCCTTGGGGCAGCATTTCGTAGATCTCCTTGCAGGTGGGGCAGACCGGATAGCGCTTGGGGTCGCGGCTCGGCACCCACACCTTGCCGCAGAGCGCGGTGACCGGCGTGCCCGTCACCATGCTGTCGACGATCTTGCCCTTGTCGACGTAGTGCGCGAACCGCTCGTGATCGCCGTCACCATGCGACAGATCGGGGCGCACGTCCTCCTGGATGCTGGTGCCCTGGTCCGGAAGAACCTCAGTCTCGCTCACCTGGGCGAGTCTAGTTCAGCCCGCGTCTAATTCAGACTGGGATCATCCGGATATGTGGCTACGTAGGCGAGTTCGCCGCCCTGGCGGCGCAGGACGGCGGGCCACAGCCGGTCCGGCTCGGCGCTGAACGCGTCGGCCGGCTCGGCCGGCACCACGTACCACGCCCCCTCCTCGATCTCGGCCTTGAGCTGGCCGGCGCTCCAGCCGGCGTAGCCCGCGTACACCCGTAGCGAGGCGACCGCGGGGGCGAGCAGGCCGGGCGGGGCATCGAGGTCGACCAGGCCGAGCCTGGTCATGGCCGGGGCACCGCCGTCCAGCGGGTGCCAGCCGACCGGCTCGTCGGTCCCGGGCACCAGGGCCAGGGCGAGCGCGCTGTTCGGCGAGACGGGACCGCCGGTGAACACGACCGGCGGGTCGGTGGCCAGATCGGTCCACGGCTCGAGCACCTGGCCGACCGGGACCTGGGTGGGCCGGTTCAGCACCACGCCGAGCGTGCCCTGCTCCGGTTCGTGCTCCACGACCAGGACGACGGTGCGGCGGAAGTTCGGATCTCCCAGCAACGGGGTGGCGACCAGCAGCCGACCCGTCAGAGCGTCCGATGCTATGTCGTCCATGTATCTATCATCGGTCAAGGTCGGCCCGGCCACGAATTAGGAGACACTAGGCGCCATGGTCACGTGGGTTCCGCCCTACCTGGGGTCCGCTGGACTCCAAGCGTACGGTGCGCACCGCGTAGGCTGAAAAGGTGAGCACGGAACCGGTCGCTGATGCTCGTGGGCTGGCGCTCGTACAGGATACGAGCCCTGCTGCCGACTTCGGAGGCGACGCTGAGATCGACGTCACCCGGCTGCGCGTTGCCCTGGCCCGGCTGTCCCGCCGGCTGCGCCGTCACGAGCTGGCGGGCCTGACGCCCACCCAGCTCGCCGCGCTGTCCACGATCGGCAAGACCGGGCCGATGCGGCTCGGTGACCTGGCGGCCGCCGAGGGCATCGCGCCGTCGACGCTCACCCGGCTGGTGACCGCGCTGGAAGACAGCGGGTACGTCCAGCGGACCGCGGACCCGAGCGACGCGCGCGCCAGCACCCTGGCCATCACCGCGCACGGCCAGGAGGCGCTGGAGCGCATCCGCACCGAGACCACCCTCATGCTGACCGCCAGCCTGGAGCTGCTCACGCAGGACCAGCGGTCCGCGCTGGCCGCGGCGCTGCCCGTGCTGGAGCAGCTCGCGGACGCCCAGGGGTCCCGGTTATTGCCGCTTGGTTATTGCTGGTCGGCTAGGCGGCGGGCCAGTTCGTCGCGTTCCCTGGTGACCTCGGCGAGCTGGTCCTCCAAGTCGATGATGCGACGGATGGCCTGCAGGGTGATGCCCTCGTCGGCCATGGAGACGACCTGCTGGATGACCCGGATCTCATAGCGGGTGTAGCGGCGCTGGCCGCCAGCGGACCGCCGCGGCGAGACGACCTGCAGCTCGTCGACGCGGCGCAGGAACGCCTGCTTGACCGCGAGCATGTCGGCGACCTGCCCGACCGTGAAAATCGGGGTGTGTTCGTCCTCGAACGGTGATGGAGCCATGGTTCTGCCTCCTTTCTGGGCCTCCTTCCTGCCCAGATGGTAAGCGGCCGGCGGGACGCATCTGCGCCCGCCGGCCGCTGGTGTTACCGAGCTGCTGCTGACCTGGGTCAGGCAGCGAGCTCCTGGTGCTGCTCGTCGCCCTGGCGGACCTCCACCTTGCGCGGCTTGGCCTGCTCCAGAACCGGGATCCGGACCTCGAGGACACCATTGTTGTAGGCGGCCTCGACGGCGTCGGCGTTCAGGTTCTTGGACAGGGACAGGCGGCGCGTGAAGGTACCGAACGTGCGCTCGCGGACGAAGAACTTGTCGCTCTCGGCACGCTCTTCCTCCCGCTTGACGCTGACCGACAGGACACCGCGGTCCACGGTGACATTGATCGTCTGTGGGTCGATGCCGGGCACGTCGAACCGCAGCAGGACGTCGTCTTCACGACGGACGCCGTCCAGCGGCATGACATTAGCCTGGCCAAACGCGCGCCGGGTGGCCCGGGCGAACGGGTCATAAGTAGTCAGGTACATCTTTGCCTCACCTCCGATTGGTGTGTATGGAGAATTAGGCCGGTCGTTGGGCAACGTCCGTCCTTCATCCTCCAGAGGCAAGGAACCTACAACCCCGTTTGCATATTCCCTTCGGCTAGAAGAGCAGAGCCGTGAGCGTGGACCGGGCCTTGGTCACCCGCGGGTCACGCGGCGGGAGGAGGTCGAACAGGCTGACCAGGTGTGCGCGCGCCCGGTCCCGGTCCTCGCCCGTGGTCCGCCGGACCACGCCGAGCAGGCGGTCGAACGCCTCCTCGATCCGGCCCGTGGCCAGATCGATGTCGGCCACCGCGATCTGGGCCGCCGCGTCACCCGGGCGTTCGGCCGCGTCGCGGCGCGCGCGAGCCTGATCGTAGGAGCCGACCCGGCGGATCAGGTTGACCTGGGCCAGGCCCGCCTTGGCGATCGGGTCGCCCGGCGAGGAGGCCAGCTCTTGTTCGAAAGCGCGGGCGGCGGCGTCCAGGTCGCCGCGCTCCATGGCCGCGCGAGCCTCGGCGAAGGCGGGCGGCAACTGGTCGGCCTCGTCGTATTCGCCGGGGGCGCCGGGGTCCGCGTTCTGGTCGGCCTCGGCGTCGGTGCTGCCCGGCGGGAGCACGCCCAGCTTCTCCGCGACGGTCAGGACCTGGTCCAGCCACTGGCGGACCTGGGCCTCGGGCATGGCGCCGAGGAAGCCGTCCGCCAGCTGACCGCCGATGACCGCCACCACCATGGGGATGCTCTGCACCTGCAGGGCCGCCGCCAGCTGAGGGTTCGCGTCCACGTCCACCTTGGCCAGGATCCACTTCCCGTCGGCCTCGGCGGCGAGCTTCTCCAGGACCGGGCTGAGCTGTTTGCACGGCCCGCACCACTCGGCCCACAGGTCGATGATCACCGGCGTGGTCCGGGATCGCTCGACAACGTCGGTATTAAAGGTCTGCTCGGTGACCTCGATGACGGAGCCGTCGCTCGGCGCGGCGGATCCGGCGGACTGCGCCTGCTGCCTGCGCTGCGCGGCCGCCTGCCGCGCACCCAGATCGACGGCACCGTAGAGTGAAAAATCCCGCGGCTGCATGACTCCATCCTGCCGCATGCGTCCGGTGCTTTGATCCAGGCCTCCCGCCGGGCTTGCGGGGGACCTTTGGTTGCTCTAGAGTAACCGTTGCCTATGAGTAACCAAACCGCGGATGCCGTGTTCGACGCGCTGGGCGAGCCGGTGCGACGGCGCATCCTGGAACTGCTGCGTGAGGGGCCCACGCCGGTGGGCGAACTCGCCGCGCGGTTGCCGGTGGGCCGCCCGGCGGTGAGCAAGCACCTGCGGGTGCTGAGCAACGCGGGACTCATCGAACATCGCAGCGTCGGCACCCGGAACCTGTACCTGCTGGCTCCGGGCGGAATGGCCGCCGCGCAGCAGTGGCTGGTCCGGACCTGGGATACCGTGCTGGCCGCCTACGCCGCCGAGGTCGCTCGGTCGAGATTGGGAGCAGCCCGTGAATACGGCCCCTTTGATACATAGGGAAATACTGGTCGACGCGGCCCCGGACACGGCGTTCGAGGTGTTCACCGCGCGGATCGCGCAGTGGTGGCCGCTGGCCGAGCTCAGCGTCCACGGCGCGGGCACCACGGTGGCCTTCGAGGACGGGCAGATCGTGGAGCACGCCCCGGACGGGGCCACGTCGCTGTGGGGCACGGTCACCCGGTGGGAGCCGCCGGGCGCCCTGGCGTTCAGCTGGCACCCGGGGCGGCCGGCGGACCGGGCCAGCCACGTCGAGATCAGCTTCGCCGCCGCGGCTGACCAGACGCTGGTCACGCTGGAGCACACGGGCTGGGAGGTCTTCGCGGACCCGGCCACGGCCCGGGCCGAGTACGACCACGGCTGGCCGATGGTCCTGGACCGCTACCGGGAGTACGCGGGCCAGGCTGCGCAGGACACCTGGGTGGCGCTGATGCACCGGCCCGGCCCGGCTGCTCCCGCCACCGGGCCCCTGGTGCAGGACCCGCGGTTCGCCGAGCACGTCGCGTTCCTGACCCGGATGCGGGACGCGGGCTATCTGGTCGCGGCCGGGCCGATGGGCGACCGGGCGGGTGAGGGAATGACCATCTTGCGGCTGCCCGGCGCCGATCAGCTGGCCACGGCGACCAGGCTGGCGACCGAAGACGACGCCAGCGTGGTGAGCGGTCTGCTCGCCGTCACCGTCCGCTGGTGGCAGCCGATAATGCAGGCCGAGCCGCTCTGAGCCGCGGGCGACCTCATAACCTTGACCCTCATGACGACGAAACCGCTGCGGTTCGGGCTGGTCGGTACCGGATACTGGGCGCGGATCACGCACGCGCCCGCGCTGGCCAGCACCGAAGGGGTCGAGTTCACCGCTGTCTGGGGGCGTGACCCTCAGGCCGCGGCGGGCCTGGCGGCCGAGTACGAGGCCACCCCGTACCGCGACGTTGCCGCGTTCCTGGCCGCGGTCGACGCTGTGTCGTTCGCGGTTCCGCCGGACGTGCAGGCGCCCATCGCCACGCAGGCGGCCCGGGACGGCAAGCACCTGCTGCTCGAGAAGCCCATCGCGCTGACCGAGCCCGCCGCCGACGGCCTGGTCGAGGCGGTCGAGCGGGCCGGGGTGGCCTCGGTCGTGTTCTTCACCCAGCGGTTCCAGCCGGACGTGCGGGCCTGGCTGGCCGAGGTGGTGGCGCGCGGCGGGTGGGCCGGGAGCGTGTCGGCCTGGCTGGGCTCGGCGCAGCGCGAGGCCAACCCGTTCAACACGCCGTGGCGCCGGGACAAGGGCGCCCTATGGGACATCGGCCCGCACATGGTCTCGCTGCTGTGGGCCAGCCTCGGCCCGGTGACGTCGGTGACCGCCGATCCCGGCCCGGCCGACGTGACCCACCTGGTCCTGCACCATCAGGGCGGCGCGACCAGCGCGACCACCGTCACGCTCAGCGCCACCGAGGCCGCCGCCGACTTCGAAGCCTGGGTGTGGGGTGAGTCCGGCCGGCTGGCCGCGCCCCGCGGGAGCCTGGACCGGGTCGCGGTGCTGAGTGTCGCCCTGGGCGAGCTCACGGCCAACGCCCGGGCGGGGCAGACCCGGCACCCCTGCGACGTGCGGTTCGGCCGCGACGTGGGGCGCGTGCTGAGCGAGGCGCAGCGCCAGGTCGACGTGAGGCACGCGGCCCGCACGTCGACGTAGCATCTGTTGTGCTACTGTGTCGCCATTGGCATCCTCCTCCGCCTGAAGGCGGGGGATTCCAGCTACTGCGCCGATTGGAGCAGCAGGTGAGGTTCGCGGTTCACAGGCCGGGCAACCCCGTCGCCTCCCCGCGCAGTCACGGCGTGCCCCGCCGCGATGTTGATGGCCGCGTTCACATCAGCGTTGCAGGCGAAACCGCAGGCAGTGCACCGGAACACGGCTTGGCTCTCACGCGAAGCCCGGTCCACCTGCCCGCACGCCGAGCACCGCTGGCTCGTCAACGCGGGTTTAATCTTCTCCACCCGGCCCGGGGCCTTGTCCTCCAGCCGGCGCACCAGCAGCCCCCACCCCGACCGCAGTATCTCCCGGTTCAGCCCGGCTTTCTGCCGGACGTTGCGGCCCGGGTTCTCCCGGGTACCTTTCGCCGACCGGGTCATGTTGCCGATCTTCAGGTCCTCGACCCGGATCACGTCGAACCGCCGCGCGATACCGGTGCTGGTCTTCTCCGCCCAGTCCTTACGCCGGTCCCTGTCGCGGGCCCGCAGCCGGGCGATAGCGTGCCTGACCCGCCCGCGCCGGTTGGATCCCCGCCGGGCACGGGCGAGCCTGCGCTGCAGCCTGCGCAGCCTGGTTCGCTCCCGCCCGGTCAGGGCGGGGCAGTGCAGCAGCTGCCCGGTGGACAGGGCCGCGGCGACCGCCACGCCCCGGTCGATGCCCACCACCTGGCCGTTACCCGGTGCGGGCACCGGCGCGGGGATCATCGCGAAGGCGACATGCCAGCGGCCTGCGCGGTCCTGGGTCACCCGGTAGGACTTCGCGCCTTCGGGCACGGCGCGGGACCAGCGGAACCTGACCCACCCGGCTTTGGGCACCCAGACCTGGCCGACGTGGCGGGACACCCGGCGCACGTCCCACTGCCGACCGCGGCCCACGATCCGGAACCCCTCNNGCCTGCTGCTGGACGGTCTGGGAGCCTTCGGCCAGCCACGGGTTCCCAGACTGGGCCTGGGTGAGTTGCCGGCACTGTTCCAGGTAGCCGGGCGCGCTTTTCCGGCCGGGGTGCCAGTGGGAGTGCTGTTCGACGGCGAGGTTCCAGACGTACCGGGCGTGGCCGCAGTGGTCCTGCAGCACCGCTTCCTGGGCGGGCGTGGGGATGAGCCGGTACCGGGACATACGAACACACTATCGGACACTGCTGACATTTCCGGGGAGGTGACGCGGCGTTTCCTCCCCGGCCTGAAGACCGGGGTCTCCACGTCGCCATCCTGATGAGCGACACTCCGGAGCAGGATCGGGATCCGCGGCCGGTGAGCCGCGCGGGGCGGACCCGTGATCCCGGGCGACCCGCCTCGCGAGCCGAGGCGACCAGCCGGGCCGCCGCGAGCACGTGCATCGGGATCAGGGAACTGCGCCAGCACGCCAGCGTCTACGTCGACCTGGCGGAGAAGGGGTACACGGTGGACATCACGAACCGGGGACGCCTGGTGGCCCAGCTCGTGCCGGTCAATGAGCCGGGCAGCCCACTGGAACGCCTGATCACGGCCGGGATCATCGAGCCGGCCGAGGAAGGCGGGGGCGTCGGCGACCTGGACCCGTACCCGGCGCCGACCGCCGGCCAGCCGACCGCCAGCGAGATCCTGCGCCGGATACGGCAGGGGACGGACGGGTGATCTACCTCGATTCCTCGGCCCTGGTCAAGCTGGCCCTGACCGAGCCGGAGTCGGCCGCGCTGGCCCGCTGGCTGGCCGAGCGGTCCGGTCAGCCGCTGGTCTCCAGCGCGCTGCACCGGGCCGAGGTGCCGCGTGCGGTCTGGCGCGCCGAGCCCGGNNGACGTGCTCGACAACTCGGCCACGCTGCCGCCGCAGACCTTGTGTGCGGCCCACGCGATTCACCTGGCGGCCGCGCTCGCGCTCAAGCGGGACCTGACCGCGTTCGTCGCCTACGACGAGCGCCTGCTCGCCGCGGCCGCCGGCGCCGGGCTTCCGGTCGCCAGTCCCAGCTGAGAGATCGCGAAGATGCCCGGGCGGAAGAGGGGGGAAGAGGGGGAAGATGCCCGGACGGACCGCTACCCCACGTTCTGGTGGTCGCTCGTGACCTCTTGTCACCTGGGCTTCCCGGGGGGCATGGTGGCTTTGAGGCGGCTGGCGAGGAAGTCCGTCCGCCGCGGAAATCTCGGAGGTGGTCATTGTGCCGGTCGAGGAGAACCCGCTGGCGTACAACAGCCTGTGGCAGCTCAGGAACGACACCTGGTCCGGCCTGGAGGAAGCGACCACTCAGCTGGCCCTCGCCGATTCCCAGCGGCGTCCCGTCGAGAAGCTGGTCGAGGGGGTCACCGAGCGCCTGGACATCCTCGGGGCGATCGAGCGATTCTGGGCGTTTCCCGGCGCGCAGATCTACCAGGAGGTACGGCGGCTGTTCGCGGCCGGTAAGTACGAACGGCTGGCCGCGATGGTGGGCCGGGCCAACCGGGCGCTGGTCATCGAGTCCTACCGCGGTGGTCAGGCGTGGGATCTGCGGGCCGAGGACGACAGCTACGATCGCGAGGCCGGCTCGGCCAAGCAGTCCGGCAGCGACCGGCCTTACTTCGAGGTTCTCGTCGTCGAGGACCTGACCGAGGAGCAGGAGCGCGCGCTGCGCGAGGAGCTCCGCCGGTGGCGCCGTCCGGACGATCAGTTCATCTACGAGATCGTCGTGGTGCCCAGCTTCGACGACGCGCTGATGGCCGCGCGCCTGAACTTCAGGCTGCAGGCGTGCGTGGTCCGCCGCCGGTTCACCCACCGCTCCCGCCACGACTCGTCCTCGATCGCCCAGTTCGCGTACAGCGGCGGATCCTCCGACCTGATGGAGCGCTCGCCGGATGACCGCGCCCAGGTCCTGGCCCGGTCGCTCGCCCGGATCAGGCCCGAACTCGACCTGTACCTGATGACCGAGATCTCGGTCGAGGACCTGGCCGGCCGGCTCAGCCACCATTTCCGGCGCATCTTCCACGCCCGGGAAGGGTCTTTGGAGCTGCACCTGTCCATCCTGGACGGCGTCGCGGCCCGGTACCGCGCGCCGTTCTTCAGCGCGCTGCGTAACTACAGCAACCGGCCCACCGGGGTGTTTCACGCGCTGCCGATCTCGCACGGCAATTCGATCGTCAACTCGCACTGGATCCGGGACATGGTCGACTTCTACGGCCTGGAAATCTTCCTGGCCGAGACGTCGGCGACCTGCGGCGGGCTGGACTCGCTGCTGGAGCCGACCGGGCCGCTGCGCGAGGCCCAGCAGCTCGCGGCCAAGACGTTCGGGTCGCGGCAGACGTACTTCGTCACCAACGGCACCTCGACGGCCAACAAGATCGTCGTGCAGGCCCTGGTCCGGCCGGGCGACATCGTCCTGGTCGACCGGAACTGCCACCAGTCGCACCACTACGGGCTGATGCTGGCCGGGGCGATGGTGACCTACCTCGACGCGTACCCGATGAACAAGTACTCGATGTACGGCGCGGTGCCGCTGCGGGAGATTAAGAGCCGGCTGCTGGCGCTGCGCCGGGCGGGCAAGCTGGACCGGGTCAAGATGCTGCTGCTGACCAACTGCACGTTCGACGGGATCGTCTACGACGTGCAGCGGGTGATGGAGGAGTGCCTGGCCATCAAGCCGGACCTGGTCTTCTTGTGGGACGAGGCGTGGTTCGCGTTCGCCCGGTTCCACCCGGTCTACCGGCCGCGCACCGCCATGCGGGCCGCCCGCACGCTGGCCGAGCGGCTCCGCATGCCGGACTGCCGGGGGCACCACGACGCCCAGACTGAGGCGATCGGCCCGGTCGACGCCGCCGAGGATGAGGTTTTGCTGGAGCGGCGACTGGTGCCCGATCCCGCCCGGGCCCGGGTCCGGGTGTACTCCACGCAGTCCACCCACAAGACGCTGACCTCGCTGCGGCAGGGATCGATGATCCACGTGTGGGACCAGGACTTCACGCAGAAGGTCGAGGAGACCTTCCACGAGGCGTACATGACGCACACCTCCACCTCGCCGAACTACCAGATCCTCGCCTCCTTGGACCTGGGCCGCCGGCAGGCCGCGCTGGAGGGTTTCGAGCTGGTGGTCAAGCAGATCGAGAGCGCGATGCGGCTTCGGGACGCCGTCAACAACCACCCGCTGCTGAGCCAGTACATGCGCTGCCTGACCACCGCCGACCTGATCCCGGACGAGTACCGGCCCACGGGCATCGACGAGCCGCTGCGGTCCGGCCTGGCCAGCTGGGTGCAGGCCTGGGAGACCGATGAGTTCGTGCTGGACCCGTCGCGGGTCACCATCTACATCGGCGCCACCGGCATCGAGGCCGACACGTTCAAGCGAAAGCACCTGATGGACCGGTACGGCGTGCAGATCAACAAGACGTCGCGGAACACGGTGCTGTTCATGACCTCGATCGGCACGAACCGTAGCTCGGTGGCGTACCTGATCGAGGTGCTGGTGACCATCGCCCGCGAGCTCGAAGCCCAGGTGGCCGACATGAGCCTGAACGAGCGCGCCGCGCACGAACGCGCGGTACAGCGGCTGACCGCTCCGTCCGCGCCGCTGCCCGACTTCAGCGGCTTCCACCCCAGCTTCCAGGACGGCCAGGGACGGCCCACCCCCGAGGGTGACGTCCGGCGCGCCTTCTACCTGTCGTACCACGACAACTACTGCGAGTACCTCACCCAATCCGAAGCCGAGCAGCGGGTGGAGAACGGCGACCTGGTCGTGTCCACCAACTACGTCACGCCCTACCCGCCCGGCTATCCCGTGCTGGTGCCCGGGCAGACGTTCAGCAAGGAGATCCTCTCCTTCATGCGCAGCCTGGACACGCCCGAGATTCACGGATACCGGCCCGATCTCGGCTACCGGGTCTACGTGGACAAGGCGCTGGAGATCGCGGCGACCGGCCGCCAGCCCTACCCGGCGGCCGGTGACCCTGAGTAACCGCGCTCTGACCGGGCGGCAGAAGGCGGGCGGGACTGCGCAACACCCACGGCCGTTCGGAAAAAAAGAGAAGTTTCTGTGCAACCGGACGGACATCTGCGTCGTCTCTTAAGAGCGCAAGGCACGAGACAGCCTTCGCGCGCTGCGGTGGCCCGGACGTCACGGGGGCGCGCCCGGGCCGGACCCTCGAACGACCTGAGGGAACACGCGAAGGCTGCGACAGCCGGCGACCCCGTCGCCGGGCGGAAATGTGGTAGATGTTGCCGTATCACACGGGCGTTCTGGACGATGCCCCGACCGGCCCCGGCATGGTTATCCCGCCGAGCGGCGGAGGGACGGGGCGGGATACTGCGTGGTTCCCGTCGCCTGCCGGGAACCCCATCGAGGGAGATCCGGTGGGCACGGCTTCCGATGTCGACACCGACGCCGCCGAGCAGTTGTTCAAGACCACCTACCCCAAGCTGGCCGGATGGGTGCGCCGCCTGGTCGATGACGAGGAGACCGCGCACGAGATCGCGGCCGAGGCGTTCGTCCGGCTGCTGGCCCGGTGGACCCGGGTGGAGAGCCCGCAGAGCTACCTGTACATGATCGCGACCAACCTGGTCCGCGACCACTGGCGCAAGGCCGAACGCGAGCGGCGGGCCATCCGCAGCGTCACCGTGGCCACCGCCCTGGACGACGTGGCCTACCCGGCCCAGGACGTGGACGTGCGCAACCTGCTGGCCTCGCTGCCGCCGCGGCTGCGCGACCCGTTCCTGCTGCACTACTACGGCGGGTTCCCGATCCGGGAGGTCGCGGCGCTGCTGCACCGCCCCGAGGGCACGATCAAGGCGGACCTGTTCGCGGCGCGGGCCAAGCTGAAGAGCGCGCTAGGGGAACGCGATGCCTGACCGGCGCGACGACGACCTTGATTCCTGGCTGGACGGGCGGATAGAACCGCTGCCCCCGCCGCCGGGCACCTTCGAGCTGATCAAGCGGCGGGCCCGGCGGCGCAAGTACCGCCGGCTGGCGGTGGGCGCGGCCGCGGCGGCGGCGGTGGTGGCCGCGGCGGTGGCCGTACCGCAGATCGTCAACCTGACCGTGGTGAATCCGGCCACGGCCGCGGGCGTGGCCCACGACCGTTCGGCCGCATCCGCGCCGTCCGCCAGCAGCGGGGCGAACGCCGCGTCGTCATCGGCCTTGCCGGTGCCCTCCGCTGTCCCGGCGCCGGTGCCGGCCAACTTTCGGCCCAGTTCGGTCACGTTCATCGGCACGCACACCGGCTGGGTGATCGGCCAGGCCGGGACCCCCGGCCACTGCGCCACGCAGTACTGCACCTCGGTGGCGCGCACCGACGACGCCGGGAAGACCTGGACCGGGGTACCCGCGCCGCTGACCGGCCCGGCCGACGGCGCCACCGGGGTGAGCCAGATCCGGTTCCTGGACCGCGAGGACGGCTGGGCGTTCGGGCCGCAGCTGTACGCGACGCACGACGGCGGCCAGATCTGGACCCAGGTGGCCACCCACGGGCTGCGGGTCACCGACCTGGAGACGGTAGGCGCCCGGGCGTTCGCGCTGTTCGCCTCCTGCACCGGGACCGGCGCGGCGTTCGCCACCCAGTGCACCAGCTACACCCTTTACTCCAGTCCGGCGTCAGCCGTTAGCTGGGCCCCGGTGGGCGCCGCGACCTCGGGGCTGACCGGGACGGCCGCGTCCCTCGTGCTGACCGGGACCAGCGGATACCTGCTGGCCCCGAGCGGGATGCTCTACTCCGGCCCGGTGAACGGCAGCGCGCCCTGGCAGCAGGTGAAACAGATCCCGTGCCCGGTCGGGCAGCCGCTGGCGGACGGCCAGCCAACCGGGGCGCTGCTCGCCGCCGCGAACGCCAAGGACCTGGTCCTGACCTGCGCGTCGTCAAGCGCTGCCGGAACCCAGCAGGCCAAGCAGGTGTTCACGTCGGCCGACGGCGGGATCGTCTGGCAGAACGCCGGGACCGCGCCGGCCCTGGGCCTGACCACCTCGGCGACCGCCAGCCCGGACGGTACGTACGTCCTGGCCACCGGTCAGGGTATCGACGTGCGGCCGACGGGAAGCCCGACGTGGCAGGCGGCGACGCTGGACGCGCCGGCGCCGGCCGGGGGGTTCGGCTACGTGGGCATGACGACCGATGCGCAGGGCATCGCGCTGCCCGCGGACCCCGCGGTCGGCACGGTCTGGTTTACCTTCGACGGCGGGCAGAGCTGGGCGCCGTCGGCGGTCAGCGGTCCTTAAATCGGTTTGCGCTGGGTGCTCTGGGATGAAGTCGCCGTTGCTTAGCCGCAGGTCGCGGAGCAGGTCGAAGATCTCCTTCAGCTGACCCGGCTCGTACCCGCCGAAGCCGAACTCGGCCGCCATCAGGTCCCGGGTGGCCCGCTCGACCAGGGCGCGGCCCTCGGGGGTGACCTCGGCCAGCCGGCCGCGGCCGTCGGCCGGGTTGGGGTGGCGGACCACCAGGCCCTGACGCTCCAGGCGGCCGATGATGTTCGTGACGCTGGTCGGGTGCACCATCAGCCGCTCGCCGATCATGCCCAGCGGCAGCGCGCCGCGGCGGCTGAAGGTGAGCAGGACCAGGGCCTCGTAGCGCGCGAAGGTCAGCCCGTAGGGCCGCAGCAGCGCGTCCAGCTCGCCGAGCAGGATCTGCTGGGCGCGCATGATCGAGGTGACGGCGGCCATCGAGGGCGACGGGCCGAACCTGGCTTCCCAGATCCGGGCCGCCCGGTCGATGGGATCGAACGGCAGCTCAAGCGGCTTACCCACGAATCCCACCGTATTTCAGGCTCTGCCCCTTTTTTGGTTTTTTGGGGCCTATGCCGGGACACGCAGTAGCAGCGCCTCACCCTGGCCGCCGCCGCCGCACAGGCCGGCGGCGCCCAGCCCGCCGCCGCGGCGGCGCAGCTCGTTGGCCAGGTGCAGCGCGATCCGCGCCCCGGAAGCGCCGATCGGGTGGCCGAGGGCGATCGCGCCGCCGTTGACGTTCACGATGTCGGGGCTGACGTCCAGGTCGCGCATGGACTGGATGGCGACCACCGCGAACGCCTCGTTGATCTCGATCAGGTCCAGGTCGGGTGCGGTCAGCCCGGCCTTGGTCAGGGCCTGCTTGATGGCGTTGGAGGGCTGGGAGTGCAGCGAGTTGTCCGGGCCCGCGACGTTGCCGTGCGCGCCGATCTCGGCCAGCACCTGGGCGCCGGCGCGCTGGGCCGCCTCGGCCGACATGACCACCACGGCGGCGGCGCCGTCGGAGATCTGCGACGAGGTGCCGGCCGTGATCGTGCCGTCCTGGCCGAACGCCGCCTTGAGCTTGCCCAGCGTCTGCGCCGTGGTGCCCGGGCGGATGCCCTCGTCCTCGGTCACCGACAGCGGCTCGCCGCCTCGCTGCGGCACCTGGACGGCGACGATCTCGTCGGCGAACAGGCCGTTCTTGGCCGCGGTCGCCGCGCGCTGGTGGGACAGGGCGGCGAACTCGTCCTGCTCGGCGCGGGTGATGCCGAGCTTGCGCACGCTGTTCTCGGTCGACTCGCCCATGGACAGGTGGTCGAAGGCGTCGGTCAGGCCGTCCAGGGCCATCGAGTCATCGACGGTGACCGGCCCGAATCGGTAACCCGCGCGGGAGTTGCGCAGCAGGTGCGGCGCCTGCGTCATGGACTCCATGCCGCCGGCCACGATCACGTCGTACTCGCCGAGCCGGATCAGCTGCGACGCGAGCGCGATGGCGTCCAGGCCGGACAGGCAGACCTTGTTGACGGTCACCGCCGGGATGTCCATGGCGAGGCCGGCCGCGACGGCGGCCTGCCGGGCGGTGATCTGCCCGGCGCCGGCCTGCAATACCTGGCCCATGATCACGTACTGCACCTGCTCCGGACCGATTCCGGCGCGCCGCAGGGCCCCGGCGATCGCGACGCCGCCCAGTTCGCTGGCAGACTTGCTGGCCAGGGAGCCCATCAGGCGGCCCACCGGGGTCCGCGCGCCGCCGACGATGACCGGCTGACGTGGTTCGCTCATGTCTGTAACGATACCCATCGGGGTGGGAAAGGAAAGATCGTGCTAGTACCGCTGCTGAGTCGCATCGATCACATTGGCATCGCCTGCCGCGACCTGGAAACCGCGATCGAGCGGTACGCCACCTTCGGGCTCCAGGTGGTGAGCCTTGAGGTGAACGAGGAGCAAGGGGTGCGTGAGGCCATGCTCCAGGTGGGCGGAACCGGGCCGGGAACGGGCTCGCGGCCAGGTTACGTTCAGCTACTGGAGCCGCTGGGACCAGACACCCCGGTGGGCCGGTTCCTGGCCCGGCGCGGCGAGGGCCTGCACCACGTCGGTTACGGTGTGGACGACATCGTGGCGGCGCTGGCCACGCTCGGCGTTCGCGGAGTGCGGCTGCTCGACGAGCGGCCGCGGCACGGGTCGATGGGGGCGTCCATCGCCTTCTTGCACCCGGCCGATCTGGGCGGCGTACTGACCGAATTGGTCCAGCTGGCCGGCCCAGCGTGAACCCCTCCGCCGCGACCTAGATGATCGCCCATCGGGGCATTTAGGGGATTTACCAGGATGGATAGGATAGAGAACTCCGAAGGACACGCCAACGCAACCCAAGTAAGAGTAGTGTGCCAGTCACCGGCGGAGAGTCGTACCCGCATGCTGACACCCGCCGTAAAAATCCCCCTCGTCGCTCTAACGTCTATCCAGGATTAGGCCACATGCAATCGGACATTGACGCCCAGCTGACTAACTTCTTCGAAGAGGCCCCGCCGCGTGAGTTCGCGACGGTGATGCGGGGCTACGACCGTCACCAGGTCGACGAGCACATCCGGCAGATCGAGGCCGAAGTGCGCACGCACCGCGAGCAGACCACGACTTTGAAGCGGGAGCTGTCCGAAGCCCACCGCCAGATCGGGGAGCAAGAGCGGCCGACCTATTCCGGCCTCGGGGCCCGGATCGAGCAGTTGCTCCGGCTCGCCGAGGAGCAGGCCACCGAGCTGGTTCAGGCGGCCAGGTCCGAAGCGAACGAGATCAAGGCCGCGGCTAAGGTCGACGCGGCCGAGCTGCGGGCCGGGGCCGAGAACGAGGCCGCCGAGTTGCGCGCCAACGCCAAGCGCGAGACCGACGACCTGCGCGGGGCGGCCGAGCGCGAGGCGGACTCGATCAGGACCACGGCCCGGCGTGAGGCTGACGAGCTGACCAACACGACCGAGCGCGAGGCGGCCAAGCTGCGCGCCACGGCCGACCACGAGGTGGCGGAGAAGCGGGCCGCGGCCGAGCGCGACATCGCCAAGCTGCGGACCAGCACCGAGCGCGAGGTGGCCCAGCTCAAGGCCACCGCCAAGCGCGAGCGGGATGAGATTCTCACCACCTCCAAGCGGCAGGCCGACGAGATGCGCAGCCAGGCGCAGCGCATCCTGGAGGAGAGCGAGGCTCAGCGGGCCCAGTCCGAGGCCGAGTTCGAGATCCAGCTCGCGGCGCGCCGGGAAGAGGCCGAGCGCCAGGAGGCCGAGCGGCTCGCCGCCGCCCAGGCCGCGACGCAGAAGCTGGTCTCCGAGGCCGAGCAGCGGGCGTCCACCGCCGAGCAGCGGGCCGCGAAGGCTTCCGCGCAGGCCGACAACACCCGCCGCGACGCCGACCAGCACGCCCGGCAGCTGGTCAGCAACGCCAAGAAGAACGCCGACCAGATCGTCAGCCAGGCCAAGACCCAGGCCGAGCAGCTGCTCGCCGAGGTCAAGGCCGACGCCGAGCGCCGTCGCGCCGCGGCCCAGCGCGACGTCGACGAGCTCACCCGCCAGAAGGACAGCATCGCCAGCCACCTGGCCCAGGTGCGCCAGCTGCTCGGCGGGCAGCTGCCCGGCGGAGCGGACCCGGCCATGTCGGCGCCGTCCATGTCAGCGCCGCCGGCCAAGCCGGCCATCGCCGCGGACCCGGGCGGGCCGGCCTCCCAGGCCGCGCCCCGCAACGGGACCAGCCAGCCCGCTCCGGCCGCCGCCCAGCAGGCCACCCAGGTGGGCGCGGCGCCTACCCAGGTGCAGGCGCAGCGGCCGGTTCCGGCCAACGGCGGCGGTCCGGCCCCCACGCAGGCCAACGGCAAGCCGGGGGGCGGCGGCAAGGAAGACGAAGAAGACTGGTGGACCGAGTAGCGGTCCGCCGGAGTTAATCCTGGTTAGGACGCCGGCCCGTCTGCGGACGGGCCGGCGTTCTTTACGTCACCGGCACGATGGTGGCTTCGGCCAGCGCGCCGGATTCGATGCGCAGCACGCCGAGCGTGCCGTGCGGCTGGCGCCGCCGGTCGGTCGGCGACCCGGGGTTGAAGATCCGCAGCCCGGACCCCGACTGGTCGAGCGGGATGTGCGAATGCCCGAACACCACGAGGTCCGCGCGCGGGAACGCGCGGCGCATCCGGACCAGCCGGCCCGTGGCCGGGCCGCTGTCGTGCAGCATGGCCACCCGGAGCCCGTCCAGGTCGAGCTCGGCGGTCGGCGCGGCACCCCACTCGGCCACGTCCGGGCCGTCGTTGTTCCCCAGGACCGCGGTCACCGGCGCGTACTGCGCCAGCTCGTCAAGGACGGTGGCGGTGCAGACGTCACCCGCGTGCAGGATCAGGTCGGCGCCGCGCAGTTCGGCTGCCACCCGCGGCGGGCAGCCCCGCCAGCGCCGGGGCGCGTGGGTGTCCGACAGCACCACCACCCGCACCGGGCGCTACTCTACGTGACGAGGGTCGAGGTCGTGGATGGTGGGCATCACGGAGGTGAGCTCCGCGCTCGCCTCGGCTGCCGCTCGTCGCTGCTTGTGCCGCGCCTTGCCCCGGGCCTCCGCGGCGGCGAGCCGCTGGGTGGCTCTGGCCCGGCGACGACCCCGCTTGATCGCCTTCACCAGTTGATCGGCGGCGAACAGCAAGCCGACGAACAGGACAATCGCGACAATGAGCAGCACAGGCACAGGCATCTTCCCTCTGGTCGTCAGTACATTGTCTGTCCGCTAGTAAAGCTTTTTCTCACAGCATTTTCCAAACCTCGCGTATCCGGGTAAGTCGGGCGGCCGGTCGTCGCAGCCTGCTACGATCTTCGCTCCGGCGTCTGAGTGCGCCGGAGCGAGAGGGAGAGTGGGGCCGCCCGGTTGAACGGGCCGGGCGGCCCGATTATCGCTCGCGTTATCGCTCGCCTGGTCGCTCGCGGAACAGGCGGATCAGCCAGCCCGGGCCGAGCACCTCCGCGCCGGCCGCCTCGCATCTTCGGCGCAGCTCTCGATCCGCGGTCACGACCACGCGCCGGCCGGGCAGGTCGCGGACCAGGGCCACGATCGCGTCATCGCCGGAGCCGTCGGCCTGGACGACCCGCACGCCTGCCCCCGGCGCCGCGTCGATCCGAGCGGCACCTGCGTCGATCCGGGCGGCGGCCGCGTCGATCCGGGCGGCGGCCGGCCGGGCGGCGCCCTCCAGGACCATGACGAACGCTTCGGGCTCGGTGTCATCGGGCAGGACGGGACGGCCGCTGGCCGCCAGGGCGGTGAGTTCGGTGTGCAGCCGGACCGCCGCTGCGGGCCGGTCCCGCCACCAGCCGTCGGGGCGCGACCCCATCACGTTGGCGATATCCACGACAATCGTGGTCGGATGATGGCAGATCTCGTTCTCCTTCGCGCCGTAAGCTGGCCGCATGGCAGACGCTAAACTCCGGGCAAGCTCCGGGGGGGACGACTCCCCCGGCGGGCACCGTGGCGGCTTTTGGCCGGTCGCCGAGATCTCTAGGCTACGACAGCGCCAGACCGCCCCCCTGATCCTCGAGCTCGACCTTACCGAGGGCGTGCCGGAGGGGCCGGCCACCGATCCGCTGTCGGCGGTGATGTCCATCCGCAAGATCAGGCTGTCGGACGTCATCGACGGCCTGCGTCGCGCCAGCCAGGACGACCGGGTCCGCGTGCTGGTGGCCAAGGTCGGCGGGGGGCGGATCGGCCTGGCCCGGATGCAGGAAATCCGCGAGGCGATCGCCGAGTTCCGCGCCTCAGGCAAGCTCACCGTGGCCTGGGCCGAGTCGTTCGGCGAGTTCACGCACGGGAACATGCCCTACTACCTGGCCACCGCGTTCGACCGGATCTACCTGCAGCCGTCCGGCACCCTGGGACTGACCGGGGTGGCCGTCGAGCAGCTGTTCCTGCACGACGCGCTGGCCAAGGTCGGCATCGGGTTCGAGAGCGCCAAACGGTACGAGTACAAGACGGCGGCCGACAACCTGACCGAGCGCGGCTTCACCGGACCTGCGCGCGAGGCCGCTGAACGCCTGGCGGTCTCCGTCGTGGAACAGCTGAGCGCGGCCATCGCCGAACGCCGCGGCAAGACCGTCGAGGAGGCCCGCGCGCTGCTCGACCGGGGCCCGTTCCTGGCCACCGACGCGCTGGCCGAGGGTCTGGTCGACGAGCTCGGCTACCGGGACGAGGTCTACAAGGCGGTCCGCAAGGAGGCGGGCAAGGGTGCGATCCTGCAGTACGTGGGGCGCTACCAGCGCCTGCACATGCTGGCGCAGCGCGCCCGCCGCCTGCCGAATCCGCGTGAGCGCTTCGTCGCGGTGATCTACGCGTCCGGCCCGATCCGGCAGGGGCGCAGCAGCCGGGGCCCGGTGGGCGGCGGCGCCATGGGCTCGGACACGGTGGCGGCCGCGCTGCGGTCGGCGCGGTCCGACGAGCGGGTCCGGGCCGTGCTGCTGCGGGTCAACAGCCCGGGCGGTTCGGCGGTGGCGTCGGACACGATCTGGCGTGAGGTGGTCAGGATCCGCGCGGCCGGCAAGCCCGTGGTGGTCTCGATGAGCGACGTGGCCGCCTCCGGCGGGTACTACATCGCGATGGCGGCCGACGTCATCGTGGCCCAGCCCGGCACGCTGACCGGGTCGATCGGCGTGATCCTCGGCAAGCCGGTGCTCGAGGACGCCCTGGCCCGGGCCGGCATCACCACCGATTCGGTGGCCGAGGGCGCCCGGGCCCGGATGTTCGCGCCGACCCACCCGTTCACGCAGGACGAGTGGGACCGGGTCAACGCCTGGCTGGACGTGGTCTACCAGGAGTTCATTTCCAAGGCGGCCTCGGGCCGGCGCATGTCGGTCGAGCGGATGCACGAGCTGGCCCGCGGGCGGGTCTGGACCGGCGCCGACGCCGCCGCGAACGGTCTGGTCGACGAGCTGGGCGGGATGGCGGCCGCGGCCGAGATCGCCCGGCGCCGGGCAGGCCTGCCGGCCGGCGCGCCGCTGCGCATCTGGCCCCGGCTGACCCCGCTGGACCAGCTGCGCCCGCCCGAGTCCAGCGAGGCCCGCCCCGCGGCGGCCGCGGCGCTGGACTTCGGGTTCGCCGACGGCGCCCCCTATCTGGGCTGGGGACCGGCCTGGCGGCTGGCGGCCCGCGCGGGCCTGCCACCGTACGGACCGCTGATGCTCCCGGGGTCCTGGACCATCAGTTGACCGAACGGCCCGTGGTGCTTGCCACCGCGGCGCTGGAGACGTGGGCCAGCTCGGTCACGCTGGTCACGGTGGCTGACGGGCGCGATGACGTCGGTGCCACGGTCAGCGCGTTCTGCCCGGTGTCTTCGGACCCGCCGCTGGTGACCGTGTCGCTGCTGGCTGGGTCGTATCCGGCCGAGTTGTTCGGCCGGAGCGAGGAACCGGTCACGCGGTTCGCGGTGACGCTGCTGACGGCCGGGCAGCGGGTGCTGGCCGGGAGGTTCGCCGCGGCGGGGCGGCCCGGGGCGCGGCTGATGCTCTCGGACGTGCCGTACCAGCGGGGCGAGGCCTCCGGCGCGCTGATCGTCGAGGGCGGGCTGGCCGCGCTGGAGTGCGCGGCCGAGCAGGTTCTTTTGGCCGGCGACCACCTGCTCCTCATCGCACGCGTCACAAGCGTCCCGTACGTCACGGACTCGGTAGAGCCTCTTATCCGTTTCCGGCGTAGCTACCTACCTTCGAAGCTTTAGCGTGTTCGGAGCGCTTCCCATGGGCGTCGGCGGGGGCGATCGGCTGGTGTGTGGCGCCCGCTCGTCGACCTGCCGATCCGATCCGATCCGGTTATGTCCCATTATGTCTGAACTCAATATTGAGACATTCCGGGCGTCGACCATGATCGCGGGCACTTTTGGACCCCATTTGGCCATTTCTGCCCGTGATCATGTAAAAGTCCCGATCCGAGGGCGCTTCCCGGTCAATAGGTCCCGCAGGGGCTAGGAGGCCGGGACCAAGGGACCGCGCCGGCGGCTAGGTGGCCGGACTGCCAGACGGCGGCGACGAGGGGGACGCCGGGGCGGTAGGCCAGGTAGGCGTGGGAGGGGGCGTCGAGCAGGATCAGGTCGGCGCGCGCGCCTACGCCGAGGTGGCCGACGTCGGGGCGGCGCAGGGCGCGGGCGCCGCCGGCGGTGGCGGCCCAGACCGCCTCCTGGGTGGTCATCCGCATGTCGCGGACGGCCAGCGCGATGCAGAACGGCATGCTGGAGGTGAACGAGGAACCCGGGTTGCAGTCGGTGGCCAGAGCCACCGTGGCCCCGGCGTCCAGCAGCCGGCGCGCGTCCGGGTAGGGGTGCCGGGTGCCGAATTCGGCGCCGGGCAGCAGCGTCGCGACCAGCGGGGCGGACACGATCGTGTCCAGGTCGGCGTCGGTGAGATAGGTGCAGTGGTCAGCGGAGGCCGCACCGGCCTCCGCCGCGACGCGGATGCCGGGCCCGGGTCCGAGCTGGTTGGCGTGGATGCGGGCGCCCAGGCCGCGGGCCCGGCCCGCGGCCAGGATCGCGGCGGCCTCGTCGGCGCCGAACGCGCCGTCCTCGCAGAACACGTCGATCCACCGGGCGTGCGGGGCGCACGCCTCGAGCATCGGGCCGCACACCAGGTCCACGTAGCCGGGCACGTCGCCGGTGAACTCGGGCGGCACGACGTGCGCGCCGAGGTAGGTGACCTCGGAGGTGACCTCGGCGGCCAGCGCGAGCCCGCGCGCCTCGTCGGCCACGGTGAGCCCGTAGCCGGACTTGCACTCGAACGTGGTCGTTCCCTGCCGGAGCATCTCGGCCGCCAGCCGCTGCAGGTTCTCGCGGAGCGCGGCGTCGGACGCGGCCCGGGTCGCCGCCACCGTGGTGAGGATGCCGCCCGCCTGGTAGGGGCGGCCCGCCATCCTGGCCGCGAACTCGGCGCTGCGCTCCCCCGCGAAGACCAGGTGGGCGTGGGAGTCGACGAAGCCGGGCAGCACCGCCCGCCCGTCCGCGTCGACCACGGAATCGGCAGCGGGCGCCTGGTCCGCCGGGCCGGTCCAGGCCACCGTGCCGTCCTCGATGACCAGCGCCGCATCGGTAAGGGCGGCGAAGGTACCGTCACCGTCGTTGGTGACCAGTTCCCCGATCCGCGTGATCAGCGTGCTATGCGGGAGTGTCACAGGGACAAGCTTGCCCCACGCAAGCCAGAGGGCGCGGGACCGACTGGACTCCCGGCGAGCCAAAGGGCGCCGGGCCCCGACTGGACCCGCGAAGTACCGCCCCACAAGCCGCGCGGCCTGCGGACCGCCGTCTCATACGCCCCGTACGATGACGTGTAACGCTGGCCACGGCGGCCGGTAACCCCAACGGCGAAGGAGAGTGCGGCATGACCGCCCAGCCCACCGAGCCGGACGAGCCGCTGGCACAGGTGCCCGCGCGCGAGCTGAGAAGGCTGCGGGCGCTGGCGCGGATCGCCTCACCGCAGGAGCTGGTCGAGGCCGAGGAAGCAGCCCGGGCCGAGGAACTGGACGCGCTTGAGGCGGCGGGACGGACCGGCGAGCTGTCCGAGCAGCAGGC